>NZ_JAPFCG010000025.1:0-95665 GCF_026240995.1 Pseudomonas sp. DCB_BI | reverse complement strand
CCCACAGGTACCGCACAGGGCTCAAAAGCTGTGCTGTACCTGTGGGAGCGGGCGTGCCCGCGAAAGGGCCGGGCCTGGCGAAAAAATCAGATGGCCTATACGGCAGGAGAAAACCGTGAGCGAACAACCTTCATCCGCGCACTGGCAGTTGCAGAGCATTGTCACTGGCCTGCGCGGCGCCCGTGAGCAATGGCGCACCCGCAATGGCCGCAGCATTGGCGAGCAGGGCGGGCGTGAGCTGCCATCGCGGGAGGCGATGCGGCAGATTCTGGAGCAACTGTGCGGTGCGTTGTTCCCCATGCGCCTTGGGCCGGTGGACCTGCGCGAGGAGAGCGAAGACTTTTACGTGGGCCATACCCTGGATGCCGCGCTGACCGCCTTGCTGACCCAGGCGCGGTTGGAGTTGCGCTATGCCGCCCGGCAAAGCAAGGCTGAGCTGGCCAGCGTCGATGCCCAGGCCCTGAGCCTGATACAGGGCTTTGCCGCTGCGCTGCCGGCATTGCGCGTGCTGCTCGACACCGACGTGCTGGCCGCCTACCACGGTGACCCGGCCGCCCGCAGCGTCGATGAAGTGCTGCTGTGCTACCCCGGGATCCTGGCGATCATCCACCACCGTCTGGCGCACCACCTGTACCGGGCCGGCCTGCCGCTGCTGGCGCGGATCAGTTCGGAGCTGGCGCATTCGGCCACCGGTATCGACATTCACCCAGGCGCGCAGATCGGGCCAAGCTTCTTCATTGACCACGGAACCGGCGTGGTCATCGGCGAAACCGCAATCATCGGCGAGCGCGTGCGCATCTACCAAGCGGTGACTCTGGGTGCCAAGCGCTTCCCAAGCGATGAGTCGGGGACCTTGCACAAAGGCCTGCCGCGCCATCCCATCGTCGAGGACGATGTAGTGATCTACGCCGGAGCCACAGTGCTGGGGCGCATTACCATCGGCAAGGGTTCGACCATTGGCGGCAATGTGTGGCTGACCCGCAGCGTACCGGCTGAGAGCAACATCACCCAGGCCAACCTGCAGCTGGATTGCCAGGACAAGAACTGATCTGGCATTTGCTTAGCCTGTACCGGCCCTTTCGCGGGTAAATCGGATCGCCGCACCGCCGCTCCCACAGGTACTGCACAAGTTTCGGGTTCTGTGAGGCCTCTGTGGGAGCGGGTTCACCCGCGAAGAGGCCAGCGCAAGAGAACGCCAATCAGCGCCCCAATTCGCATTGAAATCCGATCCATGGTTAACTTGAACGCTTGTTCAATGAAAAAACGCTGGTCCGCTGCCGGTGTTCAACAGGAGGATTCCTTTGCTGAACCCGTTCATTCCGAACCTTACGTCATGTGACGAGGTGCACGCCCGATGAGTGCACCGAACCCGTCCCTTGCCAATGGCAAGATCCGCATGAACCCCCCGGTGTTCTATTTTGCGGCAAGCTTCATCCTCATCTTCGGCCTGGTGGTCATCAGCAATCCGCAAGCTGCAGGCGACTGGTTGCTGGCGGCGCAGAACTGGGCCGCCAACACGGTCGGCTGGTACTACATGCTGGCGATGACGCTGTACCTGGTCTTCGTGGTGGTCACCGCCTTGTCCGGCTACGGCAAGATCAAGCTCGGTGCCGACCACGACGAACCCGAGTTCAGCTACCTGTCATGGGCCGGCATGCTGTTTGCCGCCGGTATCAGCATTACGCTGTTCTTCTTCTGTGTCTCCGAGCCGCTGACCCACATGCTGCAACCGCCCCAGGGCGAAGCGGGCACGGCCGAGGCCGGGCGCCAGGCGATGCAGATCCTGTTCCTGCACTGGGGCCTGCATGGCTGGGGCGTATTCGCCTTTGTCGGCATGGCGCTGGCCTACTTCGCCTACCGACACAACCTGCCGCTGGCGCTGCGCTCGGCGCTGTACCCGCTGATCGGCAAGCGCATCAACGGGCCGATCGGCTACGCGGTGGACGGCTTCGGCATCATCGCCACGGTGTTCGGCCTGGGCGCCGACATGGGCTTTGGCGTGCTGCACCTGAACGCCGGCCTCGACTACCTGTTCGGCATCAGCCATAGCCAGTGGGTGCAGGTGATCCTCATCACACTGATGATGGGCGCGGCCGTGGCCGTGGCCGTTGCCGGGG
This sequence comes from Pseudomonas sp. DCB_BI, assembly GCF_026240995.1. Classification (NCBI taxonomy): domain Bacteria; kingdom Pseudomonadati; phylum Pseudomonadota; class Gammaproteobacteria; order Pseudomonadales; family Pseudomonadaceae; genus Pseudomonas; species Pseudomonas sp. DCB_BI. The sequence goes on along the minus strand of NZ_JAPFCG010000025.1, from coordinate 93,548 downwards.
TAGAGAAGGGTGTGCGGGTGATGAGCGACATCAACCTGTTCCTGGCCTGCGCGCTGCTGCTGTTCGTGCTGTTCGCCGGGCCAACCCAACACCTGTTCAACACCCTGATCCAGAACCTTGGCGACTATCTGGGCGCATTGCCGCGCAAGAGCTTCGACGTTTATGCCTACGGTGAAAACCGTGACTGGCTGGGCGGCTGGACGGTCTTCTACTGGGCCTGGTGGATTGCCTGGGCGCCGTTCGTGGGCCTGTTCATCGCCCGCATTTCCCGTGGCCGTACTATCCGCGAGTTCGTTTTTGGCGTGCTGCTGATCCCGTTGGGCTTCACCCTGGCGTGGATGTCGATCTTCGGCAACAGTGCACTCGACCAGGTGATCAACCACGGCATGACCGCACTGGGCCAGTCCGCGCTGGACAACCCGTCGATGAGCCTGTACCTGCTGCTGGAGACGTACCCCTGGAGCAAGGTGGTGATCGCCACTACCGTGTTCATCAGCTTCGTGTTCTTCGTGACCTCGGCCGACTCGGGCACTGTGGTGCTCTCGACCCTGTCAGCCCAGGGCGGTGATGCCGATGAAGATGGGCCGAACTGGCTGCGCATCTTCTGGGGGGCGATGACCGCGCTGATCACCAGTGCACTGCTGTTTGCGGGCAGCATCGATTCGCTCAAGTCGGCGGTGGTGCTGACCTCGCTGCCGTTCTCGCTGATTCTGCTGTGCATGATGTGGGGGCTGCACAAGGCGTTCTACCTGGAGTCGCAACGCCAGATCGCGCAGATGCACTCGCTGGCCCCGTTCGCCCAGTCACGCCGTGGCCGTGGTGGCTGGCGACAGCGCCTGAGCCAGGCGGTGCACTTCCCGTCGCGTGATGAGGTGTACCGCTTCATGGACGACGTGGTGCGCCCGGCGATTGCCGACGTGCGTGAAGTGTTCGAGCAGAAGGGCCTGGTACTGATTACCCAGGACGACCCGAGCCACGACAACGTCAGCCTGAAGATTGGCCATGGCGAGGAACAGCCGTTCATTTACCAGGTGCAGATGCGTGGCTACTTCACGCCATCGTTCGCCCTGGGTGGGCTGGGTACGCAAGAGTTGAAGAACCGCCGCTACTACCGCGCCGAGGTGCACCTGAGCGAAGGCAGCCAGAACTATGACCTGGTGGGCTACAGCAAGGAGCAGATCATCAACGACATCCTCGACCAGTACGAGCGGCACATGCAGTACCTGCACCTGGTCCGCTGACCAAGCTCTCCTGTCCCGGCCTCTTCGCGGGCAAGCCCGCTCCCACAGGCACGGCACCGGTTTCGAAACCTGTGTTGTACTTGTGGGGGAGGGCTTGTACGCGAAGAGGCCGGGACAGGCAACAGCTAGAAAGGCGCATCCCCAAGGATGGTCGCGCGGTGCATCACCCGCCGGTTCGGCCGGTAGTCATCCACCGCGAAATGCTGGGTCACGCGGTTGTCCCAGAACGCCACGTCATTCTCCTGCCACCGCCAGCGAATGCTGAATTCCGGCCGCGTAGCATGGGCGAACAGCAGCTTCAGCAACGCCTCGCTTTCCAGCTCGCTCAGCTCATTGATGCGTGTAGTAAACCCTTCATTGACGAACAACGCCTTGCGCCCGCTGACCGGATGCGTACGCACCACCGGGTGCGACAGCGGTGGGTTGTTGCGCCGGGTGGCTTCCCAGCGCGCCAAGTCTTCGGCCGTGGTGCCAAAGCGCTCCAGCGGGAATGACTTGGTGAAGTCATGGGTAGCGGTCAGCCCATCGAGCATTTCCCGCAGCGGCACCGACAAGGCCTCGAAGGCGGCAATGCCGCTGGCCCACAGGGTATCGCCACCGAAGGCCGGCAACTGCTTGGCACTGAGCACCCCGCCCAGTGCCGGGGTCGGCAGGAAGGTCACGTCGGTGTGCCATACGGCATTGTCGCGTACATCGGTCACTGCTGTGTCGAGTACCAGCACCTGCGGGGTGTCCGGCACGTTGGGGTAGATTGGGTGAATGTGCAGGTCACCGAAGCGGGCAGCAAAGCGCGCCTGCTGCTCCGGGGTGATCGGCTGGTCGCGGAAGAACAGCACCTGGTGCTGCAGCAGCGCCTGTTCGATGGCGTCGCGTTCTGCTGCGCTGATTTCGCGGCTGATGTCCACACCGCTGATCTGGGCGCCGAGCGCCGGGCTGAGTGGGGTGATGGTCAGGCTCATGTCGGTCTCTTCAATCAGGCGCCAGTGTGCTGGCGTGGGCAATGGGGTTCAGTGGCTTTGCCCGTGCCAGGGCACCAGCTTGCGTTGCAGGGCACGCAGGCTCATCTCCAGGGCGAAGGCGATCAGGGCGATCAGCAGAATGCCCAGTACCACCACATCGGTGACCAGGAACTGCGCCGCCGACTGCACCATGAAGCCTAGGCCGCTGGTGGCAGCGATCAGTTCGGCGGCGACCAGGGTCGACCAGCCAACCCCCAGGCCGATGCGGATACCGGTGAGGATGTCGGGCAGCGCGCTGGGCAGGATCACATGGCGAATCAGCTGGGCCTTGCTGGCGCCTAGCGACTGCGCGGCACGCAGCTTGGCTGGGTCGACCGTGCGTACGCCGGTGGCAGTGGCAATGGCGATCGGGGCGAAAATCGCCAGGTAAATCAGCAATACCTTCGACAGCTCGCCAATGCCGCACCAGATGACGATCAGCGGCAGGTAGGCCAGCGGCGGGATCGGCCGGTAGAACTCGATCAGCGGGTCGAGGATGCCGCGTGCAATGCGGTTGTAGCCGATGGCGATACCCACCGGGATGGCAGTGAGGGTGGCGGCCACCAGGGCCACGCCGATGCGCCCCAGGCTGGCGCCCAGATGCTGCCAGAGGCTGGCGTCCATGTAGCCCTGGGTCAGCAAGGTCCAGGCTTTGGCCAGGATATCGCTGGGCGAGGGTAGGAACAGGGGCTCGACCCAACCGGCGGCAGTCACCAGCCACCAAGCCAGCAGCAGGCTGGCGAGGGTCAGGGCGCTGATCCAGCGGGTAGGCAGTGGGCGGCTCAGCCGGGTGGCTGGCCGGGCTTGTTCTTCGCTTTTGCCGGTAACCGGCAGGTCCAGGCTGCTCATGCGCGCTCCTGCAAGCTTTGGCGTTGAGAGAAAACGCGGGCCAGTACGTGCTCGCGGGTTTCGATGAAGGCCGGGTCGGACTTGATCGCCCGGGCCGACTCACCTGCGGCATAGCGCTGGCCGAAGTCCAGTTGCAGACGTTCCACTACACGCCCCGGGTTGGGTGCCAGCAGCACCAGCTCGCTGGCCAGAAACACGGCCTCTTCAATGTCGTGGGTAATCAGGAACACCGGCTTGGCGGTGCGTTGCCACACCTGCAGCAACAACTCCTGCATCTGCTCGCGGGTGAAGGCATCGAGGGCGCCGAACGGTTCGTCCATCAGCAGCACCCGTGGGTCGGCTGCCAGTGCCCGGGCAAGGCCCACGCGTTGCTTCTGGCCACCTGACAGCTGCCAGATGCGCCGCTCGCCGAAGCCGGCGAGGTCGACCAGGGCCAGCATCTCGCGTGCCCTGGCTTCACGCTCGACGCGCGGCACGCCGGCCAGCTCCAGGCCGAAGGCGACGTTGCCTAGCACGTTCTGCCAGGGCAGCAGCGCGTCGTCCTGAAATACCACGCCGCGCTCGGCGCCGGGGCCCTCCACCGGCACACCGTCAAGGGTGATACGGCCGGCGCTGGGGGGGACGAAGCCGGCGATCAGGTTAAGCAGCGAGGTCTTGCCGCTGCCGGATGGCCCCAGGGCCACCAGCAACTGGCGAGGCCCCAGGCTCAGGTTGATATCGGCCAGTACCGGGGTGGCGGCACCGGGGTACTGTGCGCTGATGCGCTCCAGTTCGAGCAAGGCCATGGCGGGCTCCGGTTGTGCAGGCTTAGTTGGGGAGGTACTGGGCGCTGACGTATGGCGAGTAGTCCGGCAGTACCGCGTCGACCTTGCCCTGTTGCTTGAGGAAGGTCGCGGTGTCGGTCAGTGCCTGGGTGGTTGGCGCACCCAAGGCGCTGGCCTGGTCGGCAGCCAGCGGGTAGACGTTACCCTGCAGCAGTACCGGGATGTCGGCAGGTTTGGCGCCGGACAGCTTGGCCAACTTGGTCACGTTGTCGGGGTTGGCCAGCCACGCTTTCGGGTCCTTGCGGTAGTCGGCATAGGCATCGAGGGTCACTTTGGCGAAGGCCTTGACCACATCGGGGTGTTTGGCGGCGAAGTCCTTGCGCACGATCCACGCATCGAAGGTCGGCGCGCCTTTGGCGGCCAGCTCGCCAGAGGTGATCAGCACCTTGCCGTTTTCCTTGGCCACGCCCAGGGCCGGGTCCCAGACGTAGGTTGCATCGATGTCTCCGCGCTTCCAGGCAGCAATGATGGCTGGGGGTGCGAGGTTGAGGATTTGCACCTTGGACGGATCGATGTTCCAGCTTTTCAGGGCTGCCAGCAGGCTGTAGTGGCCGGTGGACACGAACGGCACGGCGACTTTCTTGCCGATCAGGTCTTGTGGGGTCTTGACGCTGTCGCGGGCGACCAGTGCTTCGCCGGCGCCAATCTGCGTGGCGATCAGAAAGGTTTCGACCGGCAGTTTGCGGGTGGCAGCGGCGGCCAGCGGGCTGGAGCCGAGGTAGCCGATCTGTACGTCACCGCTGGCCACGGCGGTGATCACGTCGGCGCCGTTGTCGAACTTGCGCCAGTCGATGCTGGCCTTGCTGGCCTTCTCGTAGTCGCCATCGACCTGCGCCACCTTGGCTGGATCGACCGTGGTCTGGTAGGCGACTGTCAGGTCTGCAGCCTGGGCCAGCCAGCTGGTGCCGGCGAGGGTCAGGGCGGCGAACAGGCGCAGCGGGGCATGCGGGATCATGGTGAACCTCTCGTCAGGCAATCTGGGTAATGGATGACGAGAAGGCTAAATGATCTAAGAAATCAAAAATAAATAACTTTTTCGAATTAGCTTAGGAGGCAAAGGCCTTAGGGGGGCAGGCCATCCAGCAAGCTCCATGCCGGGCAGGACATGGGGTCGCAATCTGGGCCAATGGCGAAACCCGCACAACCTGCAAAGGTTTTCGCTCCTATAGAACCATACGGAATTAGGTTATAAGCAAACGTTTGCAAATAACCAATGGTTATGAAAAGGTGGCCCCGCTACAACGAATGGCAGTAAAGGTTCCTAACATATTCCTTAAAAATCTTACAAATTCATAAAACGGTCATTTTGGATTTATAGGATTGTCATTATCCTGTAGCGCAGGTGGCGTCTTAGACCAAAGTCGTGAAACGTTTAGAAACGATTGACTTAATGGTCACGCTTTGGGACTTAATCGCCAATCCACGGTGAGCGGGGCAGAAGACCCTGCCGCCAGAGATACACAAGAATTAGAACGTAGAGGAGCAAAACATGTACAAGTCCAGCCTGGCTCTGGCCGTGGCATTGGGGGTTCTCGCCCAACAAGCAGGCGCTGCCGGTTTCGTTGAAGACAGCAAACTGTCGCTCAGCTCGCGCACCATGTACTTCAACGATGACAACCGCGAAAGCGGTATCGACCAGAAAGAAAGTGGGCAGGGTTTCAAGCTCGACTACCTGTCTGGTTTCACCCAAGGCACCGTAGGCTTTGGTGTTGACGTTCAAGCGCTGTGGGGCATTCACCTGGATGGTGGCCGTGGTAGCCGTCCAGATGCCAACAACACGTTCTTCCCGAGTGACTCCGATGGTTCGGCAGTTCACAACTGGGCACGCATTGGCGGTAATGCCAAGGCTCGCTTCTCCAAAACCGAGGTCCACTACGGTAGCGCCCTGGCGCCTATGCTGCCGATCCTGGTCTCCAACGATGGTCGTCTGCTGCCACAGACCTTCGAGGGTGGCACTCTCCAGTCGAAGGAAATCGACAACCTGACCATCAACGCGGGTCAACTGACCCACGCCATGGGTCGTGCTTCGAGCAACCGTACCGGTCTCTCCGTTTCTGGCGCCTTCCGGGACAGCAACAAGTTCCAGTTCGCCGGCGGTGATTACAAGCTCACTCCAGACCTGACCCTGCAGTACTACTACTCGAACCTGGAAGACTTCTACAAGCAGCACTTCCTGGGTGCGACTCACGTATTCAAGATCGCCGACAACCAGTCGTTCAAGACTGACCTGCGCTACTTCGACAGCAGCAGCGATGGCAAGAATGGCCAGACTGGTTATGCCTTCGACAACAACGGTGGCTATGCGAAGAACTCGGGCGAGGTCGACAACAAGACCTGGAGCGCCATGTTCACCTACACCCTGGGTGGCCACGCGCTGATGCTCGGTCACCAGCAAGTGGGTGATGATGGTGGTTTCGTCTGGCTGAACCAAGGTAGCGTTCGTAAAGACGGTTCCACTTCCTCTGTGGAAGGCAACGGCGGCGCGAGCTTCTACCTGTTCACCGATAGCATGATCAACCAGTTTGCCCGTGCGGGTGAGAATACGACCTTTGGTCAGTACTCCTATGACTTTGCGGCTCTGGGTGTTCCAGGCCTGAAGGCTTCGGTGGCCTACCTGCGTGGTGACGATGTTCGCAACAAGTCCGGTGACGGCAGCTACAACGAATGGGAACGTGACGCCCGCGTCGACTACACCCTTCAGGAAGGCGCTCTCAAAGGCCTGGGCTTCAGCCTGCGTCAAGGCGTCTACCGTGGTAGCGGCGAAAGCGCCCTGGACAAAGACCAGACTCGTTTCATCGTGAACTACACTTACAGCTTCCTGTAATTCGTAATCACAGAGAAAGCCTCGCTTAGAGCGAGGCTTTTTTGTGCCTCTAGATTGGTATGCATTATAGTTATAAATAAATTGTTATTTATTCTTTTTGTTTTTAACCGATTGCAGGCACATTGAACCCATACGGTACAGAACCCAGCCAAGGAGCCGCAGCCCATGAGCCTCAAACTCGGCGATATCGCCCCCGATTTCGAACAGGATTCCAGCGAAGGCAAGATCCGCTTCCACGAGTGGCTGGGCAACAGCTGGGGGGTGTTGTTTTCCCACCCGGCCGACTTCACGCCGGTGTGCACCACCGAGCTGGGCCTGACTGCCAAGCTGAAGGACGATTTCGCCAAGCGCGGGGTCAAGGCCATCGCCCTGTCGGTGGACCCGGTCGACTCGCACCACAAGTGGATCGAGGACATCAACGAGACCCAGAACACTGTGGTCAACTTCCCGATCATTGCCGACGCTGACCGCAAGGTGTCCGACCTGTACGACCTGATCCACCCGAACGCCAGCGACACCCTGACCGTACGCTCGCTGTTCGTCATCGACCCAAACAAGAAAGTGCGCCTGACCATTACCTACCCGGCCAGTACCGGGCGCAATTTCAATGAGATTCTGCGGGTGATCGACTCGCTGCAGTTGACCGACAACCACAAGGTCGCCACGCCAGGTAACTGGCAGGACGGCGACGAGGTGGTGATCGTGCCTTCGCTCAAGGATGAGGAGGAGATCAAGCAGCGCTTCCCCAAAGGTTACCGGGCGGTCAAACCCTATCTGCGCCTGACCCCTCAGCCCAATCGTTAATGGATTCCTCGTTGCATTGCTCTTAGCCAAGCAGGGATTTTCGGGCCGTTTCGACGGCCCTTTTTTATGCCTGCCAAAAACCTGTGGGAGCCGGCGCGCCTGCGAAGAGGCCCTAATGGTTAAAGACACTAATGGAATAAACAAATGAAAAAATATGATTTCTAGATATATGTAGCAGCTGTTAATGTCACCTCCAACAGAACACAAGGAAGCGCAGCAATGCTGGTCGTCTCAATCGGTGGTAGCCCAAGTCTCCGTTCACGCTCCGGCGTGCTGCTCGAGCGTTCGCGCCAGTGGCTGCAGGACCGCGGCGTTGAAGTGGTGACGTTCCAGGTGCGTGACTTTCCCGCCGAAGACCTGCTGCATGCCCGTTTCGACAGCCCGCATGTGCAGCACTTTCAACAACTGGTAGCCCAGGCTGATGGCCTGATCGTCGCCACCCCGGTGTACAAGGCTTCGTTTGCCGGTGCCCTGAAAACCTTGCTGGACCTGCTGCCCGAGCGCGCCTTGGCACACAAGATCGTGTTGCCAATCGCCACCGGTGGCAGCATCGCCCACATGCTGGCGGTGGATTACGCATTGAAGCCGGTGCTGTCGGCCCTGAAGGCACAAGAGACCCTGCAAGGGATCTTTGCCGACGACAGCCAGGTGGCTTACGCAGAAGGTACAAAGCCCGCGCAGTTGGTACAGGCGCTGGAAGAACGCCTGCACGACTCGCTGGAAACTTTCCATGTTGCCCTGGCCCGTCGACCGCGCCCGGTGGCCCCCGGCGTATTGAACGAACGCCTGATCAGCGCCCGCTGGAGCATCTGAACGGCACTACCCGCTTCACCACCTTACTCGCCCGACAACGAGGCAAGCAGGTGCAACCCGAACCTCATTCGCACAGGAGAGCGCCATGCGCACAGTCTTCTTGCGTCGTGGTCTGGTCGCCCTGTTTGCGGCGGCTGTGTCCTTCGGCGCCATTACCCAAGCCCAGGCCGAAAGCCTGCGTATCGGTTATCAGAAATACGGCACTCTGGTGCTGCTCAAGGCCAAGGGCTCGCTGGAGAAACGCCTGGCCGAGCAGGGCGTGCAGGTGCAGTGGACCGAGTTCCCCGGTGGCCCGCAGCTGCTTGAAGGGCTGAACGTCGGGTCCATCGATTTTGGTGTCACCGGTGAGACCCCTCCTGTGTTCGCCCAGGCCGCTGGCGCCGATCTCCTCTACGTGGCTTACGAGCCGCCAGCGCCGCACAGCGAAGCGATCCTGGTGCCCAAGGGCTCGCCGATCCAGTCGGTGAAGGACCTCAAGGGGAAAAAGGTCGTCCTCAACAAAGGCTCCAACGTGCACTACCTGCTGGTCCGCGCCTTGGAAGATGCCGGCCTCAAGTACAGCGACATCCAGCCTGTCTACCTGCCACCTGCCGACGCCCGCGCCGCCTTCGAACGCGGCAGCGTGGATGCCTGGGTGATCTGGGACCCGTACCAGGCCGCCGCCGAGCAGCAGCTCCAAGCGCGCACCCTGCGTGACGGCAAGGGCCTGGTCGACAACCACCAGTTCTACCTCGCCACCCGCAACTATGCGACACAGCACCCAGCGGTGATCAACACCGTGATCGAAGAAGTGCGCGCCGTGGGCGAGTGGTCCCAGGCCAACCCGCAGGAAGTGACCGACCAGGTTGCCCCGCTGCTCGGCCTGCCTGCCGACATCACCTTGACCTCGGTCAAACGCCAAGGCTACGGCGCTGCGCCGCTGACCCCCGACGTGGTGGCCGCGCAGCAGAAAATCGCCGACACGTTCCAGGCGCTGAAGCTTATTCCCAAGCCGCTGAGCATCAAGGACGTGATCTGGACACCCCCGGCCAAGGTCGCCAGCGCGCCTTGATTGATTCGCCTGTGCCGGGGCGCCGCCCCGGCCTGAGCCACCCTTGAGGAGACAACTCCAATGAGCCTTAACATTTTCTGGTTCCTCCCAACCCATGGTGACGGCAAGTACCTGGGCACTTCCGACGGCGCACGTGCGGTCGATCACGGTTACCTGCAGCAGATCGCGCAGGCTGCCGACCGCCTGGGTTTTGGTGGAGTGTTGATCCCGACCGGGCGCTCCTGCGAGGATTCCTGGCTGGTGGCTGCGTCGCTGATTCCCGTGACTCAGCGCCTGAAATTCCTGGTTGCTTTGCGCCCGGGCATCATTTCGCCAACCGTGGCAGCACGCCAGGCCGCAACCCTCGATCGCCTGTCCAATGGCCGCGCGTTGTTCAACTTGGTAACCGGCGGTGACCCGGACGAGCTCGCCGGCGACGGTCTGCACCTGAACCACCAGGAGCGCTACGAGGCCTCGGTCGAGTTCACCCGCATCTGGCGCAAGGTGCTGGAAGGCGAAAACGTGGATTACGAGGGCAAACACATTCAGGTGAAGGGCGCCAAGCTGCTCTACCCGCCGATTCAGCAGCCACGTCCTCCGCTGTATTTTGGTGGTTCGTCCGAGGCCGCCCAGGACCTGGCTGCCGAACAGGTCGAGTTGTACCTGACCTGGGGCGAGCCACCGGCCGCTGTAGCCGAAAAAATCGCCCAGGTGCGCGAAAAAGCTGCCGCTCAAGGCCGCGAAGTACGCTTCGGTATCCGCCTGCACGTAATCGTGCGGGAAACCAACGAAGAAGCCTGGGCTGCTGCTGACCGCCTGATCTCGCACCTGGACGATGACACCATTTCCCGTGCCCAGGCTTCGCTGGCGCGCTTTGATTCGGTAGGCCAGCAGCGTATGGCTGCCTTGCACGGCGGCAACCGCGACAACCTGGAAGTCAGCCCCAACCTGTGGGCAGGTGTTGGCCTGGTACGGGGCGGCGCGGGTACCGCGCTGGTGGGCGACGGCCCTACCGTGGCAGCACGGGTGAAGGAATATGCCGACTTGGGCATAGATACCTTCATCTTCTCGGGTTACCCACACCTGGAAGAGTCTTACCGCGTGGCGGAGCTGCTGTTCCCGCACCTTGATGTGCAGCGCCCGGAGCAGCCGAAAACCGGTGGGTATGTAAGCCCGTTCGGCGAGATGGTGGCCAACGACATCCTGCCCAAGTCCGTGTCGCAGAGCTGAGGGCCGGGCCATGAGTCGTTCTACTTCCTCCAACCTTACCCAGCGCCTGGCGCCGTGGGCGCTGCCGGTGCTGCTGTTGGCCGCCTGGCAGCTGGCGGTCAGCGCCGGCTGGCTGTCGACGCGTATCCTGCCGGCGCCCAGTGCAGTCATCAGCGCCGGCGTCGAACTGGTCCGCAGCGGCGAGATCTGGACGCACCTGGCCATCAGTGGCTGGCGGGCCGGGCTGGGCTTCGTCATCGGTGGCAGCATCGGCCTGGTGCTCGGCTTCATCACGGGCCTTTCGAACTGGGGTGAACGCCTGCTCGACAGCTCGGTACAGATGATCCGCAACGTGCCGCACCTGGCGCTGATCCCGCTGGTAATCCTGTGGTTCGGTATCGACGAGTCGGCAAAGATCTTCCTGGTCGCGCTGGGCACGTTGTTCCCGATTTATCTGAACACCTACCACGGCATCCGCAACGTCGACCCGGCGTTGGTGGAAATGGCCCGCAGCTATGGCTTGTCTGGCTTCAGCCTGTTTCGCCAGGTGATCCTGCCGGGGGCGCTGCCGTCGATCCTGGTGGGTGTGCGCTTTGCCCTGGGTTTCATGTGGCTGACCCTGATCGTCGCCGAAACCATATCGGCCAATGCCGGCATCGGTTACCTGGCGATGAACGCTCGCGAGTTCCTGCAGACCGATGTGGTGGTCCTGGCCATCGTGCTGTACGCCGTGCTCGGTAAGCTCGCCGACCTCGCCGCTCGCGGCCTGGAGCGTGTGTGGCTGCGCTGGCACCCCGCCTATCAAGTTGCCAGGAAGGAGGGCGCATGACCGTGCTCAAGGAACAGCCGCCACGCCTGCTGCGTGGCATCCCGCTGGCCTCCAACGGCCTGCGCAAGACTTTTGGCCAGCGCGAAGTGTTGAAGGGTATCGACCTGCACATTCCGGCCGGCCAGTTCGTTGCCATCGTTGGCCGCAGCGGCTGCGGCAAGAGCACCTTGTTGCGGTTGCTGGCCGGGCTCGACCAGCCCACTGCCGGACAACTGCTGGCCGGTGCTGCGCCGCTAGACGAGGCCCGTGAAGAAACCCGCCTGATGTTCCAGGACGCACGACTGCTGCCGTGGAAGAAAGTGATCGACAACGTTGGTCTTGGCCTGTCTGGCGACTGGCGCCCACGTGCGCTGGATGCCTTGGAGGCGGTCGGCCTGGCCGACCGTGCCCAGGAATGGCCGGCAGCATTGTCTGGCGGCCAGAAGCAGCGTGTGGCGTTGGCGCGGGCGCTCATCCACCAGCCCCGCCTGCTGCTGCTGGACGAGCCGCTCGGCGCGCTGGATGCCCTGACCCGTATCGAGATGCAGCAACTGATCGAGCGGCTGTGGCGTGAACACGGCTTCACCGTGTTGCTGGTTACCCACGATGTCAGCGAGGCGGTTGCCGTGGCTGATCGGGTAATCCTGATCGAGGACGGCGAAGTCGGGCTCGACCTCACTGTCGACCTGGCACGGCCCCGGGCGCGTGGTTCGCACCGCCTGGCCGCGCTGGAAAGCGAAGTACTCAACCGTGTTCTGTCGGCCCCGGGCGCCGCGCCCGAGCCGGATCCTGTAGCGCCTTTGCCCACGCAACTGCGTTGGGCGCACTGAATGACTCACTTACCAGACTGAAGCCAAGAGAAGGAAGCAAATCATGACCATCAAAGCCATCAACGTTCGCAACCAGTTCAAAGGCACCGTGAAAGAAATCCTTGAAGGCCCGGTACTGTCGGAAATCGACGTGCAGACCGCCTCGGGCATCGTGACTTCGGTCATCACCACCCGCTCCGTGCGTGAGCTGGAGCTGCAGGTGGGCAGTGAAGTGATTGCCTTTGTGAAGTCGACTGAAGTGTCTATCGCCAAGCTGTGATGCGTTTGCTCGATATTGGGGCTGCCCTGCAGCCCTTCGCGGGCACGCCCGCTCCCCTAGGTACTTCGCAAGCTACAGCGTGTGCGCGGGCCCTGTGGGAGCGGGCGTGCCCGCGAATGGCCGCAAAGCGGCCCCAAATTTCTCAGCTGGAACGCTTGGCCAGAAACGGCGGCAGGTACAACCCCAGATACGCTTCGAACACCCGCTTGCCTTCCTCGGCCATGCGTGGGGTGATCGCTTCATGCAACTGCACCGACCGCGCATACACCCGGTCGCTCAGCTCCATGGCCAAGGCAAATACATCCACATCCAGCGGCATCACCGGCAAGTGAAAATGCTGGTCGAACAACTTGTACATCAAGTCGCCCAGTTCCATATCGTGCTGCCGGTCGGCCTGCACTACTTCGCTCAGCCCATGCTGCGCCAGAATCAACTGCCGCGCCGCCGCATCTTCGTTGTAGATATCCAGCATGCGCTGCTCGATCAGCCGAGACAGCTCATGCCACGTGCTGAACGCGCGGTTGTCGATCGGTGCGCTCAATGCTTCACGGAAAGCCCGGTGGACATCGGCGGTTAACGCCTCGAGCAACGCCGGCACGCTGGCGAAGAAGTGGTACACCGACGACGGTGGAATCTGCGCACGCTCGGCAACGCTGTATATCGACAGCCCCGCCACCCCCAGCTCGGCCAGCAGCTCGCGGGCAGCGGCCAGAATCGCCTCGATCCTGGCCTGGCTGCTGGCGCGTGGCTTGCGCGGGGTGGCGGTACGCGTCATCAGTTGCTGATCGCCAGGATGCTGGCCTGGTAGGCACCGACGAACAGGTCGAAGTCACCGACTTCTTCCTGTTCCAGCTCGGACTGCTTGGCCAGCGACTCGCGGGCCAGCGTTTCGTATGCCTGTTGCTGTTCGTGGCTCAGTGGTTGCTCGCGGAACGTCTCGGCGTGAATACGGCTCTGACGCAGCGAGAACTTCACGAAGCTTTCGTCATGCTCGGTCATGCGTGCCAGTACCTGTGCCGAAGGCGTCAGCGAGGCGTCATCGACTTTGGCCTGCTGAGCATCCAGGGCGTTGGCATGCTCATCACCGCCTTGAGCCTGGTCGAGCAGGTTGGCCAGTTGCCGAATGCGCTCTAGCAGCTCGCTGGCCCATTCTTTCAGGCCGACTGGTTGGCCGTTGCGCTGTAGCTCCAGGCCAGGGCGACGGCCTTCCTTGACCACGGTCAGGAAGTTGCTGGTGCACTGGCCGCACTCGCCGTTGTCCAGTTGCGGGCTGTCGTCCAGGGCGCAGAACAGCAGGAACGCGTCGAGGAAGCGCGCTTCGGTGAGGTCGATGCCTACCGGCAGGAACGGGTTGATGTCCAGGCAGCGCACTTCCACATACTGCACGCCCCGCGAGGTCAGGGCCTGGATCGGCCGCTCGCCGGTGTAGGTGACGCGCTTGGGGCGGATGTTCGAGTAGTACTCGTTTTCGATCTGCAGAATGTTGGTGTTCAGCTGTACCCACTCGCCGTCGACGTGCGTGCCGACTTCAACGTAAGGCGGGTAGGGCGTGCCCACCGCCTTGCGCAGGCTGTCGGTGTAGCTGGCCAGGTTGTTGTAGCACGGCGTCAGGCCGGCCTGGGCATTGCTCTGGTAGCCCAGGTCGCTCATGCGCAGGCTGGTGGCGTAGGGCAGGTAAAGGGTTTCGGCATCCAGCTCTTCCAGCTGGTGCGGTCGGCCACGCAGGAAACCTTTGTCCAGGGCCGGCGAAGCGCCGAACAGGTACATCAGCAGCCAACTGTAGCGGCGGAAGTTGCGGATCAGCGCAATGTAGGCCGACGACTGGTAGTCGCGGTCATTCTCGCTGCTGCCTTCGGCGGCGCGCAGCAGCGGCCACAGCGCTTCGGGCAGCGAGAAGTTGTAATGGATACCGGCGATGCACTGCATGGTGCGGCCGTAACGCAGGGCCAGGCCCTTGCGGTAGACGTGCTTGAGCTTGCCGATGTTCGAGGTGCCGTACTCGGCTATCGGGATGTCCTCCTCGGCCGGCAGTGTGCATGGCATCGATGGGCTCCACAGGTATTCGTCGCCGAGCTTGCTGTAGACGAAACGGTGGGTCTGTTCGAGGCTTTCGAGCACCTTGGCCGGGTCGGCCAATGCCGGGGTGATGAACTCCAGCAGCGACTCGGAATAGTCGGTGGTGATCTGCTCGTTGGTCAGGGCCGATCCCAGTGCTTCCGGGTGCGGGGTCTGGGCCAGGCGACCTTCATCGGTCACGCGCAGGCATTCGCGCTCAATACCGTGCAGGCACTGCTTGAGCAGGGGAAGATTGGCGCCGAGCAGGCTCAGGCGGCGGTTGAGGAGTTCGCTCAAGATGTATTCCTTCACGCGTCAGTCGCCCCAATATGGGGGTAGAGATAACGGTCTACAAGGGTAGGAAGAAAGGAACTGGCGTTGTCGCCTGGTTTACGCGGATCCAGCAGTGCCAGCGCACTGCTGAAAATACCGCAGATACTGCTTGGTGAGCTAGAGAACCGCGAAGGTTCCTTGCGCTTTGGCCACCAGCTTGTCGCCCTGGACTACGTCGGCGTCGACCACCAACGTGCGCCGCCCGGCATGCAGCACCCGGGCTGTGCACAGCACTTCGCCGTCGCTGACGGCGCGCATGTAGTTGATCTTGCACTCGATGGTGACGCTTTGCTGGTCAAAGCCATGGCTGGCCGAGCAGGCCAGGCCCATGGCGATGTCCACCAGGCTGAAGATCGCCCCGCCGTGCAGCTTCTGGCCACGGTTACGCAACTGTGGCTCAACCGCCAGGGCTACCTCGGCAACGCCTGTTTCCAGGCGTTGCAGGCGGCAGCCGAGTAGCTGACTGAAGGCGCTTTCGACGTATTCGCGTGGTACGTCCATCACTTCTTCTTCAGCTGCTTGGCGTTGGCGAACAGCGAGGCCATGGCATTGTTGGCCGGCGCGGCCGTGGCGGTTTCACGCTGGCGCGGTGCCTGCTGCTGGCGGTTGCCGCCATTGCCGCGGTTACCGCCGCGGTTGCCTTCGACCTTCTCGCCCGGGGTGTCGCCCATGCGCATGGACAGGCCGACGCGCTTGCGCGGGATGTCCACTTCCATGACCTTGACCTTGACCACGTCACCTGCCTTGACCGCTTCACGGGGGTCCTTGATGAACTTCTCCGACAGCGCCGAAATGTGCACCAGGCCGTCCTGATGCACGCCGATGTCGACGAAGGCCCCGAAGTTGGTCACGTTGGTCACCACGCCCTCGAGGATCATGCCCGGTTCCAGGTCCTTGAGGTCTTCGACGCCGTCCTGGAAGGTAGCGGTCTTGAACTCGGGGCGTGGGTCGCGGCCGGGCTTGTCCAGCTCCTGCAGGATGTCGGTAACGGTCGGC
This sequence comes from Pseudomonas sp. DCB_BI, assembly GCF_026240995.1. Classification (NCBI taxonomy): domain Bacteria; kingdom Pseudomonadati; phylum Pseudomonadota; class Gammaproteobacteria; order Pseudomonadales; family Pseudomonadaceae; genus Pseudomonas; species Pseudomonas sp. DCB_BI. The sequence continues at coordinate 77,675 of NZ_JAPFCG010000025.1, read as the reverse complement.
AGGCCGAAGGTTTCGTCAGTGAACTTCTTCGGGTCGAGGCGCTTGAGGAAGCTGCTGTCGCCGATCAGCGAGCGGATGTCACGGTCGGTGCCGGCGGCGATGCGTTGCACCAACGGGTAGGCCTCGGGGTGAACTGCCGAGGCGTCCAGCGGGTTGTCGCCGTTCATCACGCGCAGGAAGCCGGCGGCCTGTTCGAACGTTTTTTCACCCAGGCGGCTGACTTTTTTCAGCGCTGCACGGGTGGCGAACGGGCCATTGGCGTCACGGTGGGCGACAATGTTCTGTGCCAGCGTGGCGTTAAGGCCAGAGATGCGTGTCAGCAGCGCTACCGAGGCGGTGTTCACATCCACGCCCACGGCGTTTACACAGTCCTCGACCACAGCGTCCAGGCCGCGCGCCAGTTTCAGTTGCGACACGTCGTGCTGGTACTGGCCGACCCCAATGGATTTCGGGTCGATCTTCACCAGTTCGGCCAGCGGGTCTTGCAAGCGGCGGGCAATCGACACGGCACCCCGGATCGATACGTCCAGGTCCGGGAACTCGCGGGCGGCCAGTTCCGATGCCGAGTACACCGAAGCGCCGGCTTCAGAGACCATGATCTTGGTGATTTTCAGTGCTGGATACTTTTTGACCAGTTCGGCCACCAGCTTGTCGCTCTCGCGGCTGGCGGTGCCATTGCCGATAGCAATCAGCTCCACCGAGTGCTTGGCGCACAGCGCGGCCATGATCGAGAGGGTGCGGTCCCAGTCGTTTTTCGGCGCGTGCGGGTAGACCGTGGTGTGGTCCAGCAGCTTGCCAGTGGCGTCGACCACGGCGATCTTGCAGCCGGTGCGCAGGCCCGGGTCGAAGCCCAGGGTGGCGCGCGGGCCGGCCGGTGCGGCCAGCAGCAGGTCGTGCAGGTTGTGGGCGAACACGTTGATCGCCTCGGCTTCGGCATTGTCGCGCAGCTCGCCGAACAGGTCGGTCTCAAGGTGAGTGTACAGCTTGACCTTCCAGGTCCAGCGCACTACCTCGCCGAGCCACTTGTCGGCCGGACGGTTACGGTTTTCGATGCCGACGTGGGTGCCGATCATCAGCTCGCATGGGTGCAGGGTGCCGGGCAGCTCTTCGCCAACCTTCAACGAGGCGCTCAGCACGCCTTCGTTGCGCCCGCGGAAAATCGCCAGGGCGCGGTGCGACGGAGCGCTGCGCAGCAGTTCGTCATGGGCGAAGTAGTCTCGGAACTTGGCGCCTTCCTCTTCCTTGCCTGCCACCACACGGGCGCTGAGCACGGCTTCCTGCTTGAGGAAGCTGCGCAGCTTGTCGAGCAGTGCGGCGTCCTCGGCGAAGCGCTCCATGAGAATGTACTTGGCGCCTTCCAGTGCGGCCTTGACGTCGGCCACGCCTTTTTCGGCGTCGACGAAGCGCGCCGCTTCGCTTTCCGGGGTCAGGCCCGGGTCGTTGAACAGGCCGTCTGCCAGCTCGCCGAGGCCGGCCTCCAGGGCAATCTGGCCCTTGGTGCGACGCTTCTGTTTGTACGGCAGGTACAGGTCTTCGAGGCGGGTCTTGGTGTCGGCCAGCTTGATCTCGCGGGCGAGCTCAGGGGTTAGCTTGCCCTGTTCCTCGATGCTGGACAGGATGCTGGCGCGGCGCTCGTCGAGTTCGCGCAGGTAGCGCAGGCGCTCTTCCAGATGGCGCAGCTGGGTGTCGTCCAGGCTACCGGTCACTTCCTTGCGGTAACGGGCGATGAAAGGCACGGTCGAGCCTTCGTCCAACAGGCCCACGGCCGCCTCGACCTGCTGGGGGCGTACGCCCAGTTCCTCGGCGATACGGCTGTTGATGCTGTCCATGTAAACCACCTGACATTTGTGAATACGGGGGTCGCCTGTGGGCTTTTCGCCCGGCGGCGCTGGATGAAAGCCGCGCATTATACCCATCGCAAACGGCTTGCGGTGATGGCGCCCGGCCAGTCGGAACTGGCGCCTGGGGAAAAATCTGCTAACAATGCTCACGGCACGCGTTGCAATGGCTACGCCATAATGCGCGGCGATATCAGAGGAGTTATTCATGACCGGCACCGCAAACACCGCTGAAGGTGACAAGATTCTCATCGTCGACGACGATCCAGGGCTGAGCAGCCTGCTGGAGCGTTTCTTCACCAGCAAGGGCTACCGTGCCCGCGCGGTGCCCAACACCGAACAGATGGACCGCCTGCTGTCGCGGGAGGTGTTCAACCTGGTGGTGCTCGACCTGATGCTGCCGGGCGAGGATGGCCTGTCCGCATGCAAACGCCTGCGCCAGCAGAACAACCAGATCCCGATCATCATGCTGACCGCCAAGGGCGACGAGCTCAGCCGCATCAAGGGTCTGGAGCTGGGCGCCGACGATTACCTGGGCAAGCCGTTCAACCCGGACGAGCTGATGGCTCGGGTCAAGGCCGTGCTGCGCCGCCAGGCACCAAGCGTGCCGGGTGCACCGGGCAGCGAAGACGAGTCGGTCACCTTTGGCGACTACGAGCTGTCGCTGGCAACCCGTGAACTGAAACGTGGGGACGAAGTGCATATGCTCACCACCGGTGAGTTCGCCGTGCTCAAGGCGCTGGTAATGCACGCCCGCGAACCGCTGACCCGCGACAAGCTGATGAACCTGGCCCGTGGCCGTGAATGGGATGCGCTGGAGCGCTCAATCGACGTGCAGATTTCGCGCTTGCGTCGCATGATCGAGCCAGACCCGTCCAAGCCACGTTACATTCAGACCGTGTGGGGCGTGGGCTACGTGTTCGTGCCGGACGGCAATGCCGGAAAGTGATGCCTGACCGTCGATGAAAACACCGCTCTGGTTTCCGCAAAGTTTCTTCGCCCGCACCTTGTGGCTGGTGTTGATCGTCGTCCTGTTCTCCAAGGCCCTGACGCTGGTCTACCTGCTGATGAACGAGGACGTACTGGTCGACCGTCAGTACAGCCATGGCGTGGCGCTGACCTTGCGCGCCTATTGGGCTGCCGACGAAGAAAACCGCGACAAGATCGCCGAGGCGGCAGGCCTAATCCGCGTGACCGGCTCAGGTGTGCCCGAAGGTGAGCAGCACTGGCCCTACAGCGAAATCTACCAGCGGCAGATGCAGGCCGAGCTGGGTGAGGACACCGAGGTGCGGTTGCGCATTCATGCGCCGCCGGCGTTGTGGGTCAATGCGCCAAGCCTCGGCCCGGGATGGTTGAAGGTGCCGCTTTACCCGCACCCGTTGCGGGGGCAGAAGATCTGGAACGTGCTGGGCTGGTTCCTGGCCATCGGCCTGTTGTCCACAGCCTCGGCTTGGATTTTCGTTCGCCAGCTGAACCAGCCGCTCAAGCGGCTGGTGTTTGCTGCCCGCCAGCTGGGCCAGGGGCGCAGTGTGCGCCTGCCGATCAGCGACACACCCAGCGAAATGACCGAGGTGTACAAGGCCTTCAACCAGATGGCCGAAGACGTCGAGCAGGCCGGGCGGGAGCGCGAGCTGATGCTGGCCGGGGTTTCCCACGACCTGCGTACGCCGCTGACGCGCCTGCGCCTGTCGCTGTCGTTGCTGAACAGCGACAGCGACTTGAGTGACGACATGGTCCGCGATATCGAGGACATGGATGCGATCCTCGACCAGTTCCTGGCGTTTATCCGCGATGGCCGTGACGAGCCGGTGGAGGAGGTCGACCTGGCTGACCTGGTGCGTGAAGTCGTAGCGCCGTACAACCAGCCGCAAGAGCGTGTGCGCCTGTGTCTGGAGCCGATTCCGCCGTTCCCTCTGCGGCGGGTATCGCTCAAGCGCATGTTGGGTAACCTGATCGGCAACGCCCTGCATCATGCCGGCAAGGGGGTCGAAGTGGCTGCCTATGTGTCGGGTGACGAGAGCGCACCTTACGTGGTGCTGAGCGTGCTGGACCGTGGCACCGGGATCGACGAGTCGGAGCTGGAGACCATCTTCAATCCGTTCATTCGTGGGGACCGGGCGCGAGGCGGCAAGGGTACCGGGCTGGGGCTGGCGATCGTCAAGCGGATCGCGGCACAGCATGGCGGGAACGTGGAGCTGCGTAACCGGTCTGGCGGGGGTATCGAGGCGCGGGTGCGTTTGCCGCTGGGGCTTTTGCTGCCGCGTAACGCAGTGTGAGGCTCACTGGCCTCTTCGCGGCTCAAGCCGCGAAGAGGCCGGCACAGGCTTACCTCAGCCCTTACCCTTGGTCCGGGTCTGATTAGGCCCGCCATTCTTCTCAAGGTGCTCGATGATCATCCCGGCGACGTTCTTGCCGGTGGTCACCTCTATCCCTTCCAGCCCCGGCGACGAGTTCACCTCCATCACCAATGGCCCATGGTTGGACCGCAGGATATCCACACCCGCAACACTCAACCCCATCACCTTGGCCGCCCGGATTGCGGTAATCCGTTCCTCTGGGGTGATCTTGATCAGGCTTGCAACGCCCCCACGGTGCAGGTTGGAGCGGAACTCGCCCGGCTTGGCCTGGCGCTTCATCGAGGCAATCACCTTGTCTCCTACAACGAAGCAGCGGATGTCCGCACCGCCGGCCTCCTTGATGTACTCCTGAACCATGATGTTCTGCTTCAGGCCCATGAACGCCTCGATCACGGACTCGGCTGCCTGGGTTGTTTCGCACAGCACGACGCCGATGCCTTGGGTGCCTTCCAGAACCTTGATCACCAACGGAGCGCCGTTGACCATCTGGATCAGGTCGGGGATGTCGTCTGGCGAGTGGGCAAAGCCGGTGATCGGCAGGCCTATACCGCGTCGTGACAACAGCTGCAGCGAACGCAGCTTGTCGCGTGAGCGGGCAATGGCCACTGATTCGTTGAGCGGGTACACACCCATCATTTCGAACTGGCGCAGTACCGCGCACCCATAAAATGTCACCGATGCGCCGATACGCGGGATGACTGCGTCGAAGCCTTCCAGCGGCTTGCCGCGGTAATGGATCTGCGGCTTGTGGCTCGCAATGTTCATGTAGGCCCGCAGGGTATCGATCACCACCATTTCGTGGCCACGCTGGGTACCGGCTTCGACCAGGCGGCGGGTGGAATACAGACGCGGATTGCGCGACAGCACAGCGATCTTCATGCAGCACCTGTGACAGGAGAGAGAGTGGCCGGAAAGGCCGGTTTGTCTTGTACGTATTTCAGGCCGGGGTTGACTACAAGTTGGCCGTGAATCAGCGCCTTGGAGCCGAGCAGCAGGCGGTACCGCATGTTCTTGCGGCAGGCCAGGGTGAATTCGACCTCCCACACACCATCGCCCAGCGCCAACGAGGTGCGGATGACATAACGGGTCTGCGCCTGGCCGTTGGAGCTCTTGATGGTTTTCATGGTCACCAGCGGCGCCTCGCACCGCCTGTGGCGCAACTGCACCACCGAGCCCAGGTGTGCGGTAAAACGCACCCACGGCTGGCCATCGCGCTCGAACGGTTCCACCTCGGTGGCGTGCAGGCTGGAGGTGCTGGCACCGGTGTCGATCTTGGCGCGTAACCCAGCCACGCCAAGGTCGGGCAGGGCGACCCACTCGCGCAGGCCAATCACAGTCAAATGGTCAAATGTCTTCACTAAGCACACCCTGCGAATGAGGTGGTGAACTGTAAGCATGGCGGGGACTTTTTGCATCCGTATGTGAAGGTAGTACAGTTCGATGAAAGACAGAATCCGAGGTAACGGGATGGCACAAAAAGCCGAAGACGATGACAAGGTTCGCCTGGACAAGTGGCTGTGGGCCGCGCGCTTCTACAAGACGCGAGCGCTGGCCAAGGCGGCGATCGAGAGCGGCAAGGTGCACTGCCGGGGCGAGCGTTGCAAGCCGGGCAAGGAGCCGCGGGTGGGCGACGAATTTGTGCTGCGTACGGGGTTCGATGAACGCACGGTGGTGGTGAAGGCGTTGTCGGTTGTACGACGCGGGGCGCCGGAGGCGCAGACGTTGTATGAAGAGACCGCAGAAAGTGTGCGGCGCCGGGAGCAGGCGGCGGAAATGCGCAAGGCGGGGGCCATGGGGGTGACTACCGATGGGCGGCCGACCAAGAAGCAGCGGCGGCAGATTCACCAGTTGCATGGGAGCTATGACTAGCCTGGGCCGCTTTGCGGCCCATCGCGACACAAGGCCTCCCACATGGATCGCGCTAGATTCTAGAAACTGAGCAAAACAGTTGTTTCCCCAGGTACTGCATCAGCCTCAAGCCTGCGGGGGTACCTGTGGGAGCGGGCTTGTCCCGCGAAGCATCCAACACGGTGCATGGCACGGGCTTCGCCCGTGTTCGCGGCTAAAGCCGCTCCCACAGAGACCTCGTTCTGTCAGGTCCGCAAACCCAGCATGCCGCGCTCGACGATGAAGTCGATCACCGCTTGCAGACCCTCGCCCTTCTTCAGGTTACTGAAGGTCCAAGGCCGCTGGGGGCGCATGCGCTGGGTGTCGCGCTCCATTACCTCCAGCGAAGCCCCCACATAAGGTGCCAGGTCAGTCTTGTTGATCACCAGGAAATCCGATTTGGTAATGCCCGGGCCACCCTTGCGCGGGATTTTCTCGCCCTCAGCCACATCGATCACGTAGATGGTCAGGTCGGCCAGCTCCGGGCTGAAGGTGGCGCTGAGGTTGTCTCCACCGCTTTCCACGAAAATGACTTCAAGGTTGCCGAACTTGCGCGCCAGCGCTTCGACCGCCGCTAGGTTCATCGAAGCATCTTCGCGGATCGCCGTGTGCGGGCAACCGCCGGTTTCGACGCCAACGATACGTTCCGGCTCCAGGGCGCCGGCCTCGGTGAGGATGCGCTGGTCTTCCTTGGTGTAGATGTCGTTGGTGACCACGGCTATCTGGTAGTGATCGCGCATGGCCTTGCACAGCGCTTCCAGCAGTGCAGTCTTGCCAGAGCCGACGGGGCCGCCGACACCGACGCGCAGGGGTTGTTGATAGCTTTGCATGCAGGCAGTCCTCAGGAACGGAACAAACGGGTGTATTGGGTTTCATGACGCGATGAGGCAATGGCCAGCAACGGCAGGCCGCCGCCAAGCTGGCCATCGCCAAGAGCAAGGGCCCCGTCGAGGGCCGCAGGCAGGTCGGCGCCGAGATCGCGCAGCACGGTCTGGGCCGCCTGCTGACCGAACGGCACCAGCTTGACCCCGGCCATGACCGCACCTTCCAGCCAAGCGAAACCATGCCCCAACGCCAACTGGCGCAGCGGGATGCCCCAATGTGCGGCCAGCCAGGCCATGCCGCCCAACTGGGTCAGTTCCAGGCTGGCCCGCCAGGCTGGCGCCTGGCCCAACTGCCAGCCATCGAGCAGCCGCGCCAGGGCCGCGCCACGCTGCTGTTCTTCCAGGCGCAGCTCGGCGGTTTCGCGATTGGCCAGCAGAAAGCGGCTCCAGTGGCCGAAAGCCTCGGCATTCTCGGTCTGGCAAGCCTGGTAAAGGCGCGCCAGCACTGGCCAGTCGAGGCAGGCCAGGGTGTCATTGAGCTGCTCACGCTGCCAGGCAGCGAAGCCCTCAACGCCCCTTACCCAGCCCGCCTCGACCGCCCACTCCAGGCCCTGTGAGTAGGTAAAGCCGCCCACCGGCAAGCCGGGGCTGGCCAGCTGCAGCAGGCGCAGCAACGCCAGGTCGCTGTTCATCAACCGGCCAGCACCAGTGCAGCGCCGGCCAGCAGGCCGCCGCCGAAGGCTTTCTGCAGCCCACTGTGGCGGCGCAGCAGGCAACCGACCGCAAAGCCGGCCGCCAGCAGCAGGCCGCTGACCGTGACAAAGCCGAGGCTGAACTGCCAGAACGCGCTTGGCGTGGCTTCTACACCATGGGCCCAACCATGGAACAGGGCAAACACTGGCATGGCCATGGCCAGCAGCAGCTGGCGGCTTGGCAGCAGCACCGCCCCGGCAGCGACCAACAGCGACACGGCGATCAAGGTTTCCATGCCCAGCACGTCGCCGAACAGGTGACCACACACCGCACCACCAAACATGGCTGCCAGGGTGGCCAGGGGCAGCGTCAGGTTACGCCGGGTCAGTGCAGCGAGCACGCCGGTACCCAGCAGCATCAGCAGGTGGTCGAGCCCGGTCAGCGGATGCAGCAACCCATCGTGCAGCGGGTTGCTGTCATGGCCTGGGTGAGCGAACGCTGGCAGCGCCAGCATCAGCAGAAACAGGGCGAAAGTCTTTTTCATGGGTTACTCCAGGGCAGTTCAGGAATGGGCAGGCAGGCGCACGAACGGGTGATCGTGGCCATGGGCATGATTGTGGCTATGGCCGTGCGGGGCACTCTGGTAGGCGCCGGCTTCAGGCTCGAACGGGGCCTGTTCAGCCTCCACGGTCAGGCCCAGGCCACGCAGCATGTCGTCCAGTACATGGTCGTGCTGGAAGCGCAGCAGGCCAGGCTCGATCTGCAACGGCACATGCCGGTTACCCAGGTGGTAGGCGGCACGGGCCAGCAGGTGTGGATCAGCACAACGCACCGTGGACACTGCCTCCGGCGCTGCCAGCACACGGATCAGCTGGTTGCCTTCGGCATCGGCCAGCAGTTCACCACCGCGCAACAGGTGGCCGCGCTCCAGCATCAGCCCGGCCTCGCGGCCATCGTCCAGCGTCAGCCGCAAACGGCTCTTGATACGGCTGTCCACGTCGAGGGTGACAGTGCCGGTTTCGGCGAGCGTGCCGGGGTCGGTGATACGGCGATTCAAGACAATCATCGGTGCTCCTTCAGAACAGGAAATAGCGCTGGGCCAGCGGCAGTTCGCTGGCCGGCTCGCAAACCAGCAGCTCGCCATCGGCACGCACCTGATAGGTCTGCGCATCGACCTCGATCAGCGGCTGCAAGGTGTTGTGGACCATGTCCGGCTTGCGTACCCGGCGACAACCGTCGACCACACCAATCAGGCTGCGTAGGTTCAAGGCCTCGGCCAGGCCACGGGCCATGGCTGCCTGGGGCAGGAAGGTCATGCGCGTGGCATGCCGCGCCGCGCCCAATGCGCCGAACATCGGCCGGTAATGCACTGGTTGTGGCGTGGGGATGGAGCCGTTGATATCGCCCATGGGCGCGGTAACGATCATCCCGCCCTTGATCACCAGAGCCGGCTTGACCGCAAAGAACGCTGGCGCCCACAGCACCAGGTCGGCCAGCTTGCCGGGTTCCACCGAACCCACCTCGTGGCCGATGCCATGGGTGAGCGCCGGGTTGATGGTGTATTTGGCGATGTAGCGCTTGACCCGGAAGTTGTCGCTGTAGCTGGTATCCGGTGCCAACGGGCCACGACGCAGCTTCATCTGGTGCGCCACCTGCCAGGTGCGCAGTACCACTTCGCCAACCCGGCCCATGGCTTGCGAGTCGGAAGAGGTCATGGCGAAGGCGCCCATGTCGTGAAGGATGTCTTCGGCGGCGATGGTTTCACGGCGGATACGCGACTCGGCGAAGGCCACGTCTTCGGCGATGCTGGGGTCCAGGTGGTGGCAGACCATGAGCATGTCCAGGTGCTCGTCCACGGTGTTGACGGTGTACGGAAGGGTCGGGTTGGTCGAGGACGGCAGCACGTTGGCCTGCCCCGCCGCGCGAATGATGTCGGGCGCATGGCCACCACCGGCACCTTCGGTATGGAAGGTGTGGATGGTGCGGTCGCCGATCGCCGCCAGGGTGTCTTCGATACAGCCGGACTCGTTGAGGGTGTCGGTATGAATCGCCACCTGAATGTCCATTTCTTCGGCCACGCCCAGGCAGCAGTCGATGGCCGCAGGTGTCGAGCCCCAGTCCTCATGCAGCTTGAGCCCTACCGCGCCCGCGGCAATCTGCTCGCGCAACGCTTCAGGGCGCGAGGCATTACCCTTGCCCAGCAGGCCGATGTTGATCGGCAGGCTGTCGGCGGCCTGCAGCATGCGCGCCAGATACCAAGGGCCAGGCGTGCACGTGGTGGCATTGGTGCCAGTCGCCGGGCCGGTGCCGCCGCCGATGAAGGTGGTGACGCCACTGTTCAGTGCCTCATCCACCTGTTGCGGGCAGATGAAGTGGATATGCGAGTCGACCCCGCCGGCGGTGACGATCTTGCCTTCAGCCGCGATCACTTCGGTACCTGGCCCGACCGGCACGTTGACGCCCGGCTGCACATCGGGGTTGCCGGCCTTGCCGATCACGGCAATGCGCCCGTGCTTGATGCCGATATCAGCCTTGACGATACCCCAGTGGTCGATGACCAAGGCATTGGTCAGCACCAGGTCCATGGCTTCGGCAGCCAGCATCTGGCCCTGCCCCATGCCATCGCGGATGACCTTGCCACCGCCAAACTTCACCTCTTCGCCATAAATCGTGAAGTCTTTTTCGACTTCCACCCATAACGCGGTATCGGCCAGGCGCACACGGTCACCCACGGTGGGGCCGAACATGTCGGCATAGGCCTGCCGGGAAATACGGCTCATGCCCTGCCCTCCAGCGCGCCCATTACCTTGCCCTGAAAGCCATACACCTCACGCTTGCCGGCGTAGGCCACCAGTTGCACGGTACGTGCCTGGCCAGGCTCAAAGCGCACCGCGGTGCCGGCCGGGATGTCCAGGCGAAAGCCCAAGGTCGGCGCACGGTCGAACACCAACGCCTCGTTGACTTCGTAAAAGTGGTAGTGCGAGCCAACCTGCACCGGTCGGTCGCCGTGGTTGGCCACGCTGACGCTGACCGTTGCGCGGCCGCTGTTCAGCTCGATGTCGCCAGCGGCGACCTGGATTTCACCTGGGATCATGCGGCGCTCCTTGGCGGTTTCAAACAATCGGGTCATGCACGGTCACCAGCTTGGTGCCGTCCGGGAAGGTCGCTTCGACCTGCACGTCGTGGAGCATTTCGGCGATGCCGGGCATCACCTGCTCGCGGGTCAGCACTTCGCGGCCAAGGCTCATCAGCTCGGCGACAGTACGGCCATCGCGGGCGCCTTCCAGCACCGCAGCGCTGATCAACGCCACGGCTTCCGGGTAATTGAGCTTCAGGCCACGGGCCAGGCGCCGCTCCGCCAGCAACGCGGCGGTGAACAGCAGCAGTTTGTCTTTCTCTCTTGGGGTCAGCTCCATGGCGCTCTCTCAGGTGGCCCAGATACGCGGCGGGCAGGCTGGCAAGCCGAGGACGGCCGGCCGTAGCACATGCCACAGGCGTTGCAGGGTGTGTTGCAGGTGTTGGTTGTCATGGTCGAGCAGGCGGATCACCAGCAGCGACCCGAGCAGGGTCGCGCCAGCCGGGTTACCCAATTCGTCGAGCAACGGGCGCACCAGCTCCAGCACCGCCTGGTCGGCCGGTGCGGCGCAGAAAGTGGCGAGCAGCGGATGGCCGCCGAGCTTATCCAGCTGCCCGCCTTCGATACGCAGGCGCTCGTGGAGGCCAACCTCGTCGGGCAGTTCGATGTGCAGAAGGTTGTCGAGGGCACCGTGGTCGAAGCGCTCGTGCATGACTGGGCGGCCGAGGCACAGGGTTTCCCAGGCTAGCAGGCGTGCGCCTGGCTCAAGGATGAAGTGGCTGGCGAGGCTGGCGCGGGCACCCGAAAAGAAGATGCTGTCCTGTGGCAGCCACTCGAGGGTGCTTCCCGCGCCCAGCTTGAAGCGCTGAGCCAGCCGCGCGGTGGGGCCGACGCTGCGGTAGAACTTGCTTGCGCCAGGCATGGTCAGCAGCGCATGGCTGCCGGGCTCCAGGTGGATGTCCAGCTCCAGGCGGTCGCCAGCGACGATGCCGCCCGGCGGGTGCAAGACATAGACGTGGCAGGGTGCACCTTCCGGATAGAACGGCCGCTGCACCAAAAGAGGTCCGAAATGCCTCCACGCACCAAGGCGGGTCACATCATCGCGCCTGACAAAGCGCAACTGCAGGTGGGCGCTCCAGCCTGCATCGTCTTGTTGTTGTTCGATCTGCTCCGCGAGCGACATCCTGCGGCCCCTGAAATCCGTGGCCTGCTGGCCGTTTAGAGGGCTCGGCACGGGCGGCTGCTAGCGCGCACGGCCTGACCACTCGATCAAATTCGCAGGCTGGATATAGCAGGTTGCGGGCCAACTCCGCAGGTGAAGGCAGATGAAACTTTTGCCCCCGCCGCTCTGGCATCGAGCATGGGGGCTAACGGCGCACAAAGCGGGGGCGCACCCTGGCCCTGTTTCGGTGCCAACCGGATGCGGGCTGCGGAACAGCCCTGGATCCCAAGGTCAGTAGTCGAAACGGTCCACCGCACGCCGACGTTCGTTGTCGTCGCGCCGGTCGTAGATGGCTGTGGTCTGGATGTTGACATGATGCGCCAGCTTTTGCGCAATCGACAGGTCGTGCTCTTCGATCACCCGGGTAATGAACGCCCGGCGGAAATCGTGCGGCATGATCTTTACCCCTACCTGGGCGCCGCGCTGGCGGGCGATGTAGTAGATCGCATGCTTGGTGATGCGCGCCCGGGTGATGTGGCTGCCGCGGCGAATGCGATTGAACAGGAAGGGGTCGTCCTCGACGCCAGCCGGCAGGTCCTGCCGGCGCAGTGCGAGCCATGCCTGCAATTTTTCGAACGCCCATGGCGGTGCGTACTTGACCAGCTGGTGGTTGCCTTTGCCCACCACCTGCAGGCTGCGTGCCTCGAAATCGACCTGGTCCAGGTCAATATCCACCGATTCCGACTTGCGCATGCCGGTGCCATACAACAAGGCGATGATCGCCGCGTCGCGCACACCTTGCGGCCGGGGGTCGGCTGCGCACACATCCATCAACTCGCGGATCAGGCTGCGCCGCAGGTTGCGCCCGGGTGGCAGCCGGGTACCACTGGCCGGCTTGACCTCGCGAATGCGCAGCAACTGCTCATGCTCGATCAGGCCTTGGCGCCATGCCTCGTTCATCACGCCCCGGATGGCGTTCACGTACAGCGACGAACTGTTGGGGGCGTACCCGTCGGCACGCAGGGCGGACACCAGGGCAATCACGTGGCCGGGCTCGAGCCGATGCCAAGGCACGTCGACGAAATTACAGTCGGCAAAGCCCAGCCGGTCGGCGGCGTCCTGAAGAATGTAGCGCATGGTTTGCTGGCTGGATGGGGCCAGGCGGGCCATGTACTGCAGCAGCGGATTTTTCGAGAGGTCGGTCAAAACGTGAATCCTGTAGCGAAGCGTTGGCCGGCAACCCAGCGGGCCAACCCTGAAGCAAATCAAAACGAGATACCGGTGAGTCTGAATGCCTACAAAACAGGCCGCGGTAAAGTGCCATCACCTTGATATTCAACGTTTTTAAAATCGGCACCGCCCGGGATCTTACCCCAATTGAAGCCATCGAACGAATTGAGCCCTGCCTATACCCGTGCAACCCGTCGCAAGGCTCACGGGCATTCTTCGGCCGCTGGCCACCACCCCGGGAACATCTGTTGCACCCGGGGTTCTGCAAAACGTTCATCGATCAGCACCAACACGCCGCGGTCCTGGTCGCCCCGGATCACCCGGCCCGCCGCCTGGATCACCTTGCGCACCCCAGGGTAGAGATAGGCATAATCGAAGCCAGCGCCAAACTGCCGCCCCAAATGTTGCTTGAACTGCTCATTGACCGGGTTCACCTGAGGCAGCCCGAGGGTGGCGACAAAGGCGCCGATCAACCGCGTGCCCGGCAAATCGACCCCTTCGCCGAACGCACCACCCAATACCGCAAAGCCCACGCCGCGGCCATCGGCAACGAAGCGATCCAGAAACGCCTCACGGGCTGCCTCGTCCATGCCCGGTTCCTGCATCCAGAGTGGAATCTGTGTATGCCGCTCGGCCAGCAGCCCAGCCACCTGCTGCAGATATTCAAAACTGCTGAAGAACGCCAGGTAGTTGCCCGGCATCTGCTCATACTGCCGGGCAATCAGATCGACGATCGGAGCCAGCGAGGCCTGGCGCTGCTGGTAACGGGTAGACACCTGGGTGGCAATGCGCACCTCTAGCTGTTCGGCGCGAAACGGCGCGGCCACCTCCAACCAGGCGGTGTCGGCAGGCATGCCCAGCAAGTCGCCGTAGAAATGCCGCGGGCTCAACGTGGCGGAAAACAGGGTCACACTGCGCGCCGCCTGCATGCGCGGCGCCAGCAGCCGCGCCGGGGTGACGTTGCGCAGGCACAGGGTCGCCAGCCGGCGTTTGCGCGGGCCCTGGCGCTGGCTGATATCGAACAGGAAGTGCTCGTCGAAAAGCTCGGCGACCCGGCTGAACTGCAGAGCCTGATAGAAGAATTGCAACACGTGCGGGTCCATGTGCGCGGGCGACTGGTTCATTTGTTCCTGGATCACCCCGATGCACTGCTGCAGGGCACGCAACAGGCCTTCGGGCACCAAATCACTGGCCTGGTATGGCGCACGCTGCGCCTTGTACAGCGCATTCCAATGGCGGTTCAGGCGGTCCAGGGCACCGGTCAGCCCCGGCGGTTTGCGCTGGCGCAGGGCCTGCAACTGGCCCTGGTCAAGGCTGGCGCTGTACATGCCGCGCCCGCGCTCGACCAGGTTGTGTGCTTCGTCCACCAGCACCGCGACCCGCCACTGGTTGAGTTGGGTCAGGCCGAACAGTAAGGCGTGGGCATCGAAGTAATAGTTGTAGTCGGCGACCAGCACGTCGACCCAGCGCGCCATTTCCTGGCCCAGGTAATACGGGCACACCTGATGCGCCAACGCCACTTCGCGCAGGGTGTCGCGGTCGAGCAAGGGTCGTGCTGCCGCGGCTTCACGCGCTGCCGGCAGGCGGTCGTAAAACCCCGCAGCCAATGGGCAGGCCTCACCATGGCAGGCCTTGTCAGGGTGTTCACAGGCTTTGTCGCGAGCGATCAGTTCCAGTGTGCGCAAGGCGGGCTGTGGCGTGGCAGCGCTGATCTGGCGCATGGCATCGAGGGCCAGCGCCCGGCCCGGGGTCTTGGCTGTGAGAAAGAACAGCTTGTCGAGTTGCTGCGGTACCATCGCCTTCAGCAGCGGGAACAAGGTGCCGAGGGTCTTGCCGATGCCGGTGCTGGCCTGGGCCATCAGGCATCGGCCAGTGCTCACTGCCTTGTAGAGGGTTTCGGCCAGTTGCCGCTGACCTTGGCGAAACTCCGGATATGGGAAGTTCAGCGCCTGCAGGCCTTGGTCACGCTCGGCCAGGCGTTGTTGCTGAAACCGCGCCCACCCCAGAAACCGCTGACATTGGGTTTCAAAGAAGGCCTGCAATTCAGCCGCCGTGCAGTGCTCGGTGAATAACGTCTCGCCATCGCTGTCCACGTTCAGGTACACCAGTGCCACCTCGATAGCCGGCAGCTGTCGCGCCTGGCACAACAGCCAGCCGTAGACCTTGGCCTGCGCCCAGTGCAACTGGCGATGGTTGGGCGGCTGGCGCGCCAGCTCGCCACGGTGGGTCTTGATTTCTTCCAGCCGGTTGCTGGCAGGGTCATAACCGTCGGCTCGGCCGCGTACCCGCAGGGTTTCGAACTGGCCTTCGAGGGTGATTTCCGCCTCATAGCCAGCAGCACGCTGCGCCACTACACGCTGGTGGCCTGCAATGCCTTCCTGAGCGGTGGGTGAAGGTGTGAAGCGCAGATCCAGGTCACCCACCTTGGCGCTGAATTCGCACAAGGCGCGCACCGCCACACTGTAGCTCAAGGCGTTTCACTCCAGCGCACATGGCACACCGCGACGGGCAGGCCGTGCTCCCGGCAGAACGCTAGCCAGCGCAGCTGGTTATCTTGCAGGCGATCGCCGGGCCCCTTGACCTCGACCATGCGATAACGGCCCTGTTCGGGCCAGAACTGGATCAGGTCGGGCATGCCCGCCCGGTTACTACGGATGTCCTGCAACAGGCGCTGAAAGCAGTGCTTCAGCTGGGCAGGAGGCAGGCACGCAAGGGCCTGTTCCAGCAGTTGTTCACTGAGCATGGGCCAGAATACGAACGGCGACTGCAGGCCCTGTTTGGCCGCATAACAGTCCAGGATCGCCTGGCGATGGCTGCCATCGTCAAGCCGGCCCAGGCAGCGCTCGAACAGTGCAGCGCGGCGCTGCCGGAAATCACCGTCGTGCAGATCCTGCGGCCCAGCCTGAAACGGATTGAAGAAGGCGCCAGGCACCGGCGCGAATACAGCCTCCCAGCACAACAGGCCGAACAGGCTGTTGAACAGCGTGTTCTCCACGTAGTGCACCTGGCCTCCCTCTAGTGCCAGGTGCTGCCGCACGGCTTCTTCCACCCCCAGCGTTGCGTGCTCGGCAGGCAACTGCAGTTCGATCAGCTCAAGCGGCGCGACTCGCTGACGCCGCTGTGGCGGGCCACCAAGCTTGCGCGCCAGGCGCGGCAGCATGCGCTCCAGCGCCTGCACTTCCAGCGCATTAGCGGGTGCCGCAGCCATCTGCAACGCCACTGCGTGGGCCTCTGGCCACTGTTCGCTGCGCTCCAGCACACGTACTTGGCGAATACGGGCCTGGGCATGGTTGCACTGAGCGTATACCGCCATGGCCAGGTCCCAGTCCCCCCGCCGCTCGCATTGTTGGCCAAGCGCGAACTGCAACCGCGCATGACGCCGGGCCAGCCAGGCGTTGTCACTGTGCAAACCCTCCATCACGGTGAGGATCGACCTGGGGTCGTCACCCTGCTCCAGGCGCTCGGCACACTGGTGCAAGGCCATGGCCAGGTCGACTTCGGCACGGTAATGCAAGGCCCGGGAATCGGTACTGAATGGCACCTGCTCGTAGCGCAGCAGGCCCAGGTCGGCCAGGACGAAGTCTGACCAGTCCTGGTACAGGTTGCCGAAGAACAGCAGGCGCATGCGGTCGCACAGCGGTTGCAGGCACCACTGCAGGATGCGCACCTCGCAGCCGGGGAACCATTCAGCCAGTGATCGGGCTGCCAGCGCCAAGGGTTGTAGCTGTGCCATCAGCTCATGCTTGGCTGCACGCGGCCGGACCAGTTGCGTGGCAATGCAGCGCGCCAGTTCGTCCTTGCGCAGCAGGGCAAACAGCTGGGCAAGGTCCAGTTCCTCAGGTTCGCGAACCCAGCCGAGGGCCTGCAGCGGTTGCAGCGCCAGCGCAGTGTCGCCGATTTCGACATAGTCGAGCCGGTCGCTGCGAAACAGCTCGCCTTTGCGCATGACCATGCGCACCAACAAGGCCTGGGCGGGTGCTTGCAGTTGGCTGAAGGTTCGGATGAAGGCCAGCTCATGCTCATCGAGCAGGTCTTCGTAGCGATGTTCGACCCAAAGCAGCACCTGCCGGAAATTGTGCAGGTAGTAGAACGGGTCGTCGACAGAATGGGCGATCACGGGTTGGAGTCAGATTGCGGGAACAGGCACTGGTTATACATACAGACCCGCATGCATGACAAGAGCCGTGGGTCGCATCGGGTGCGGTGATCGGCACTGGGAGGCTTACCAGCCCGATCGCGACAGCCGTGAGGCGGCCTTGTCGGGGAGAGCTCAACTCGGGATCCGGACATGTCGCCCGCAACGCTGCTCCAGCGCTTGCGCCAGCCGCTCCACCGCCTGTTGCAGCTCGCCAGGATTATCCCCCAGCCATACCAGTGCCATGTATTGCTGGAACCGCCCCTGCGAGCTGAACCGCTCGCCCGGCAACGCATGCAATGCGGAACCTGCCAATGCGGCGGCGATCACATCCCAGGCCAAAGGCTGGGCAAAACGCACCCATAGCATTTGCCCGCCCTGAGGTATTTCCATCACTGCCCGCTGGGCGAATTGTGACCCCAGCGCACTGGCCAGGCTTCGCATGCGTGCTTGCAGGTTCGTGCGCAGTTCGACCAACTGCGTCTCGATGTCCCCTTTGGCCAACATGTGCGCAAGGGCCTGCAGGCGCAGCGGCGCGAGCCTGAACCCACGCTCGGCGAATGCCTCGGGCAGCGCTGCATCAAGGCCAAGGACATAGGCATACGGCGCCTCGGCCCCCACCACTGCTTCAAGCGCCCCCATTACCAACAGCCTGCGCGGGTCGACCCAATCGCGCAGGCGTGCAGGGGGCGGCCCGTTGAAGCAGAGCTCACTGTCCAGATCGTTTTCCAGCAACCATACCGGGTGCCGTTCTAGCATCAGGGCCACTTGCTGCTGGTAGTGCGTGCAAATGAGCCGCCCCTGTGGCATACCCAGGCACGACGGCATGACCAGCATCCTTACCGGCTCGCTGCCCAATAGCCTGGCCAAGGCGCGCAGGTCCAAATTGCCACGGGCATCCAGCGGCACCTCCAGCACACACATGCCAGCACGTGCCAATGCACGCAACACCTGCCAGCAACAGGGAGAGTGCACCAGTACCGTGCCACCTTGCATCGCCAGCGCCGCGAGCAGGGTATCGAGCAACGTCAGTACATCAGGGGCCAGTTGCACATCTTCGGCACGCCAATACTGGCTGGACGAACGGGTGTATCGCTCAGCCAGGGCGTTACGTAAACGGGTACTGCCCAGCGCCTCCCAGGGCGCAGCGCTGCGTTCACGCTGACGGCCAAGGCGTCGTTCGTGGCCGAGCAAAGCGCGCTCCAGCAGTGGTCGTGCTGGCAAGGGGGCGTGCCAGCACGGGACCGGCTGGCTGCCAGTGATCAGCACGTAATACCCCGACCGCGGCAGGCAGTGTACCCGCCCCTCCTCCTCCAGCAGGCTGTAGGCACTTTGCACCGTGGCCAACGAAACCCGCAGCCGTCGCGACAGTGCACGCAGTGACGGTAACCGGCAAGGGCCGCCGCAGGATGCCTGGCCAATCAATGCCTCCAGGTAACGATATACCTTTCGATAAGCGAACTCGCCGCGTCCCGCTCGCTCCTTCAAGGCGGACCCTCGCAACCACGTCGCCGCCCCCGCGCCTGTCGTGGCAGCAACCGCAGGTGTACATCGCGGCGGGCCAGGTTGTTCAGCAGACGCCAGGTGGTCAGTGGCAGCTGCCCACCATAGATTGCTCGCAGTTTCCCCAGCGGCAGACCGCTGGTGTTGACCAGCCAGGCTTTCACCGCATCGGGGCAAGGCTTGCCTTGCAACGCCCTGTGCAGGTAGGGCAGTGCTACCAGCATGTCAGCGTGCCGGCATTGCAGAAAACGCTCGAGGTTCTTCCCCTGCCTGGCGAAGGGGCTGAAAAGCAGGCACACCAGTTGGGTCTGGTTGATCCCGTAGGTTTTGCCGAGCAATGATTGATGGCCCTCACGCGGTCCGCTGCCACCCGCCTGTCCCGCCAGCCGCAACGCCGGGCGACTGACCTGTGGCTCTAGGCTGCGTGCACGCAACTCGTGCAGTTGCGCGGTGACCAGTGGGTCGAGAAATGCGGGCAGCGGCCAGGCATCCGGCGCGGCTTCGAAGCTGCAATCGAGCATGGCGTCAAGTGGCTGCTCATCAAGCAAGTGCGGCAGCAGGTCATCAATAGCAAACAGCCGCACCGGCACACCTTGTGGTGCATCGACATGCAATGGCCCGGCCAGGCACCCCGGCGCTACATCCACGGCGCCGGGCAAGCGCCCAAGACCGTGGGCCAGCATCGCCAGGCACTGATGCATCACATGCGGCCCCCGCTCGCCGGCCATGCGCAGGCTGCGCCGGGCCCACGCCAGGTAACGGCGCCGCTGCAACCCGGAAACGGCGGTGACCACTGCATCGGCGGGCGCCTGTACCCATAGAGCAAAACTTATGGCCCCCGCCAGGTCCAGGAACAGGCGGCTACCCAACAAGGCTTCGGGCCTGGCATCGATCAGGTGACCGAACTCCAGCATGGCGTCTCTTGCCAACAGCCAGCGTTCGGGGGCTACTGGGGGCCGGCAGTTGAAAGGCACCACTTCGCGCCCCTGGATCATCTGCAATTGCACCCGCGGGTCATCCTGCATGAACAGGGTACTGAAACTGCGCTCATGGGCTTGCAGCGTTGCGCTACACGCCATCGGCAAGCTGACCACCAACACCTGCAACTGGAAGGTTACCGGCGCACGCAGCGCGATGCTCAGTTGCGCCGCGCGCAGCATGGCCAACAGCCGGGTACTCTGACGATCGCTGCCGTGCAATACCTGCAAACGGAAAGTGCCAATGTACTCGGTGCCGCCAGCTGAAATCAGCAGGCGCTGTATCAGTAACTGCAAAGAAGCGCGCTGCGCCTGGGACATATGGCTCAGCAAGCGTTCGAGCACTTGCTGGTAGATATATTGCATTGCCTGATCGTGAATAGCCGTCACGAAACCACCTCACCTACTACATGTAGCGAACGCAAGCCGTGCCAAGCACTTGAACTTCAACATGCGTCGAACTTGTCCAGAAGAAATTTCCTACATCCAAGCGAAAGTAATCATGTAAAGCATCACTGTCGCCAAGCCATTGAGAGGAAACCACCCCTGCGACCGCCCGCTGCTGCCCTAGACTGCCTTGACTCAGGCATCGCCATGCTCATGCCACGCTCCTTGCGCAAACCATCACCGGGCCATTATCGAGGGATGCAAAGCGAATTGAAGATACAGATCGCGGTAAAAAAACCATTCAGCACGAAAGCAGGATCACATTGAACGCTGCAAGAAAACAGTTCAAGTCGGAATGCTTGGCGGAATATTTCCGAATCGCTTGAAGTTTTCGTCACGCATGTAATCCATGCCGTCTTTTAATGTAGGAATTGTCCTATTTTGATGCCAACAATCATTTATTCGGCGTATAAAAAACCCGGGACTCTGCCCGGGTTTCAAATTACGCAAACAACCGTCAGTGTTGCGCCATGTCCAGCACCACTCGCCCGCCACACGGACATTGATCCATGTAGCGGTGGGCTTCCACCACCTGCTCGAAGGGGTACACCTTGATGATCTGCGGGGTCAGCAACTGGTCAGCGGTGAACTGGTTGATATCACGCAGGGCACGCTGCAAGGCCACCTGGTCCTGGCTGATGCCAAGCTCCGGCTTGCCGGTGAAATTACCGATGCAATGCACGTAGAACTGGATGTTCTTCTGGAATGCCGCACACGCCGGGAACGGCGTCTGGTTGCCGCCTTGCAGACCGTACAGCACCAGGCTGCCGCGAGGTGCCAGCACATCGCCCAGCAGCGACATCTGCGGCCCACCCATGCCATCGAGCACCATGTCCACGCCGCGACCGTCGGTGTACTTGCCAATCTGCAGCAGCAGGTCCTGTTCTTCGGTGACGATCACCTTCTCGGCCCCCAGGCCCAACAGGTACTCACGCTGCTGTTCCTCCTTGGTGGCAGCGAACACCCTCAGCCCCAGCGCCTTGCCCAACTGCACGAAGGCAGGCCCGGCACAATGGCTTGCATCCGTTACCAACGCGGTCTGCCCAGCCTTGGCCCGCGCCAGGTCGACGTAGGCGAAATAGGCGATCAGCAGCGGCGTGTAGTGCACGCTGGCCTCGATCGGGGTGAGCACACCCGGGTAACGGGTGATAGCCGTGCGCGGCAGGACGATGACATCGCCATACACCGGATGGTCGTTGGCACTGGTAGCCGGAAAACTGGCGACGCGGTCGCCTACGGCAATGTCGTCAACCCCTTCACCGACCGCAGTCACCACCCCGGCCATCTCGTGGCCGATTCCCGCGGGCAGACGCGCCTGGGACGGTGCCAGGTTCTGGCGCCAGAGCACGTCATACCAGCTGACACCAACCGCCTCGACGCGAACTTGCACTTCGCCGGCAGCCGGTGACGGTTCGGCCTGCTCCTCGCAACGGAGCACATCGGCAGCGCCGAACTTGTGGAAACGGATCATGCGGGACATCGCATACCTCGCCTTTGTGAACCTCTAATTACCCCTGACTCTATCCGGGCTTTGCCGGTTAGACCATCAGTGGTCATTAATAGTCGACATGCTTGTCATCGATTGGGCACCTGACTTTCCCTGCGATTGGTCCCCCTAAACCCGTGCAGGGTAACAGCCTTTGGCCTTAAGATTCACCCCTGCCCCACTTTAGGCGAAGCGCACCGATGAATCGAAACGACCTGCGTCGCGTAGACCTCAACCTGCTGATCGTGTTCGAAACGCTGATGCACGAGCGCAGCGTAACGCGGGCTGCAGAAAAACTGTTCCTCGGCCAACCGGCCATCAGCGCGGCCTTGTCGCGCCTGCGCAACCTGTTCGACGACCCACTGTTCGTACGGACCGGCCGCAGCATGGAGCCCTCGGCGCGAGCTCACGAGATCTTCGCCCTGCTGTCGCCAGCGCTGGACTCGATTTCCACTGCTGTCAGCCGCGCCGCCGAATTCGACCCGGCCACCAGCAATGCGGTGTTCCGCATCGGCCTGTCGGACGACGCCGAGTTCGCCTTGCTGCCGCAACTGCTCAAGCGCATTCGCGCCGAGGCGCCCGGTATCGTGTTGGTGGTGCGCCGAGTCAACTACCTACTGATGCCGACGCTGCTGGCTTCGGGGGAAATCTCGGTGGGGGTCAGTTACACCAGCGAGCTGCCGGCCAACGCCAAGCGCAAAGTGCTGCGCCGCAGCATGCCGAAACTGCTGCGCGCCGACAGCGTGCCCGGCAGCATCACCCTCGACGATTTCTGCGCTCGGCCCCACGCATTGGTGTCCTTTGCCGGTGACTTGTCGGGTTTTATCGACGAGGCACTGGAAGAGATTGGCCGCAAGCGCCATGTCGTGCTGGCGGTGCCGCAATTCAACGGGTTGGGGAGTTTGCTGGCGGGCACCGACATCGTTGCAACGGTGCCGGATTACACGGCCGACGCGCTGACGGCTGCCGGTGGCCTGCGGGCGGAAGACCTGCCAATCCCCGTGCGCAGTTTCGAGCTCCACATGGCCTGGCGCGGAGCGCAGGACAACGACCCGGCGGAAAAATGGTTGCGGTCGCGGATACAGATGTTCTTTGGGGATCCCGATAGCCTCTGACTGACTTCCATCAAGATCCACAAAAGCCAATAAATTCATCACCTTACCTATTAATCCAATCCAAAGCCGTCCGTCGCATTCCACTCATTACCGACGCGCCGCGGGTATATTTTTGGGTACTTTTCATGTTTCGAAAAAAAGTACCCACACATGACGACATCCCTCCCTACGCCTGCATTGCGTCGAAAACTCAGCGATGCTTTCCTGCGTGCCATTGCAGAACCCGGCAAGTACGCTGACGGCGAGGTGCCTGGACTGTACCTACATGTCCAGGCCTCGCAGAAGTCGAGCAAGCCTGCCGCCAAGTACTGGCGGATGAGGTATCGCCTGCATGGGAAGGAGAACGTGTACGCGATCGGCCGTTATCCCGACATTGGCTTGAAAGACGCCCGCGACCTGGCCCGAGCCGCGCGACAGAACGTAGCCCATCACATCGCCCCGCTGAAGGCCAAACGCAAGAAAATCGCCGATCAATTACTCAATGAGGAACGCACCTTCACTTACGTGGCCGAACAGTGGCTGGCCTTCAAATCGCACGACCTCGTGAGCAAATCCCTCGCGGGCTTCCGCGGCGCGTTGAACAATCACATCCTGCCCACGATCGGCAGTATCCCCGTCAGCGAGATCAAGCTGGATCACATCATCGAGATAATCGCCACCTTGCGCCGCGCACGTACACTGGCCATGGCCAAACGCGTACGCACCATCATTCGTGCCGTGCTCGGTTTCGCCGAGGGGCGGGGCTGGGTGGAGCGCAACGTAGCCCTGAGCAACACCGAGGAACTCAAGGTTCGCCACGTGGTAACCAGTAATCCGGCGATCGAGCGACCGGCCGATTTGGGGAAGTTTTTGCTGCGCCTGGATGAACTTAGCCCGAGCAGCGTAAGCATCGCGATGCGCCTGCTGGTGATGCTGCCGGTTCGCCCTGGAGAGTTGGTGAAAATGCGCTGGGAAGATGTCGACCTCGTCAGTGCCGACTGGCGTTATGTCGTCGGAAAAACCCGCCACCTAGACAAAAGCAAACACATCGTGCCACTGCCTGAGCAGGCCCTTCTGCTGTTGCGTGAGCTCCATGAACGGCGGGTGGTCGATGAGGCGGGCAATGGCTGGGTTTTTGTCTCACCGGTCTACCCGGGCACCCCAATTGACGCCACTTCCCTGGCCAAGGCTTATCAGCGGATCTGGCCGGACTACCCGATTACTGCGCACGGATTCCGCGCGACCTACCGCACTATCGCCCACGAGCATTTAAGCGTCGATCCGATTGTATTGGAGTTGTCGTTGTCTCACCGCATGCCGGGCGCGCTGGGCGCGGTTAACGCGCGGGCCCAGTTACTGCCGCAACGCAGGGAGGCCGCTCAACAATGGACAGACTATTTGGATCGGCTTCGAAAAAATGCAGTGCTGGTAGCGCACACTGATTGAACCAGCATGGTGGTAGTGGCGCTGCACTAAGCTCGACTTGCTCCGCCGCCATTCTTGCGTCCGTAGACGGCTATCTGGGTCGCTACCGCGACCCGAATAGCCCAGGCAGCACCCTGGTGTCCGACTCAGGTAGATCTGCACTTACATCCGCTGATGTTGGAGGATATCCTAGCTTCTTTCGCTTTTCGACGTACCTACTTGCGTTTTCACACAGCCTGGGCCGAGAGGTGAGATTATAATTGATCGACCATTTCAGCCCTGGTCGTAGCTACCCATAGCACATAATCAATTGATCTTAGTTCTTGAATATGAAATGCACGGTCGGAAAGCTTATTATCCCAACCCTACTAGATCTCATAATTAAATCTTATCCGACCCTATTGGCCGATAAACTATATTATAATACGTTCAACGCACTAAATAATACATCTCGTGATTATGGCGACGAAAGTCACCTAGGTCACTAGATGCCTTTGCCTCACGGTAGCCTTGCGGCCGAATAGGCGTTCGTCTTTGCCGCTCCTGCAGCTCAATTACTAGAGCTCGGTTAGTGACTACAGGTCGAGCGTGAGGGTCGGCGTGAAAGCTCGAGAAACGCACATCGTCATCACGTTTCCCTGCGCCCGCTCGCTTTCACTGAGCAGCAGGTCGCGATGATCCGGCACCCCATCCAGCACCCGCGTCTCGCACATGCCGCACACACCCTGTTCACAGGATGACGCCACTTCGTACCCCGCCGCCCGCAGCGCCGGCATCATCGTGCAACCGAGCGGCACCTGCAGTTGAGTGCCGCTGCGAACAAGAATGATCGTCAACGCTTAACCACCCTGCTCCACCGGCGCCTGCACCGGGGCGAAGCGCTCCAGGTGCAGGCGCTCCAGCAACCCTGCCTCGGCAAAATGCCGTCAGGTCATCCAGCAGCGCTGCCGGCCCACAGCTGTAAACCTGACGCCCAGCCCGTGCAGCGGCCACAACGGCGTCCAGGTCGAGCAGGCCGACCTCGTCATCGGCACGACCTCGACACGACCCGCGCCCATGACCTGCAGCTCATCAATGAAGGCCATCGACTGGCGCGAACGACCGCCATAGAGCATTTGCCAATCGAAACCCGCGCGCTGGGCGGTCTGCGCCATGGCCATGATGGGCGTAACCCCGATGCCGCCAGCGACAAACAGATAGGCTTCACCTTCCTGCATCGTGAAGGCGTTGCGCAGCCCGCGTATAGCCAGTTGCTGGCCCAGACGCAAGGCACCATGCACCTCACGCGAACCGCCCCGGCCATTGGCCTCCAGCAGCACGGCGATGCGCAAGCTGCGACGCTGCTGGGCGGCGCCAAGCTGCATCGCGAACTGGCCCACAAGGCGATTGCCAATGCCAGTATCCGGCTTCAGCAAGTTTTCGGCATGGCTGAGGGGCTGGTCTGTTACACCTGTACAAACGACCCAACGGAAGTCGTGGCGTCCATCCAGGGTACTCCCATGTCCGAGCTGGATGAGGTCGAGCTGCGGGGCCAAACCGATACTGCTGGAGAACTCTGTGCCCGCGGTCCTTGCATGATTCCAGGCTATTTCAATGACCCGCATGCCGATCGACAGGCATTCGATCAGCGAGGGTTCTGCCGCAGCGGGAACCTAGTACGGCATGCTCATGGCGATTATTTGGAAGTGATTGGCCGTAGCGTAGAAACCCTCAACCGCAATGGGGAAAAGATTGACCCCCACGAAGTTGAAAACGTGATAATGAAGCATCCAGCAGTGATTGATGCCGTTCTGGTCGGGCTGACTGCAGCCGATGGCACGCTGCGTCTGGTACTCTTTGCCATTGCCACTCAGCCGCTCACGCTGGTGCAGGCGCGCGCATACCTAGTATTGACTTCCCGCAGCGCTCTGGATGTCGAGCGCCTGATTTCTACCGACCACCTGATGGCCCATGGACTGACCTCCATGGAGATGCTCCAACTGGTTGACTATTTCAACGACCAAGACTTTTTGATCTCGGCTATGCCGACCTTTACCGTCAATGCTCTATCCGCGATTGGCTGGTTTTGCTGGCAGGGCGAATTGAGGCGCATGGAACCAGTGAGCCAAGTCGCGAATGACAGTACCGGCGATGGGCCTGCGGCGGGCGTAGTCCTGCTCGGGACGCCCCGACTGACTACGTTTGAACAGATGGTCCAGCCCCTCGTACGCTCGCCATTGGCAAGCAGGGCGCTGGTCGGCGGCGCTCACCCATTGCTCAAAGTCGAGCTGCGGAGAGATCTGCTCGTCAGCCAGCCCCTGCAACAACAGCAGGGGCGTATGAGTGTCGATATTGAGCCAGACGGCAGGATGGTGCTCACGTATGGCCGCCAAATAAACTGAAGACATGCCAAACGCAAGCTTTTCTGACCCACGCGGTGCGCTGGCTACTGTACGCAAGCACTCAAGATCCCGCTGCAGATCCTGCGCCTCGTTTTCGTTCAACAAGGGCAACAGTCCGTTGGCTTGTGCTGCTATAAGGTTTTCCAAGGTACGCCAGGGTGCCGCCATCGCAACGACGCCGGCAAGTGGTGCTCCTATTTGTGTCTGCCGCCAAGCAATAAGTGGCGCGACATAGCCACCCAGACTATGCCCCAGGAGATAAACCGGACTGTCGGGTAGATTGAGAGCCAAGGCGCGGAGGATCGCCATGACGGGCAAAACGTATTCTTCATGGACTGTGCCGCTAATTACCGCATTAGCTGGCATCCTTTTGTCAAAGCGCACCGTGCCGATGCCCCGCCCCGCCAGCTCCCAGGCCAACTCAGAAAAAATATGACTGGGTCCGATGGTGTAGTCGGCATTCTGAGGACCTGAACCTGGAAGTAATACTACGACGGGCATAATGCGGTACTGCCGTCGAGGCAGGCACAGTAAGCCTAATAGTTGCTGGGTATCCGGATGATGCAACCGTTGCTCTCTGAAACGGCGCCCCCTGGCAAGCCTGAAAAAGGGAACGGCAGCCAGCCCGATGATGCTGTCGGTGAAGCGCGCGGTGAAACGCACGCTGGTGCCACCTACGCGCATTAGACACTCGATGCGTCCACCTGGCCGTTCGCGCAATGAGCGCGGCACTGCCACTGTCACCAAAGCCTGTAACGGTCGTAAGACATCGTCTGTTAGGCGCTCAACAACCGTCGAGTGCGCTTCCTCACGAATCCTGTCGAAGTACCCTGCGCGCAAATTGCTCAACAATCGTCGGAACCGTTTGCGCGGTGAATAATCCTTCATGCACCACCCTAGATTTCTTGGCCCACCACTACGGTTTTCAGACAGATAGGCCGATAATAGATGGCAAGTACTTCCGTGCAATCAACCAGACGCGGGATTGCCGTTCGCTATGAGGCCAGATGGCACATTCAGCGATCGCGACCGCGTTGAATATCCTTACCGTCTGTACAAAGTTATTGAAGACTGACGACCGAGGCACACCACGTCTCATGGTGCGCCTTCACCCTTCCTGTCAGCTTTTGGGGCACGTTCCCATTGCCGAATACAGCACCGTCGTTAGTTGTCCGGCTCTATCCTCGTACGTCATCGCCATGGGGACTAGCTCACAAGAGCTGAGCGCATCGGTCATGCCAATCATTCTGGCAATATCGAGTTTTTCGCCGTAGGCATAGTCTTTTACCACCGGTTTAGCTTTTCCTGCCTTTTGCGCGTAGGCCAGCATGGCCTCGTGATGGTCTTGCAGGCGCCCATCTTGACCGGCTGCAGCCGCGCTGGCCACAAAAAATCCAAATGCGCAGATACTCATGCGTGAATAGTAAAGCCAGCTCACTGGTTCGACTCCTTTGGTGTAACTATTGGCGGACGCGCCGCCGTTGAGATGTTCTGGGCCGGCCTGTTGCGCTGGAACATTGAGCTGACAGACAGGTAAAACAGCGGTACCCAGAAGATCGCCAGCAAAGTGCCGGTAATGACGCCACCGATCACACCTGTACCAATGGCATGCTGGCTGCCCGCCCCTGCCCCGCTTGAAAGCACCAAGGGCACCACGCCCAGCGTAAAGGCAAGCGATGTCATGATGATTGGCCGAAGGCGCATACGACACGCCATTACCGCCGCATTGAGGTGGCTCAAGCCCTGCCTGTGTAGGTCAGTGGCGAACTCGACGATCAGGATTGCGTTCTTTGCAGAGAGGCCCACAGTTGTAAGCAGGCCCACCTGGAAGAACACATCGTTCGACAAGCCCCGCATGCTGGTAAACAGCAGTGCGCCGATTACACCTAGCGGAACAACCAGCATCACGGAGAACGGGATTGACCAGCTTTCATACAGCGCGGCCAAGCACAGGAACACCACCAGCAGCGAGAGGATGAACAGTGCTGGAGCCTGATCCCCCGACAGTCGTTCCTCGTAAGACTGGCCAGTCCACGAGAAGCCCACCCCAGGCGGTAGCTCTTGAGCAATTCGCTCGATCGCTGCCATGGCATCACCCGAACTGTACCCGGGAGCCGGTTCACCTTGGATCTCCAGAGCTTGCACACCGTTGTAACGCGAGAGCTTCGGCGGACCATAACTCCATTCACCACGGGCAAACGTGGTCAGCGACACCATTTGCCCACTGGCATTGCGCACATACCATTTGGCTACGTCTTCAGGGCTCATACGCGAAGTTGCTTCACCCTGAACGTAGACCTTCTTGACTCTGCCGCGGTCAATGAAATCGTTGACATAGTTTCCGCCCCAGGCAATCGCGACGGTGTCGTTGATATCAGACAATGACAGGCCGTGGGCACGCGCACGTTCATCGTCGATGAACAGGTTGTATTGCGGCTCGTCGCGCGGTCCATTTGCCCGCACGTTCGCGAGTGCTGGCTCCTTGGCCGCCAACTCGATCAACTGGTCACGAGCCAACCCCAACGCCTCGTGCCCCAGCCCTGCGCGGTCTTGCAGGAACAGGTTGAAGCCGGTCGCATTGCCCAATTCCATTACAGCCGGCGGGGCAAATGCGTTCACCTTCGCATCGCGCAGGCCGGCAAAGTGCTGCTGCGCACGCTCCGCCAGTTCGAAGACGCCCTGCCCCGGCTCGGTACGCTGCTCCCAAGGTTTCAGCATGACGAATGCCATGCCAGAACTCTGCCCGCGACCACCGAAGTTGAAGCCGTTGACATTGAATACCGAGGAAACAACCTCCCCCTCCTCTTCCAGCAGATACCGGCGGACTTCATCTATGACCGCCTGAGTGCGCACGGCGGTAGCTCCGGAAGGCGCTTGAATCTGCGCGTACAAGACACCCTGATCCTCTTCCGGCAAAAACGCTGTAGGAATTCGGGTAAACATCCAGGCCATGGCCATTACTATTACTGCATACATCATCAGGTAAGGCAGCTTGCGCTTGAGCACGCCTACGACAGCGCGCTCGTAAGAACCAACGACTTTGTCGAACGTGCGATTGAACCAACCGAAGAACCCGCGCTTGTGGTTGTGGTCAGCGGCCGGCTGTTTGAGCATCGTGGCGCAGAGAGCCGGGGTAAAGACCAACGCGACCAATACCGACAACGCCATCGCCGACACGATAGTGATAGAAAACTGTTTGTAAATGACCCCGGTGGAACCGCCGAAGAACGCCATGGGAAGAAACACGGCCGTGAGCACCAGACCGATCCCCACAAGCGCACCTTGGATTTGATCCATCGACTTACGCGTCGCCTCCAACGGTGGCAGCCCATCTTCGACCATCACGCGCTCGACGTTTTCCACCACTACGATGGCATCATCGACCAACAAGCCGATCGCCAGCACCATGGCGAACATGGTCAGGGTGTTGATGGTGAAGCCAAACATCGCCAAAACACCGAAGGTGCCCAGCAGCACCACGGGTACCGCCAGCGTCGGGATCAGGGTGGCCCGAAAGTTCTGCAGGAACAGGTACATCACCAGGAATACCAGGACTACCGCCTCGACCAGCGTCATCAGTACGCCCTGGATGGAGGCCGAAACTACTGGAGTCGTGTCATAAGGGAACACCACCTTCATGCCCTGGGGCATGAACGGTTCCAATTCGGCGACCGTGGCACGGATGGCCTTTGCCGTATCCAGCGCGTTGGCGCCGGTTGCCAGTTTTATCGCCATACCCGAAGCTGGAAGCCCGTTGTACTGGGCGCTGACGTTGTAGCTCTCGCCGCCCAGCTCAACACGCGCCACATCGCCCAAGCGTACTTGAGACCCGTCAGCATTGACTCGGAGCAGGATGTCGGCAAATTGTTCCGCCGTCTGCAGCCGCGACTTGGCAGTGATGGTGGCGTTCAACTGCTGATCAGGAGCGGCCGGTAACCCGCCGATCTGGCCGGCAGAAGTCTGTACGTTCTGCTCCTGAATGGCCGCCTTGACGTCCACGGGGGTCAACTGGTAGCTGTTCAGGCGTGCGGGGTCCAGCCAGATGCGCATGGCGTACTGTGCACCGAACACCTGGAAGTCACCTACACCTGGGGTACGTGCGATGGGGTCTTGGATATTGGCAACCACATAGTTGCTCAAGTCCTGGTTGGTCATGCTGCCATCTTCGGAGACCACCCCGATGACGAGCAGGAAATTCTTGACCGCCTTGGTGACCCGAATGCCCTGCTGCTGGACCTCCTGTGGCAGTAACGGGGTCGCCAACTGCAATTTGTTCTGGACCTGAACCTGAGCGATGTCCGGATCGGTCCCCTGTTCAAAGGTCACCGTAAGGCTCATCCGGCCATCGGAGGTACTGTCCGACGACATGTAGCGCAGGCCGTCAATGCCGTTGAGCTGCTGTTCGATGACCTGGACGACAGTGTCCTGCACCGTTCGAGCAGACGCTCCAGGGTAGTTGACCTGGATACCAATCGCTGGTGCCGCGATACTGGGGTACTGGTTGACCGGGAGCTTGAGAATAGACAGGGCGCCCGCCAGCATGACCACCAGAGCGATGACCCAGGCGAAGACCGGGCGATCAATGAAGAATCTGGACATCAGTCTTTACCTCCGCTTGCTGCCGGTAGCCCATGTGCAGGACGCAGGCAACCGCTCATGTGGGCATGAGAGTTCAGCGAGATGCTGGAGGGGATTACAACGTTCACGATGAAGGCGCTCCTCAGTGCTTCAATCAGCGCGCTCCATAGGGGCGCGCAGGTATGAGGGAGGCAATCGTGTAGCGAAGCGAGTATTGAGCGTTAGCTAAAATAAGTTAACTATGAGCGAGAACGCTGCTGCTTTACGATTGTAAGGACTACTGCTGCGCCGGAACCGGGCTGACCACTGCCCAATCACCCGAGGATCACTGTGAAGAGCGCCTTATGCATCGAAGATGATGCGATCACCGCCGAGGAAATCGTCACCGAGTTGCGGCGTGCCGGGTTTCGGGTGGAGCACACCACCGATGGACAGAAAGGGCTCGACCTCGCTCTTAGTGGGCATTATGACGTCATCACCCTTGACCGAATGCTCCCCAACTTGGACGGCATGGCAATCGTTGCTGGCCTTCGTCAGGCTGGGCTCAACACGCCTGTACTAATGATCAGCGCCATGGCGACTTTGGATGACCGGATTCAAGGCCTACGTGCAGGAGGCGACGATTATCTGGTAAAGCCGTTCGCCTCTGAAGAAATGGCCGTGAGAGTTGAATCTCTTCTACGCAGGCAAGCGCACGATGAGCGCAAGACCCAGCTGCAATTCAAGGATCTCCATCTCGATTTACTTGAACGAAGGTTGACCTGTGCGGATCGCCATGTCGACCTTCAGAGCACGGAGTTCAAGCTTCTGGAGTTTTTGATGCGCAATGCTGGTCAGGTGGTGACGCGCGGTTTGATCTTCGAGACAGTGTGGGGATATAACTTCGATCCAGGCACCAAGTTGATAGATGTCCACCTCACCCGTCTGCGGCGCAAACTGGTTGATCTGCAATGTACGCCCTCGATCAGGACGATACGAGGCTCTGGCTTTCTGCTCGACGCGGGCGATCATGAAGCCTAGCCTCTGGCGGACCACTGCGTTCAGGCTGACGGTTAGCTACGCGGGGGTTCTAGCACTGGCCATGATGGTCCTGCTGGCACTGATCTATTGGCGCTCCACCGACTATTTCAGTCAAATTGGCGAAACGTTCGTTGTCGGCCAGGCGCGCTCGCTGCTGCATGTACCTCCTGTAGAGCTTCCGCGCGAACTGGAGCAGTTGCAACGTGGCGATATCCGCGGCATCGCCCACTACGGTCTGTTTTCAAGAGATGCACATTACATTGCCGGCAACATCAAGCATTTGCCCTCGGATTTGCCGCTGGACGGCATGCCACGTGCGTTGAACGAGCCAGGCTTTGAGTTTGGCGCCAAGGCCTCTGCTCAGGTGGTCGCAAATGGCGATATCCTGGTCGTCGGCTATGACGCCAAGACATTGAGTGGCATTAGCGACATGCTGCTGGCTCTTTTGCTCTGGTCAGGGGGTTTGAGCATAGCCGGTGGTATCGGGCTGGGCGCAATTCTAGGCTTACGCCCATTGCGCAGAGTGAAGACGGTTCAATACACAAGCCAGCGTATTGCAGAAGGTAATCTGGGTCTGCGCTTGCCTTTGTCGCGCCGAGGGGATGAGCTGGATGCGCTGTCCGCGCTGGTCAACCAGATGATGGACGAGGTTGAACACTTGATGGGTGAGGTGCGCAGTGTCGGCAACAACCTCGCGCACGACCTGAGAACGCCCTTGAATCGGTTAAGAGCACAACTACGCCGAACCATCGAGGATTTTCACTCCGAGTCCCCCGAGCGTCAGTTATCGCGCCTGCATGAAGCTTTTGACGCCACGGAGCAATTGTTGACGCGCTTTCGTGCTATCCAGCGCATTGCCGAAATTGACACACATAGCCGCCGAGCCGGTATGAAAATGCTGGACCCAGGCTCGCTGATCAGCTTACTCGCTGCAGACTTCAAACCTGTCGCAGAAGAATGCGGTGTTACGCTCCTGGTCGACGTGCAAGCTGGGCCACCGCTACTGGCTGACGATGAACTACTCATGGAAGCACTGATAAACCTTTTAGACAACGCGCTGAAGTTCACGCCTGTGGGGGGCACAATCCGAGTTGCGCTGGAGCAATCCACTAGTGGTTCTAACCTGATCGTTGAAGACGACGGGCCAGGCATCCCGGCCGAGGATCGCGACCATGTGCTGTTGCGCTTTGGTCGTTGCAGTCGCGATCAGCAGGTCTTGGGAGCAGGTCTTGGCCTTGCCATCGTTGCGGCAATTGTGCGGCTGCACGGGTTTCAGCTGCGCCTGGAAGATGCATCGCCGGGGTTGCGAGCAGTTATTCAATGCGCACGGGGGCGGTAGCTTCATACGGGCATTTGCATGATGTCCTGATAAGCCTGGACTACCTTGTTGCGCACCTGAACCAGCGCTTGAGTGGAAACGCTGGCCTTCTGAGAGGCGATCATCACTTGTGTGAGATCTACACCCGTCGTGCCTAGCTCGAATGCTTTAGCCAACTGCCCGGATGCCTGTTGGTTAACATGCACTTTTTCTAACGCCTGCTTGAACAAATCAGTGAAGCTGTTCGGATTCGCAGCCCCTATCGCCAGATGGGAGGTCGTCGACAGAGGGAGCGCGGACTGCATAGAGCGCATCTCCAGTAACAGCTTGTTCACTTCAAGACCTTGTACCATTGGGCTTGTCTCCATGAGGTTCGAAAGCCACAACGCTAACCTGCCAAGCTCCCCTCCCCCAGTTAAAAAAATTTAAATGGTGGCTTGCAGAGCTGGCCTTGAATGAACGAAGTCGGTCTGCATCACCCCATTGACAGAAATGCGTGTCGGCTACGGATTGCCGCCGGTCGCTGCACTTCACCAAGCCAGATTATCCGTGACACTCGGTATTGATATCCTGGTTTTGAGCGGTAATGCGAATCCCTTCTTGCTGATGCTGAATGACAGGCGCACAACATACTGAAGCACGAGCACCGCAAACGCAGCGTCCACGCATCCGACCGCTTGAGATCATAAGCGCAATCCCACGGGCTGTTGCTCACAGCATATGGCCGGCCCAAATACCCTGCTCGACCAACCGGGACGCCAGATCTACAAAGGTCTCACCCACATAGCGTGTTGCCTGGCTTACCTTCCTGTCAGCCGGTGACACCATGACCACTTTACGCATCGGGGTTGGCTCCACCAGCGGAGCAGCGCAAAGCGTACCGCTCTGCAGGGTACATAACGGCTTCGGCTCGAGCATTCTGCCGTTGACGCCCATCTATGCGCGGGTACTGGACAACCACTTCAGCGCCAGCCCGCTGTGCGACCCCACTCCAGAACGACGCCTGGTACTGGCCTTCCCCGCCGATCGACCGATGAGCCCAGCCAACCGGGTGGTGCAGGCCATTTTCGCAGAAGTGACCCAGCGTCTGATCGATGGGCAGGTCTGGAAAGCCCGTCGGCCATAGTCTCTCGAAGCGTATCGGCAGACACGCCCAGTCACCATGAAACTGGTCGATCGCGGCGACATCCACCCTGTTCGCGGAGACTGACGGCAACCCTCAACATGAACTAAAGCAAACAAAAAGTAACCCAGCGGCCGTTGTACTCTCGCTGGGGTCGATCATCACGCTACCCGATAGACAGCCATCTCCTCACTCGGATTCACATCAGGCCCGCTGCGGTCGAACACGTGGATAAGCTCATGCTGGCCTCGCGAGTGCCTCCTCGCTAGAGCGGCGAGACACTCGACTGTCGGCGAAGGAGCCTACTTCAAGTCGGCTTCGATGATGATCATTTCACGACGTGAAGCCCGCTGCGCAAACTGTTTAGCCTCGACATAGGCGGGATCGTGATAGCAAGCTTTGGCCTGCTGGTAATTCGGAAACTCAACTGCCAGTACGCGATACGTACTTTCTGATTCGACCAGAGCGCTTTCCTCCAGTACTTTGAGTTTGGCGCCATACTGGTCACTGATCGGCTTCCACAAACGCCCGTACTCCTGTTGAGCTTCAGTGTCGATCACGTCAGACGCAAAAATGATCCAGTAGCCCTTCACTGAGCGGTCCTCTTTTCAATGGTGTGATTGAAAGGCGCCAGTGCTTGGTGCCTAGCCGCGGTTGAACACTTGCGCGTTACTCCGGTGCCTGTGCGAGAAAGGTGCCCCCGCGAGCCCACTCGTGGGGGGGAATTTCCAGGAATAGGATGTCAACAGACTCCGGTTTGCATCCGAGGATCTCTGCCGTTACGCGCGTGACCTCTTCGACATAGCGGATCTTTTGTTCTCGGCTACGACCTGGGCTCAACTCAATTCGTACGGTCGGCATGATCAAGCCTCCTTCACATGCGAAGGGGTGTACTGCTGAGCTGCGTCCTCACGGCATTGCTCGGCGCTAGGGTTCCACTGTACGCCAGATCGTGCCACTACCCCCGGTTTGAGGCGTTGGGTCTCGTCATAGTCCTGCCACGGGTGGAAGTACAGTGGTTCCAGACTATCCAATGTGCCAAGGTGCTCGGCATAACCTTTCAGATAGGCCCCGCGTTGCGCTGCCGAAACGCGAGCCGGCATCCACGCAGCGAAGGGTGGCAATACGGTAAAGCCGGTATAGGCCAGGATTCCATTATGAATCGGCCAAAGAATGTGATGCAGATCGCCGTCAATGCCATTTGGCTCATACAGAGTGGACGCTGTGCCAGTCGTGAGGCACAGCATTGCCCGTTTGCCCTTGAAGTGGCCGCTTTCGTACTTTTTGCCCGTGGAGTAGGCAAAACCACGCGCAAACACGCGATCGACCCAGCCCTTGAGAATCGCAGGCATCGAGAACCACCATACGGGGAACTGGAACAGGATGAGATCGGCACGAGCGACTTTGTCCTGTTCTTGCAGCACAGCCTGGGCGTAGCTGCGGTGTGCAAAGGCGTACTCCTGCTCTACCGAAAGATCCAGGTAGTCGGGATCCGCCCGCGTCCCGGCGAAGTCATCAGGGCCAAGCGCCGCTTGCCAATTCATGGCGTAGAGGTCGCTGACCTGCACATGATGGCCAGCAGCAGACAGGGTTTGAATCGCAGTGTTCTTCAGCGCGGAGCTGAACGACTGCGATTCTGGATGGGCAAAAACGATCAATACATTCATTCACATCTCTCCAGATGAGGATAAGCGCCGCATGGTGGTTGTGCAGAACACCGCAGAAATGGCACGGTTTGATATCAAGCTCGGCCTGCCTGCGCCTGCGAGAATGTCAGCGATGCTTCCCAAGTATCACGTCCCGAGAGCGGCGGACATGGATGACTGGCAAAATCAGGCGCTAGTATGGTTGGATGACCATTCGCTCCAAAGCCTCCCAATCCATTCTTGGTGGGACGCCGAGCAATGACAACCGATCGTTTCTCAGTTAATAAGATAGAGTTTCTGCGCCATGAGAACTGATCTACCGCTGAAGGCCGTAGCGTATTTTGACGCCGTAATGCGGTACGGCAGTTTGGTCACCGCTGCCCAGACACTGTGCGTAACGCCGGGTGCCGTTGGTCAGCAGATACGTCGACTTGAAGAATGGTTGGAAAGCCCCCTGTTCATCCGTTCGGTCAGACAATTGCGCCCCACCCGGGAGGCGCATGCTCTCTGGAACAACGTCAGACCAGCGCTTGACCAGTTGAACGAATCCTGCGTGCAACTGCGTGATGGGATTGGACAGGAAGTACGCCTCAGTCTGCCGCCGGCACTTGCTAGTAAATGGTTTGCTCGACGAATGCCTGCCCTACTGAAGGCCTTACCTCAGGTGAGGCTGAATGTAGGAGCAACCGAGGGCCTGTTAAATTTCGATACCGATGAAGTAGACCTTGCGATCCGTCATTGCGACGGAAAAGTGCCAGGGCTGAACGCCCAGCTGCTGTTAGCCGATGATTTGCGAGTCTATTGCAGCCCACGGTATTGCGATCAGCTTCAGTTGGTGGCGATTCAGGATATAGGCCGGGCGAGGCTGTTGCACACGGCATCACACAATCACTGGTCACGTTGGCTTGGGGGTGCAGGTTATACGGGACCGGTGCCACATTCGAGTATGCAGTTCGATCAGTCGCTGCTTTCCATTGATGCAGCCCGACGTGGCCAGGGGTTAGTGCTTACCAGCCCTTGGTTGGTGGAGGACGAGCTGGAGGCTGGGCTACTCGTGCAACTTTTCTCTCACACCCTGTCAGTGAACCGAAGTTTCTATCTCTTGCATCGCGACGATTCCATGCTGCCGCCTAGCACCGTCGCGGTACAGCGGTGG
The DNA here is from genome assembly GCF_026240995.1 of Pseudomonas sp. DCB_BI. NCBI lineage: Bacteria > Pseudomonadati > Pseudomonadota > Gammaproteobacteria > Pseudomonadales > Pseudomonadaceae > Pseudomonas > Pseudomonas sp. DCB_BI. Next base: position 40,319 of record NZ_JAPFCG010000025.1, on the reverse strand, counting down.
TTGCTCCAGGCAGCTGGCCTGCAACCAGCCTAGTGGTTTGGCTGAGCAACACCGTTCACCTCAAGGAGCGTAGTAGCCGTGGTAACCCCGAAAGAACTGTTGCATTGGCTTGATCATGATCTGACGTTGCTGGGTAGGCTGTTCGACCGGCTGCCTGATGTGATGTTTTTTTTGAAGGATGTCGATGGTCGCTACGTGGCGGTCAACGAAACGCTGGTGTACCACAGTGGCCTAAGAGGCAAGGACAAAATCATCGGTTTGACCGCCGATGAGGTGTTTCCGGTGAGCAACACCAGCATCGGCTCGCAGGATATGCAGGTCATTCATTCGCGTCGGGACATCATCGACGCCATGCGTTTATTCCGCTCTGCCGATGGCAGTAAACAATGGTGCCTGAGCTCCAAGTTTGGAATTTTCGATGAGCGCCGCAACCCGATAGGGCTGGTTGGCATATCACGCATCCTCGCGCGGCCAGACGAAAAACACTACGGCTACAAGCGGCTGCTGGAGTTCTCTCGCCAGATCCAGGAAAACCTCGGCCAACCTGTCCTGATCAGCGATATCGCCCAGCAGGTCAATCTGTCCATGGACACCCTGCAGCGTTTGACCCGCGAGGTCTTCCAGCTCACGCCAAAGCAGATGCTGATGAAAGCCAGGATTGATCGAGCGTGTGAGCTTCTTGAAAACTCAATGACAAACATCACCGATATCGCTAGCGAATGTGGTTACTCCGATCACAGTGCATTCAGTAGGCAATTTCGTGCCGCGTTGCATTGCACGCCACAAGAATACCGGGCCAGCGTGCGGCGCCCGTAGCGCGCCGCGTCATGCGCCAGCGCTTAGTGCCCGCCCAGGTAGGCTTCACGAACTTGCTGGTTGCCCAACAACTCTTCGCCAGTACCGCTGAGGCGAATTTCACCATTGACCATGACGTAACCACGGTCTGACAGCCGTAAGGCATGGTTGGCATTCTGCTCCACCAGAAACAGCGTCATGCCGTTTCGCGCTAATTCACGGAGTATCTGGAAGATTTGCTTCACCACTATCGGTGCCAGCCCCAGTGATGGTTCGTCAAGCAACAACAGGGTTGGGCGGCTCATCAGCGCACGCGCAATGGCCAACATTTGCTGCTCTCCACCGGACATGGTCATTGCACGCTGATTGCGTCGCTCCTTCAGCCGAGGAAACATTTCGAACATCCGCTGGAGGTCTTCCTGTGCATGCGCGGTACCGATAGGAATCGTCCCCATCAAAAGGTTTTCCTCCACCGTCATATCAGGAAAAACTCGACGCCCCTCTGGGGACTGAGCGATACCATTGGAGGCCACATAGTGCGCACTGCTCTGGCTTATCTCGCGCCCTTGGTAGACGATTGACCCACCACGCGCCCGTGGCTGACCAAAGATCGACATCAGCAAGGTAGATTTGCCGGCACCATTGGCACCAATCAGGCTGACGGTCTCCCCTGCATGGATTTGCAGGCTGACTTTACGCAGTGCCTGGATTGGCCCGTAGAAAACATCGACGTCCTTGAACGCCAGCAACGGTGTGCTCATGCCAGCGCCTCCTCTTCTGCGCCCAAATACGCCGCTATCACCACTGGGTTGTCACGTATTGCTTGTGGCGGACCTGCCGCAATCACTTCGCCATGATCCAGCACCACGATATGGTCGGAAATATCCATCACCATGCCCATGTCATGTTCGATCAAAAGGATGGTCATATCATGCTCTTCGCGTAGGCGACGGATCATCTGTGTCAAGGCTACGGTTTCCGCCGGGTTCAACCCTGCGGCCGGTTCATCCAGGCAAATCAACTTCGGTTGGGTGCACATGGCGCGGGCGATTTCCAAGCGACGCTGCTGCCCATAAGACAGCTCGCCGGCCAGCCGATTTGCACAGTCCACAAGATCGACTACGTCCAGCCAATAGAACACCCGATCCAGGGCATCGCTTTCTGCTCTGCGGTACGCAGCGGTATTCAGCACTCCCGCCAATAAACTGCGATTGATGCCCATGTGTTGCGCAACCAACAAGTTTTCTACAACAGACATCTCTTTGAACAGCCGGATATTCTGGAATGTCCTGGCTAGCCCGGCCCGGTTCACCAGGTGCGTGCCACCAAACATCTTGTAGTGCAACCGGTTGATGAATCGCAGCGGATGGATGAAGTCTGATGCCTTGAACGGTTCTCCCAACACACCGATTACGTTCGTGCATCGACCATGTGCAAAGAGCTGAATAGCCCCGCCTGTCGCTTGGTAGAAGCCGGTTATGCAGTTGAAGACCGTTGTCTTGCCGGCGCCGTTGGGGCCGATCAGCGAAGTGATGCTGCCACGTCTGACATTGAGGTTTACGTCCGTCAACGCTTTGATGCCACCAAACTGCATGATCAGGTGTTCGACGCGCAGGATGATTTCCGAATTCATGCGACTTTCCCCTTGCGTGCCTGGTAACCAATGCGACTGATACGGACAAGGCCACGCGGCCGCCAGATCATCATCAACACCATCAGCACGCCAAACAGCAACACGCGGTACTCAGCGAAACTGCGCAGCAGCTCCGGTGCGACGGTCAGCACAAACGCCGCTATAACCACGCCTAGCGTTGAACCCATTCCTCCCAGGACGACGATTGCCAGAATAAGTGCCGATTCGAAGAACGTGAACGACGCTGGATTGACGAAGCCTTGGTACGTTGCAAAAAACACCCCGGCAATCCCGGCGGTGCTCGCGCCAATCGCGAATGCGGAAAGCTTTACCAGGACGTGATTAAGGCCCATTGCTCGGCAGGCGATCTCATCTTCGCGCAATGCCTCCCAAGCTCGGCCGATCGGCATACGTGTCAACCGGTGTTTCAAGTGCAGTACCAGCAACACGGTAAGCAGCAAGGCGCCGTAGATGACAATGAATTTGAGATTGGGTGAATACGCAATCCCCAATGCCTCATGGATCGGGGTACCACCCTCCTTCGCGATACGACCGAACTCATAGCCAAACACGGTCGGCGCGGGCACGGGCATACCGTTCGGGCCGCCTGTCACGGGTAGCCAGTTGTTGAGTATCAGGCGAATGATTTCTCCAAAACCCAGAGTGACGATGGCTAGGTAGTCACCATGCATGCGAAGCACCGGAAACCCTAGAACAGCCCCCGCAGCAGCGGCCAGAATTGCCGATAACGGCAGCACGCTCCAGAAACCAAGCCCAAGGTACTGGTATCCGAGAGCCAAGCCGTATGCGCCAATGGCATAAAACCCGACGTACCCTAGGTCAAGGAGCCCAGCCAGGCCGACAACGATATTCAGTCCCAAACCAAGCAATACGTAGATTAGCCCCAGGATCACCACTGTGAGTACGTACTTATCTGCTACGAATGGCAGTGCCAGCGCGCACATCAAAACCATCGGCGATAGCCAGCGAACGCTTGATTTGGCGCCCGGCGCCGCCACCTGCACGGCCTGGTTGCTGCTGCCGAATCGCGTTGCAAGCGGCTGCAGAACACCCGCCTGATCCAGCAAACTGAAAGTCAGCCTGCCCAACATCACAATGATGGTGAGGATTGCGACGCGACCTGGCTCCAGATTGAAGCTGTAGCCGTCCAGCACCACTCCCACGATAGGGCCGAACACCACAAGGGCAAGCAACCCAGCCACGAGGGCATCCAGAAGTGCACGAGCAGGTTGCAGTTTTGGCCGCGGCTGACCTTTCACCGCCAGGTCATTCAATATCAGCGTTTTCATAGTCACACCTTCACTACGATGGGGCGGCCAAGGAAGCCCTGGGGGCGGAAGATCAAGATCAGAACAAGGAGACCAAAACTGAAAGCATCCTTGTAATCACTGTTGATCAACCCGGCGAATTGCGTCTCGGCGAGGCCCAGTACTAAGCCGCCCAACATGGCACCTGGCAGTGAGCCAATGCCGCCTAGAACTGCAGCGGTGAAGGCCTTGATGCCGATGATGAAGCCCGCATAGAAGTCGAACGACCCGTAGTTCAAGGTAATCAGAACGCCGGCAAGTGCCGCCATGGCGGCACCGATCATGAACACGTAGCTGATGATCCGATCATTATTGATACCGAGGATCGAAGCCATCTTGGCATCCTGCTGCACGGCACGGCACATGCGACCCAGTTTGGTGTTGCCGATGATGTAGGCCAACAGCGACATGCCCGCGAGCGCCGCGAACAAGATGAACAACTTGATATGAGTGACCTGGATGAACCCGCTGCCCAGTTCTATTCGCAGGGTGCCTTCCAACAATGTGGGTATACCCTGCTGGCGACTGCCTTGGGAGACCTGCACGTAATTTTGCAGAATGAGCGACATACCGATCGCGCTGATGAGGGGCGCCAGGCGCGTTGATTTTCGCAGAGGTCTGTAAGCGATCCGCTCTATGACCAACCCATACACACAAGTCACGACCACGGCAAAGATCAAGGTGCCGAAGACCAGAAATGGAAATGACTGGATTCCAAAAAAGCTCAGAACAGCGAGACCGATCGCCGCTAGATAGGCAGAGATCATGTAGACCTCGCCGTGGGCGAAATTGATCATGCCGATCACGCCGTAGACCATCGAATAACCCACGGCGATCAAACCGTACACTGCACCTAGGGTCAGGCCATTGATAAGTTGTTGCACGAATAAGGGATCCACGATTACTTGTCCTCACCAGGTTCCGGCGGGCGTAGCTACCCCTCACGCAGAGCGCGAAGGGCATGCTGCGCAAGGATTAGAGTTGTTTGTACGTGCCGTCTGCGGACCACTGATACATCACGTAATCCGAGTGAGTGAGGTCACCCTTAGCGTCCCACGAGCGAGCGCCGAGCGAGGTAGGAACCGGATTGCTCTTCAACCATTTCGCAGCCTGGGCAACATCGAGATTGCCATTGGCTTGGTAGGCGGCGGCAATGGCCTGAAGCGCGGTGTAGGCGTATAGCGTAAAACCTTCCGGCTCGTAACCCCGGGCCCGGAAACTATCTACCACTGCCTTACCGGCCGGGTTTAGCCTGGGGTCTGCGCCAAAGGTAAACAGGACACCCTCCACGAACTGTTTACCACCCGCAGCGGTCACCATGTCGTCAGTCATGATGCCATCGTCCGAGATGAATGCGGCATTGAGCCCCTGCTCCCGCATTTGTCGCACCAACGGACCCGCCTCTGGATGCAGGCCGCCAAAGTACACCGCGTCGGCCTCCAGCGCGCGCATCTTGGTAACCACCGAACTGAAATCTTTCTCGCCGCGGGTCAACCCTTCGTATAGCACCGCCTCAATACCTTTTTTGCGCAGCTGAAGACGAGTTGCGTCAGCGATACCCTGTCCGTAAGTGTCTTTGTCATGCAGGATGACGATACGCCTGGCCTTGAGAACGTCGGCGATGTAATTGGCAGCCACAGCCCCTTGTTGGTCATCTCGTCCACAGTTGCGGAACACGGTATCCAGCCCTCGCTCCGTCAATTGTGGACTTGTCGATCCAGGGCTCATCGCAAGCACACCGGCATCGGCGTAGATGTCGGAAGCAGGAATGGAAGAGGAAGAGCAAAAGTGCCCTACGACTGCTGTCACCTTGTCCGCATCCACCAGTTTGTTCGCTACTGATACCGCTTGTTTGGGTTCGCAGGCATCATCGCCTTTGACCAGGCGGATTTTTTCACCGTTAACGCCACCTGCAGCGTTAATCTGTTCTGCAGCTGCGGTTGCGCCTCGCCAGAGTTGCTCGCCGTAATTCGCATAGGGTCCACTCATGGGGCCGGCGACGCCGATGACCAGGTCGGCATGGGCAACGTTGCCAAGTGCCAGTGTGGAAAAAGAGAAAGCGCACAGCAAAGAAGGTTTAAACACGTGCATTTCGTTCGCTCCAGTGCAAGGAACCGATCAAGACGTGCCGTTACAACCACGGTGGCTGAAGGCCCGGCATGCTATCGAAACAGCAGTGAATGCAGGGCCTGGGATGACCATGCAGCTTGAGCCATTATTTGTTTGGTAAACGACGGCAGGCTCTCGCGTCGTAAGTTATTTTGCGACTCCGCCGGTGCAATAGCTTGTACGCAGCCGGCACCGTGTTTGCGGTTTTTTGCATAGCCGCCGCAGCCGGAGTGCTTAGTAGACCACGCCTTCTCGAATCGGTTGGTTGCGCACGACTCGGTCAAACGACAGCGCACTTACGTCGATGCTGCGGTATTCGCCGTGGGCAATGTGCTCCGCAACCGCACGCCCGGTTGCAGGTGAGTGCATGACGCCATGGCCAGAAAATCCAGTCGCCAACACGAAATTACTGATCTCGGGATGAGCGCCAATGAATGCGTTGTGGTCGAAGAGATTCATTTCGTAGTAACCGGCCCATGCCCGTTGTACCCGCAACTGCTCGAGGGCGGGAATGCGATGAGCCAGCAGTGGCCAGACCCTGTCTTCCAACAGGTAGTGATCCGGCTCGAAATCTCCGTCTTCGCACTGGTCCAGATGCTCCTCGGGAGCAATGCCGCAGATAAAGCCCTCGCCTTCAGGCCTGATCCACGCACCCGTTGAATCGAAGAGCATGGGAAAGCCGGCCTTTTCAAGAGGAGCCTTGATGTGAAATGCGGTCCGCTTTCGTGGCTCCACCGGCAATTGCAGCCCCGCCATTCGCGCAAGCATCCCACCCCAGGCGCCAGCGGCGTTAACGCACCAGTCACAACTCAATCGCTCGCCGCTATTGGCTAGGCGCAGACCCGTTATACGCCCCCCCTGAACGTCCAGGCCCACCACTTCGTCATGGATGTATTCAACGCCCCTTTGACGAGCAGCACGCCTGACCAGTTGCATCAAAGCCCAAGCATCGAACCAGCCTTCGTTGCGGGTGCCGTATGTTCCAATGCCGATATCCTCTACATTCATCCATGGGAATCGCCGGTTCACTTGCTCCGGGTCGAGAATATCGATCTCGGCGCCCAACTCGATTTGCACCCGCGCGGCATTGCGATGACGTTGCTCATGGCCTTTGTCACCCAAGATCAGATAACCCTGCTCCACAAAGCCTATGTCAGCATCCTGTCCGAACCACTGCTTGATGTTGCGGAACAGGTTCGCGCCGAACAGGCTCATGGCGATGTTATAAGGCTGATGAAATTGACTTCGAATAGATGCGGCGGATAGTGCCGTTGAGCAAAACTGATACGTACTATCACGTTCGACTACCTTGATCTGGCCTGTGAATCCCTGTTCCCGCAGGAAGAATGCGGCAAAGCTGCCAATCACTGCGCCGCCGACGATCACTACGGTTTCTGAAGTTTCGGGCATTCCGCCCTCCTTGCGCCTTTATGGTTTCAATGAATGACTCACTGTTTTCGCAGTGAACGCTCCCTCATTGTGCGGCCTCCTCTACCGGCTGACTTGTATTCACGGCTTGGCAAGCTGGCGGTATTTAGCACAACGAGGGCGATGCACTCTCTATCGCGTGTCATCGCACAACCAACCTGGCTTGTGCAGAAAGCCGCAGAAGAGGTGGTGCGTTCATACAAGTCAGATTCCTTCTCCAGCGGCACCATATGGCTACCGCACAGTCGTGCTCCTCGTTCGAGTGCAGGGGGGCTGTGCCAAGTAGTCCTATAGGAGTAAACAGATGAAGCATGCAGGCAAAGTGGTCATCGTCACCGGTGCAGCTCAAGGGTTGGGGCTGGCGTGTGCACAACGCTTTATTGCAGAGGGCGCGAAGGTGCTACTGGTGGATGTGCAAGAGGGCAAACTGCACGAGCAAGTAGAGCGGCTGGGCGAAAATGCCGCTGCGTTCACTGCCGACCTCGATGATCTGAACGCAGGCAAAGCCAAGCAACTGGTCGAGCATGCACTGCAGCACTTCGGCTCGCTGGATATTTTGGTGAACAATGCCGGTGTCATCCACACCGCAGAGTTCGTCGATTTTCCGGAGGACCAGTTCGACCGAACACTGCGGGTCAACCTCAAGGCACAATTCCTTATCGGTCAAGCCGCTGCCCGTGTGATGATCGAACGCGGCATCAAAGGCGCCATTGTCAACATGTCGTCTATCAATGCCGAGTTGGCCAACCCTACCGCCGTGGCGTATGCCGTCTCCAAAGGCGGAATCAAGCAGCTGACTGCGGTCATGGCTGTGGGCCTTATCAGCCACGGTATTCGAGTCAACGCGGTAGGGCCAGGAACCATCAGCACGGACATGGTTCGCAACGCGATCATGTCGAACCCTACCCAGCGTCACGCCGTTCTCTCCCGCACGCCAATCGGTCGTCTTGGCGAAGCCTCTGAAGTCGCCAGCGTCGTGTCATTCCTGGCCAGTGACGACGCATCGTACATGGTAGGCCAGACTGTTTACCCTGACGGTGGCCGCCTTATCCTCAACTACACCGTGCCAGTCAACGAGTGACACGCCAGACGGCGCTGATGTAGGCAACGTCTCTGCCGGGTGTCGTAATACTTTCTCTCATGCTGAAAGCCCCCGGCTGCTGCGCAGCCGGTACCGGGGCAAGCGCTTGTTGGTTCTGGATGTCGAGTGTGTCGACATCTGCGCTCGTTCGCTCTGCGATGGAGGAGCACGGTGCTCGCGTTACCAGTCCCACGCGCACCAGGGTTATGACGATTCACTTCATCGTCGACAATCCTGGTGCTGCTGCCCCCCTTCGTATCCCATGCGTTCGCCAGTGCCTTACGATTGACGCCCTCCGCTTCCAATGCTAGCGTGCAATTTATAGAATCTTCGTTCTATTTAATGCCAATGCTTATCCGATTAACCCTCTGTAAAGGGTTTATTACGCGAACTATTGTTCTATTAGCACGGGCGCGCCGGATAGCAACGCGCTGCACCTAACAAAAATAATGAGGACGTTTTGATGTACAAAGGCACGAGATTTCCGCTTTGGCAGGGCATGAGTTGGCTGATACTGGCCGCCACACTGAGCTTGGGAAGCGCCTATGCGAAAGATTCGCCGACCCCTGAAGTACGTCGTAACAATGGACTATTGCAGCTCATGGTCGATGATCGCCCCTACATCGCACTTGCCGGTGAGGTGCATAACTCCTCGGCTTCAAACACTCAGTATATGAAAGCCACCTGGGACAAAATGGAGGCCCTCAACGTCAACACTGCAATCATCCCCATCTACTGGGAGTTGACTGAGCCTGAGGAGGGGCGTTTTGACTTCGCTTTAATCAAGGATCACTTAGCTCAGGCTCAGGCCAGAGGCATGCGGATAGTACTATTGTGGTTCGGTAGCAAGAAAAATGCGCGCTCGACCTATGCCCCTGACTGGGTGCGGGCTGATCCCAAGAGGTTCCCTCGCACCGTTATCGGCTCGCCCGGCCTGCAGCAAAAACAAGGTGAATTGCCGGTACTCAGCATTTTCAGCCAATCGACGCTCGACGCCGACGCCAACGCGTTCGCTCAAGTGCTGAAGTTTCTTGCGACACATGACAAACAACACACAGTCATCGCCGTTCAGGTGCAAAACGAAACGGGGCTGCTCGGCGATAGCCGTGAGCGTTCACCGGAAGCAGAAGAGGCCTGGAAGCGTGAGGTGCCAAGCGAATTGATGGCTCACCTTGAACACAACAAGCAAGCCCTATCGCCGTTTATCAAGGAGGCATGGGCCAAGCAGGGTTACCGGACTACCGGCACGTGGCCTGAAGTATTTGGTGACGACATGAGGGGAGATGAAATTTTCATGGCGTGGCACCAGGCACGGTCTGTCGATACAGTCGCCGCTGCGGGCAAGAAACAACTTCCACTGCCGATGTATGCCAACGCCTGGCTGGGCCCACAAGCTCCACAGGACAGCGCAGGCACGTACCCTTCCGGGGGGCCGGTGCCGCAGGTAATGGATATTTGGACCGCTGGGGCACCCCAGCTTGACTGGCTGTCACCCGACATCTACGTAGATGACTTCGATGCATGGGCCAGCCAATACACAACTTCCGACAATATGCTGTTCGTCCCCGAGGCTCGATTTATCGTGGGCAATTTATTCAAAACGATCGGCCTCTACCGCGGCGTCGGCTTTTCACCTTTCGGCATTGAGGACGGGTTTCTGGGCAACGAGATCGCAGAGGTTTACGGCCTGTTAGGCCCTATGACAGAAGTGATTGCGCGTACACAGGCGGACAATAAAATTCGCGGTTTCGCGCTCGAGCCCACCAGCCAGGAACAATTCACGTTCGATAATTACACCATTACGGTTAAAGGCCAACATGAAAGCCTATTGACTAAATTGCGTGACATGGGGGTCCCTCCGCCAGTGGATCGCAGAGCCAAGAAACAGCAAGCTGACTCGAGCGTTGCTCCCGACAGTAGCGACCTGCGTCCCAGCGGCTTGATCATTGAAACAGGTAGCGACGAATTTCTGATCGTGGGCCGTGATCTTTATTTGGAGTTCAAACCCAAGCAAGGCAGTCAGGAGTCTGTAGAGATTTCTCGCGTCGAGGAAGGTAGCTTCCAAGCGGGCAAGTGGGTCGCAGGCCGCGTATTAAACGGTGATCAACGCTTGCGACTGGTCCCTCCGGATCGCTTCGGTATCGCTAAGATCAAGCTGATACGTCACTAAGCCTTGGTGTGCTAGGGCTTTGGGCGGCCCTAGCATCGAACCTCACAGTTGCCCTATTCACGGTTGGCAGCGTCGAAGAACAGGTCAGCACTCCCTTGCGGTACCACCATGCGACCACACACGCGGCTAACAAATGCCTGCGGCGCTGGCGTCAACGATCACCTGTTGACGATCTACCTCCTGCTTGCGCTGCAGGTTGCCCCCCCCTCCGCACCTCGATGTGATCTTACACAGCCAGGCATGGGACGCTTAGCAAGCCCAAATTGGAAGCAGAGCGCATCGGCAGCAGCCCTCGGTACGGTTGCCCGCTGTCCAGCAAAGCACGGTGTTAACAGCGATTAAAACCTAAAAAGCTGGCTAAATCAGAATTGTGATTCTAGTATTGGCATTCCAGGATTAGCTCAGTGGCAGCGCATCACTCAAACCTGCACCTGCGGGGTGAGCGTGGGAAGCCCGCGCTTCCTGGGCATCAGCTACCAGCACCTGTTGAACGTGTGTTGTTAGTCGTTTAGCTCCAAGAGGAAAATAATAATCATGTTCCGATACTTCCCCACCAACTACGCGTGGAACTTGTCCGTGGATCTTGCCTTGGAAATGGGTGCCCGTATCGGCGAAATCGTCGAAATGTGCGAACCCCTGCAGGACGCCGCAAAGCAGCCGGACGCAGCAGGTACCCAGGCGTTTCGCGAAACGTGGTCGAAAATGGCAGACAAGCTGTGCGACCTCGCAAGCGAGGACCTTGCCTTGGGCCGAAGGTTGTCTGCCGGTGAAAAGTACAATAGAGCGGCCATCTATTACCTGACATGCGAGCGCCTGCAAGCGCACAACACCCCCGGTAGGCTTGCCCTCTACCAACGGTTTCTGGACACCTTCGCCCGCGGCGTCGATCTGTCGAGAGAGAACTGCGAACGTGTCGAGATTCCTTATGCAGATGGGGTGCTATCTGGGTTACTGGTACGCGCCGAAGGTGTAACCGGGCGTGCCCCCTTGCTGGTACAGCTCAATGGCCTGGACTCCGTAAAAGAGATGAAATATCGAGTTGGGCTACCAGCCTGGCTGGCCAAGCGTGGTGTGGCCTCGCTCATACTCGACCAACCCGGGACCGGCGAGGCGCTCCGTTTGCATGGCCTCAAAGCGCGCTACGACGCTGAACATTGGGGCAGCCGCGTGTTCGACTGGCTCGAGACGCGTGACGATGTAGATACCCAGCGCATTGGCTGCGAAGGCGTTTCTCTAGGCGGTTACTACTGCCCGAGGATTGTCGCCTTCGAGCCCCGTTTTGCCTGCGGCGTGGTCTGGGGCGCCAACCACGATTGGCGAGACGTGCAGCAACGTCGCCTGGAGCGAGAAGGCGACTTCCCCGTGCCACATTACTGGGATCACGTGCGCTGGGTCTGGGGCGGTAAAGACATCGATGAATTCATGAGCATCGCTGAAAACGTTCATCTCGACGGTGTAGTCGAGCGGATCAAGGTGCCGTTCTTGGTGACCCATGGCGAGCAGGACTCGCAGATCCCAGTCAAGTGGGCGTACCGCACCTTCGAGCAGTTGGTGAACAGCCCCAAGCGCGAGTTGAAGATTTTCACCGCGCGCGAAGGCGGCGTACAGCATTCGAGCTTCGACAACTCCATAAACGCGGGACACTTCATTGCTGACTGGGTTGCCCAGACCCTTGGCGGCCGCACGGCCTGACAGAAGAGAGACAATCATGAACATCATTGGACCCGATTACCTGGTGTTTGGCGTGGACGACGTCCAGCAGTGTGTCAAGTACCTGACCGACTACGGCCTCAAGCCCGTCGATGTAGATCAGCATGGTGGTTACCTGGAGGCGCTGGACGGCACCGGTGTGCTTGTCCGTCACCGCAGTGACGGGCGTTTGCCAGCGCCCATGGAAACCGCCACTATGCTTCGCGAAACCGTCTATGGGGTCGCCGACGAACAAGCCTTGCAAGCCATCGAAGCCGAATTGAGCAAGGACCGTGTCGTTGTCCGCGGTGAAGATGGGGTACTGCGAGCCGTGGACGACATGGGCTTCGCGCTGGGCTTTCAGATCACTCGTCGTCAAGCACTCCAGCTCCCCGGCGAGATCAGTAATGCGCCGGGGGCGCAGAGTGGCCGTCCAGTCAACGACCTGGGAGCCAGCGACGCGATCGAAGCTCTCCCGCGTAGCCTGTCGCATGTCGTGTACTTCGTGCCCGACTACGCCAAGGCGGAGGCGTTCTATGCTCGACTCGGTTTCGTCTGCACTGACCGATTCACTGGGGTGGGGCCGTTCCTGCGGCCTGCTGGCACACTCGATCACCACACCTTGTTCCTGATCCAGACCCCACCCTTCCTGAAGGGTATCGAACATTTCACCTTCCACTTGGGCGGCCCGACTGAAGTGCTACTAGCCGGTAGCCGTTTCGTCAAGAAAGGCTATGAGTCGTTCTGGGGCCCGGGACGTCATCAGTTGGGGTCGAACTGGTTCTGGTATTTCAATAGCCCGCTGGGCTGCCACGTAGAGTACGACGCGGATATGGACCTGCATGATGACGACTGGGCTGCGCGCGAGGCGCTGCCGGGTGCCGACAACTCGCAGTACTTCCTGTTCAGTCACCAGGAAAAATGGGCGCCAGGGGGGCCGCCACCCAAGCATTGATCGCACATAACGACAAAGGGCTAAGTCTGTATCCCAGACTTAGCCCTTTTTTATGTCCCAGAATCAAAGCTGGCGCCTTTTTGCAGGGCCCGCTCATCACTGTTCGAAAATCGCTACCGCCCTTACGAAACCTGCCGAAGCATGCTTGATCTTGTAGGGAAAGCACGAAACGAGAAAGCCTTTGGCTGGCAACGCCGCAAGATTTGCGAGTTTTTCCATCTGGCCGTAACCGATATCCCGACCTACCTTGTGCCCTTCCCAGATCAACGAGGCGTCACCGCTTTCAGCGAACCGTTCACGGGTGTATTTGAACGGCGCGTCCCAGCTCCAGGCGTCGGTGCCCACCACCTTGACGCCTCGATCGAGCAGATAGAGCGTGGCCTCACGCCCCATACCGACCCCGGCGTCCAGATAACCAGGTTGTCCAAACAATTCACCTGCGCGGGTGTTGACCAACACGATGTCCAACGGCTGCAAGTCATGCTCGATACGCAGCAGCTCGGCCTCAACTTGCGCTGCAGTTACCACATGCCCATCCGGCAAGTGACGAAAATCCAGTTTCACACCAGCTTGCAAGCACCAGTCCAAGGGCAGTTCATCGATACCGAAAGCTGGCTTGCCGCCGTCGGTGGTCGACGCATAATGCCATGGCGCATCCATGTGAGTGCCGCTGTGCGTGGTAAGGGTCAGCCGCTCTGCCGCCCAGGACTCTTTGCCGGGCAACTGCTCCAGGGTTAGGCCGGGGTACATCGCCGCCATTTCCGGCCATCCCTGCTGATGGTCCATATAGTCGATGTGCGGTAGTAACGGCGGCGGGTCGGTGTACGGGTTGTTATCCAACGTCACGGAGAGGTCGACGAGGCGTCGTTTGCCTGGAAGCGTCATGCGCTGAGTCCTTGAAGAATGAGTTGAGGGTTGGCAGCGCTCAGTCAAATACCGGCGCGCACCACACGCTGATCAATCGCGCCAAACAAGGCCTGCCCTTGCAGGTCTCTTGCCTCCATGCGCACCCGGTCGCCGAAGCGCATGAACGGCGTCCGTGCCGCACCCTGCTCCAACATCTCCATGGCGCGGCGCTCGGCAATACATGCCGAGCCGACATTGCGATCGGCATTGGATACCGTACCGGAGCCGAGCACGGTGCCTGCGCTCAAGCGCCGAGTCAGCGCAGCATGAGCGATCAGTTCATGAAAGCCGAAATTCATAGCGCCACCGTGGGGGTGGCCGAACCATTCGCCGTTCCACTCCACGCTCAATGGCAAGTGCACCCTGCCCTCGTGCCAGGCGTCACCCAGCTCGTCAGGGGTAACCGCCACCGGAGCAAAGCTGGAGGACGACTTGGCTTGCACAAAGCCAAAGCCGGTTTTCATTTCGCGCGGCCCTAGCGCGCGCAAACTCACGTCGTTGAGCTGGACCAACAGGCGGATATGGGCGAGCGCCTGATCGGCCGAACAGCCCATCGGCACTTCATCTACCAGCACGCCAAACTCGCCTTCAAAGTCGATGCCATGCGCGTCGCTTGGCAGTGCCAGATCATCCGTCGCCCCCAGAAAGTCATCCCCAGCCCCTTGATACATCAATGGTATGGACTCGATGCCATCCAGCGGTTCAAGTTGATATGCGCGCTGCATGAGGTCGGCATGGTTCAGAAAACACGAGCCGTCTAGCCACTGCCAGGCCCGCGGCAATGGTGCCATCGCCTGGTGTGGGTCGAAGGCCAGTGCATGCCCCAGCTGGCCAGCATTCAAAGCTTCATAGCGCTTCTCCAGGGCAAAGCTTACAGTGCCCCAACGCTCGATTGCTGCTTGCAGCGTGGGTGCGATATCTGCGGCGCATACCATTTGTGTGAGGTCTCGGGAAATCAAATGCAGACAGCCATCGCGACTGCCATCTCGAAGCGTTGCCAATTTCATTTCAAGAAGCTCCCTGTAATTTTGCAGAAAGACTGAACGGTCATGAGGGGGTGCCTGCCACGTGTTCGACAGTCCGTTCAGATGTCACGGAACGCAGCATGATCACACCACTCAAAAGCACCGCGACAAACAGTGCCGCCGCCAAGGCGGTTGCACTGGGCTCCAGGGCGGGGCACAAAAATGCCGTGACCGCGGCAAAGAAAAGCGTTTGCTCGAAAGACAACAGAGAATTGGCCATGCCTCTATAACCGGCGTGGCGTTCCACAGCCATCAGGCAGATGCATGGGTTGAGCAGCGCAAAAGCCAAGCTCGCCAACGCCAGTGCCAGTACAGCGAAAGGCACCTGTGGCGAATCGGTACAAATGAAGTAGGCGCAGTTGCAAGCACTGGATGTGAGCATCAGCCCGTAGCCCACCAGCATTTGCTTGCTGCGTGACCAGCGCGAGGCCTGCCGCGCACTGACAGCGGCGCCGAGCATGGCACCCGCCACCAGGGGAATGAACACCCAGCCGAACTCGGTCACCTGCAACGCCAGTACCTGCAGAACAAACCAGGCGGCGGCGCCGATGTAGAGTGAGAAGATCATGAACGTCAGGCTGCCGGCCAGGACCATTGCCTGATACTGCGCGTCCCTGGCGACCGCCAGGTAAGTGCGGCCCATGGCGCGCATACCTAGCCTTACGCGATGCGCTGGCTGCAGCGTTTCGCCGAGCTGCACTAGTGCCCAGGCGAACAACGCGGCAGCGAACCCGGCCTGAGCCAGGAACACCGCGCGCCATCCCAGCGCGTCGAGCAGATAACCGCCTAATAGGGGGGCAATGGCGGGCGCCAGCACGAACGCCATGATTACCTGCGACATGGCGCGCATGGCTGCCGGCCCTTGCAGCGTATCCTGAATCAGTGCGCGGCCGACAACACCTCCGGCCCCGGCAGATAGGCCCTGCAAGACGCGGAACAGCAGCAGCTGCTCCGCATTCTGCGAACAGGCTACCGCCAGTGAGCAGAGGCTGAAAGCGGCCGTAGACCACAGCAGGACAGGTCGCCGGCCGACGCGGTCGGAAAGTGCTCCGTAGACCAACATCATTGCTGCCAGCCCGACCAGGTAGGCGCTGAGCGAAAGCTGCACGAGCCAGGACGCAGCACGCATTTGCTCGGTGATGGTCGGCATCGCAGGCAGGTACATGTCGATGCCCAGTGGTCCAAGCATGCTCAGCCCGGCCAACAGCAGGATGTGGGTGAACTTCATTCAGACTCCTCAGAAACTCAGGTTCAGACCCGTTTGGAAGATCAGCGCGTCATCGCGCGCTGGCGAGAACGTGGGGCCTTCCTGGTAAGTAAGACCGTTTACCCAATACACCCCACGGGTCATACGTGCCGCATAGGACACGGACAAGGCAGTCGACGTGCGCTCGGCATCGCCTCCCCCCGCCTCTACCGCATCGTGCGCGTACGTGCTGAAGTAGCTCCGGGTAAAACCAATCGACGCCATGTCACGCTGGCGTGTCTCGAAGGGACCGATGTAGAAGGCCGTGAGCTGGAAGTCCTTGGTGTAGAGGTTGCGGTCCTCTGGGGCATAGTTGATCTTGGCGTCCAGATACAGGCCTCGGGGGCCAGCCTTGTTCGGCTGCGTCAGTTGATGCGTAACGGCCGCATAGCCGCCATAATTGTTATCGGTCATGCCGCCGTTACGCATGTCGCTGTAGTGACTGGTGTTGTAAATCGCCCCTGCCCTCGCCCAGAACGCTGGCCGATTAGCCCCCGCATCGATTTTGTAACCCACCTCGTCCACCAGCAGTGCGCGAGAACCCTTGACCTTGATTTCAAAACCGCTTGGGTTCTCGTCCAGGTCGTACTGAAAGCGGTTGGGGCTAGCACTCCGTGCCACAGACGCGCGGTTGTACCAACGTTTGCTCGAGTCCTTGATGCCAACTGTAATCGCCGGGCTTGGGGTAAACAGTGACAAGCCAAGTTGCACCGGAATCACACTGGTCGGGCCAAGCGCTGCCGCAGAAGAGTTCCCACCCAAGACCATCCCGTAGTATTCACGGATCAAGTTGTAGTAGCCGTATTGAAGCTCCAGTCGGCCATCGTAGAAGCGCTGATTGACAGCGAAGCTGGACATCGTCGCGAAGTTGGGGTTGCCTGACTTGTAACTCCCGGACTCCCAGGTGCCGCCCAGTACAAACTGGGCATCGCCACCCCACCCCATGCGGGTCAGGTCGTACGTCAACTTGAAGGTTGTCGATTGCCGGTAGGTTGGGTTCTGTCCGTTATACAACTGTGGCTTTTCATTGTGGCCGAGTACGTCATAACGGAAGTTCGGCTGCACATTCAGAGCCAGCCCCATACCGTTTTCGGCCAGCGTCGAACGCAATCCGAACAATTCGGGAGCGATCGTCTCGCAGGGTTGTGTCTGATGAAGCACCGCTTCGGTGCGTGGCATGAATTTGGCGAAGTCCTGACAGCCATCCGCTGCAGCAGGCAAGGCACTTTGTGGCAGGTTACCCGGGCCGGTTCTGCTTTCGGCCGCCATCGGGGTCACGGCTAGCGCCACAGGAGAGGTTGCAACGCACAGCAAGGCAAACAGCATCTTCGAGAACTGCATAGCTCCATCCTTTATTGTTTTTGATAGATCAAGGTTTCAGGCGCGCAGAAGCCCGCACCGCCTGTAGCCAGGCAGTGGAGGACAGTGGTTGTAGATCAGCCGGTTTGCGTAGAGGTGTGGCGCAGGTTTCGTGGGATAAACCAGACAACCAGCAGCGCAACCGACGCAACTCCACCCATGGCGACAATTGCTGTCGCCAGACCGCCGAACGCAGAGGCCAGCAGAGTGACTGCAAACGGGCTGACGAACTGACCGATAAAGAATGCGCCCGTCCAGATACCCACCCCACGGCCGCGGTGTTGTGCATTCAGGCTGCCCAGGCACCAGTTGATCAGCGCGGGGATCAGCATGCCGCAACCCACCTGCGCAACAAACGCTGCGCCAACGGCCCAAGGTATGGTACTGGCTTGGCCAAGCCCAACCAGGCCTATGGCGAACAGGGTAAACACCGTGAATACATGAACGTGGATGTCCTGTTTCGACAGCTTGGCGAACAGCAGCGCGCCCAGCGGCACACCCAACCCGGCAATCGCGCCAGCCAGGCCGATATCTGCTGTGCTGGTCAAACCGAGCAAGTGGAACACCTGACTGACCTGCAACACTTCAACGTAATACAGCACCGCACAAAACAGCGTGACCAAGGCAATGACGCCCATTTTCCGCACCGGAAAGCAAGCTGCGCCGGCAAAACCTGAAGGCTCGCGATGGGCAACCGGCTCCCAGGTAAAAAACAGCAACATTGCAAAGATCGGGAACGCCAGCAGGTAAAGCAGGAAAGGCCCTTGCCAGCCATAGCCTCCGAGTACTCCGCCGAGGAACATCAACGTCGTGCCTGATAGGGAGCCCACCGCACTTTGCACAGCCAGCCACTTACGCCGCGGCTCGGGCGGATAGAAGTCGCCCATCAGGGTGTTTGCCACGGTCATGATGACTGCCTCGGTGATCCCCAGGCCAAAGCGGCTGATGATAATCGAGGTGAGGTCATGCAAAAAGTACGGAGCGAACCCGCAGATGCCATAGCCAAACACCGCAGCGAGCAACAGACGGCGCCTGCCCAGGCGGTCGGCCAACCACCCCGCCAGCGGCGAGAGCAATGCGATGCAGGCGCTGGGCGCGGTGATTAGCAGCGGAATCAAGAAGCGCGCTTCATGATGGCTACCAAACTGTTCGAACAACAATGGAACGATGGGGATCAGCGACAGCAATCCCATGATCGGCAGTTGCGTGGTAAAGACCAGTATCAGCGCTTGGGCCGCGCCAGCTTTTCGCTCGGCTGATGAACCCTTGCTGCTAGAGACCGCATTGGACATGATCGACTCCTGGCACACTTGAGGTGCCTTTTGTTTTTGTTGTGGATCACACAAAGGCTTGAATCAATGATCAATCGTGAAGTACTTCAACATCCCCCTTGTGCCCCACCGCCAGGCTGTACTGAATCAACGCGTCATCGACGGCGTGTCCGATCTGCAGTTGATAACGCCCTGCGATCAATACGCTGCGGTTGGCACGGCTGTCCCAGCGGGAGAACGCATCTGCCTGCAGCGTGAGGCGAACCTCCTGCTCGGCCCCGGCTTGCACGAACACCGCAGCGAAGGCTTTAAGCGACAGGCGTGCAGGTTCATCGGCGGCTGATGGCTCCAGCAGATACAACTGGACCACCTCCTTGCCCGCCCGCGCGCTGATATTGCGCACCGTCAGCGAGATCACCAGTTGATCCACCCGTTTGCCGTGCACAGCGCCAGGGCTGTACGCGAAACGGGCATAGCCAAGCCCATAGCCAAAGCTGAATGCCGGATGAGTATCACGTGCGATAAAGCTGCGATAGCCCACCCACCAGCCTTCGTGATAAGCAAGGTCGCCATTGGCAGCAGGGGTCAGCGACCACACCGGATAGTCGGCTTCATCTCGGGCGAAGGTCACCGGCAGGCGCCCTCCCGGTTCACGCTCGCCAAATACCACGCTGGCCAGCGCGGGCCCAAACTGCTGCCCTGGATACCAGGCAACGATGATCGCCGCGGCATCTTGCAGGCACTCCATATCGACCGGATGGGCGACATTGAGTACCACCGTGGTACGGTTGTTCACAGCGCAGACCCGACGGATCAATTCTTCCTGCGCGGCAGGCAAATGGGTACTGGAGCGGTCGACGCTCTCAAGCCCGGCGTCTGCCGTTTCGCCGACCACCAGCAGAACGTGGTCGGCCTCTTCCGCCAACGCAATCGCCTGCGAAAGAAGGTCGCAAGGCTCTGGCACCTGGCAGCCCAGCCACAGACCGTGGGCAAGGCTGCGGGCGATGTCCATGGTCAAACTCAAACGGACTGTTTGCCCCTGTTCAAGGTTGAATGCCGCCGTCGTATGGGGCGCCTGCATCAATTTGCCCATTATGTCGCCTTCGGCAGTAGCACCATCGAAGGTGCCCAGCAACGCACCATCGAGCGTCAACTGCACACGCCCGGTCCCGCCCCAGTAAAAGCGATATTCACCGCTGCGCGGGGCAACGAAACGAGTGTTTACCGTCACTTGCGCCTGGTCTTTCAGGGTCAACAGCGGCCCTATACCCGGCATGTCCTTGAACCAGACCAGCGAACTCGCATGGCGGATTTCGCGGTGGCACGGTTGAGCAGCGCCGGGGGCGAAAAACTCAACCAACAAGCCTGGCTGGCCTTCCCCACACGACAAATCAAGTTCAGTGATCGGCGGTATACGGTGCTCGGCTGCAGCACCCTGGGCATAAATGACTCGTTTGCCAGTGTCCGCCAACGCCTGATTGAGGGCCTCGAGCGGCGAAACCACATCGTCGGCCAAGGCGACCTTGGCAAAGGTCCCGCCCTGATAGCACGGCCGGATCGCATTAGGCCCAATCACCGCGAGCAGCCCTTTTGAGTCAGACTCCAAGGGCAGCAGATCGCCCTCATTACGCAGCAATACCATGCCCGCTGCAGCCGCCTCTTCGAGTACTTGCAGGCGCCTGTCAGTAGCCGCTGCCGAGCGGTCAGGTGCCTGTGTCGGTTGTGCCCGTGCGGTCAGTCTGCGCAGACGTTCGATTGCATCGTCCAGACGCGCTTCGTCCACGGCATGAAGGCTAGGGTTACCCAGCAGCGCAGCCCCCATGTGTCGGCCTGGTCCAGGCATCTCGAGGTCCAGACCGTTATTCAAGCTGACGATGCCATCCTGCGTACCGAACCAGTCCGACATGACCAAGCCGTCCCAACCCAGGTCGCCCTTCAGCCACTTGCGCAGCACCTGTTCATGCTCGGCACACGCCCGACCATTGACCCGGTTGTAACCCGTGAGCATTGCCCATGCACCGTGGCGCGCAGCATATTCAAAGGGCTTGAAGTAGACATCGCGCAACGCCTGTTCATCGACCACCGCATTCATGCTGCGCCGGTCGGTTTCGGAGTCATTGCACACCACGTGCTTGATTACTGCGGCAACGCCTTCTTGCTGCACGCCCTGCGCCCAGGCCCAACCCAGTTGTGCAATCAACAGCGGGTCTTCGCCGAACAGTTCAAATGCTCTACCGGCCAGCGGGCTGCGCATTAAATTCAGGTTGGGTGCCAGCACCGCCTGAACGCCCATGCGCACGGCCTCTTCGGCAATCACCTGACCAACACGTTGTACCAGCTCGGCGTCCCACGAAGCCGCTAATGCCAAGCCACACGGGGTCAATAGGGCGACATCGCGCTCGTCTACCCGGCCACCTGTGACGCCCATCGGGCCATCGGCCATGCGCAACGCGCTCAGCCCCCATTGCTGATCCGTGCAGGTCGACCACATGTCGGCACCGGCGGTGAACATCAGCTTTTCGGCGAGATCTTCACCAGGCATTTTCAAGCTCCGCAGCCACAACCCGTACAGGGGCTGCCAACGCCTGTTCGGCCACCAGTTGCAACGCTTGGGTGACCCGCTCATCAGTGCAGCTGCCACTGGTGTCGAACAGCTTTACGCCGGCGGTGTTCAACGTCACGCCCAATGGCGTAGGCCAGCCGCGCATCGCATGGACGATCGAACGCAAGGCTCCCAACGTTGTATTGCAACCCTGCCAGCCGGCGGCGGTGACGATGCAGCCTACCGCACGCCCGTCGAAGTACACACGGGTGTCGTCACGCAGATCTTCGAGAAGGTCCAGCGCATTTTTTACCAGCCCCGAGACACCACCATGGTAGCCAGGTGTGGCGAGGATAATGCCGTCCGCCTGGCGCACGGCTTCGATCAGCGCCAACTGTCCAGCGCTGCGGGTATTATCCTCGGGGTTGAATGCCGGCAGCTGTGCAAGCTCGGCGCCGCCGAACATGAGGGTGCGGGCACCGCATTGCCTGGCATGCTGCAAGGCAAAGGCAAGCGCGCGCTCGGTGCTTGAGCCGGAACGGGTAGTGCCGCCGATACCGACGATGAGTGGCCCTTGTTTCAAAGGTTTAAGAGTATTGGCTTCTGTCATGGGAAAGGGCTCCGGCGGTCACTGAAAACGAGGCATGACGTGTTTGGCAAACAGCTCCATGGACTGACGGCCATAGCGCACTCGCTCTTGCGTGAGGGGGCCATTGGTGAAGCCCATCAGCACGTTGCCGATACCCAGCTGACGGTGCTTTTCCAGCTCTGCAGCAACGGTTTCCGGGCTACCGTGCAGGCACCATGTCTTGATCCATTCACGGCTGAAGCAATCGGGGTGTGGATGCAACTCAACGCCGCTGATCTGCTCGGCTCGCTTGTTGAATTCATACTCGCGGTCGATCGCGCGCTTGTATGCCTTGAGGATTATCTGAAGCTCTTGCTCGGCCTGTTCATCGGTTTCTGCGATGTGCACGCATTGGTAGGTGTGAGTGGTCCAGGACAAGCAATGGTCAACCACCTGCTGGGTATGCCCGGCGGCCTCCAGGGCGTCGCGGTAGCGCGTGAAGTACCGACTAAGGTGCTCGAAGGGCTCGGCGCTGGCGGGTACCGGAGGAGTGAATGCAGGGATGAACGCCGGCCAGCCCATATCAGCGGCGCGCTGCATGCTGGTTTCACGCAGTGCCACTGGCATGATGCGATTGAACGGCCGCTGGAACGCCGTAGGTACGATGCGCTGTACCACTGCCCCTTTGTAATGGCTGGTCTCGAAGGTAATCGGCTCATCTTCGACGCGCTTGTCCCAAAGCCGTTGCACCAAGTCGAGGTTTTCCTGCAAGAGAGCCGATGCTTCCTTGTAGTTCACGCCAAAACCGATCATCTCTTCAGGTGTAGTACCGCTGCCGATACCTACCAGCAGGCGGCCCTCGGTCAACTGATCGAGCAGGTTGACACGTTCGGCAAAACGCACCGGGTGATGCAACGGCACAGTGGTAACAGACATGCCAAAGTGCACGCGTTTGAGCCGACTGGCCAGATACGCGGCGAACATGAACGGGTCACTGGACATCGGTGCGTAGCCCGTGAAGTGGTGATCGGGCATGAAAATCGCGTCGAAACCCAGGGTTTCAGCCTGACAGGCGTGATCGATCAACGCGTCCATGACCGCCTTGTCGTCTTCTGCGGCGGTGGAGCGGCCTACAAGGAACACTGAAAAACGCATAGAAAAACCCTTCTTATTTTTGAATCGGAATTCTGGTTCTAGATAATTGTCGAAATTAGACCTGAAGTACGGTGCCAGGGAAGATCTCAGAACACGTGCGCCAACGTCTGCAGCACTGAAAACAAGCCGTCATTTGACAGCCGCGAGAGACAAGGATGGAGGATGGTAATGGGAGCCATGGAATAATTACCTTTTCTTGTTATGCGTGAGCAATCCACCTAAATAGAATGCACGTTCTATTTGCAGAAAATAGCAGCTCGTCCAAAGCTCGTCAACACGTCCAGATGCCCGCTAATGTATGACCTTCGCGACACAATCTTTCTTGCAGCAGTTAAAATCAGCGTTTCATTTCCAACCAGAGGCAGATCCATGTCCATTGCGCCTGGCGCCAAGCAACCCAAACAAGACCGCAGTCGAGCCTCCCTTGAGCGCCTGATGGCCGCTTCACGTGAGTTACTACGCGATGGCACGTTTGAGCAGCTCACCATCGGCGCGATCAGTAAGCTCTCAGGGGTCTCGGTGGGGTCAATCTACGCGCGTTTTCAAGGCAAGGATGATCTGTTCCTGGCGGTAATGACCAATGTACTTGCCGAAATCGATGCGGAGTGGGCCACCCTCTTAAGCGCCTTACGCGCGCGCGAGCTGCCACTCGACAAGCGTGTGCCTGCAGTGGTGGAGATGCTCGCCGAACACCTCAAGACCCATGCCAACCTGTTGCGTCCGCTGATGGGCCGCGCATCGGACAAGCACGTCGCCAATTGCGGCAAAGCCAGCTACCTGAAAGCTGCCCATGGTTTTCAGAGCCTATTGCTGGAGTGCTGCGCTGATATCCGCCATCCGAATCCGCCCCATGCGGTAGAGGCGTGCTTTTCGATCACCTATGCCGCACTGGCACGATTCCTGGGGCTTGGCTCTGCGGCCGAAGCCTCTGGCGAGGGTAATTGGGAACAATTGAAAAAAGACCTCGGCATCATGTGTCGGGGTTTCCTTTGCCTGGAAATGGACCACAGTTGATCGGCTTTGCCTTGGTTTGCCGCGCGCAGTGCCCACTTAGCTGGGTCGAGTGGCAAGATATCGACATCCTGCTCTCCCCAATCCAGGTTCACCGATGCGTACCACTGCCTCAGGGGCTTCTTCGGTGATGCACGCCGCGCGTTCGGAGAGTTTGCGGTCTATCACCCTGTTTGAATAGCGCTGCATGAATTCGTCAACGTCAGGTAGCAGCGTACGGAGGCACCAAGGCTCGTACGTATTGATCGCATTCACGGCACGCAAGCTCTGCTACCAACCGAATAGCCTCGGACGAATGCGCTTGGGTATAGCTTACAACCAACGGCTGGTTGGGGATTGCCAGCCCG
The DNA here is from genome assembly GCF_026240995.1 of Pseudomonas sp. DCB_BI. NCBI lineage: Bacteria > Pseudomonadati > Pseudomonadota > Gammaproteobacteria > Pseudomonadales > Pseudomonadaceae > Pseudomonas > Pseudomonas sp. DCB_BI. The sequence continues at coordinate 15,701 of NZ_JAPFCG010000025.1, read as the reverse complement.
CAGTCCACCAGCCTCACTTGACCCGACTCGATGGCATAGCGCACCGGCGCAAGAGGAACAAACGCGTTGCCAAAACCAGCCTGAACCAGTTGCACCAGTGCGGATATCGAACTGACATGGTGCGTCTTGCCGACCGGGAGGCTGAACCTGCGGTAAAGCTCTTTAAGGACCAGATGGGGTTGTGAGTTCTGGCTCATGGTGATGGTCGGCTGCCCCAGCAAATCCAGAATGGGTTGCTGGGCACTGATCATCGCCTGGTTGCTGACTATCCACCCTGTGGCAATCGAGAGGCAGGGAATGCTGGTGATACCGTCACCTTCGATAGGATGCGTCTGCAGGGCGATATCGATCACCCCATCACGTAATGCCTTATGAACACCGGCGCTGGTTTCCGAGGTCAGCTGAACCTCGATACCCGGGTAAGTCGACTGCAGGCACTTCAGGAAGGCAATCAGCCAAGTATGCACAACGCTGTCTACCGCACCAATGCGCACTAACCCCAAAACTTCGTGACTGGGCCGACCCAGATGGCGGATCTCTTGTTCCAAATCCAGCATGCGCTCGCCATAGTCGACCAGCCGCGAGCCGACCGCAGTCAACTTGAGCTCTCGTGTTTCCCGCTCAAACAACCGAGCACCGATCTCTTCTTCAAGCGAAGCGATCCGGTTGGATATGGCAGCTTGGGTCAGGTGCAGATGCTCGGCCGCGGCTCTGAAGCTTTTCAGCCTTGCAATCTGTAAGAACGCCTCGATGAAACGCGTATTCATTGATTCCCCACGAACTCGATCCGGCGGATAGCCCCGCTACCAAGCGGGGCGTTCGATCTATGAATCGATGATCCATCAGAACAGGCTCAGTGGGTAGCTGATCACGAGGCGGTTTTCGTCGATATCATTACCAAAGGTTGAGCGGACAGTTGCGTTGCGCCATTTGATTGAGGCGTTTTTCCATGAGCCGCCCTGAATGACATAGGTGAGCTCACTATTGCGCTCCCATTCTCGTCCTTCGCCGCCGCTCGAAAGTTGTACTTGGTCGCCCCGGACGTATCGGCTCATGAAGCTCAACCCAGGAACACCCCATGCGGCCAGATCCAGATCGTAGCGCAACTGCCATGAACGCTCTCCAGCATTGGAGAACTGCAGGATCTGAACGAAGTTAACAAGGTAGGGATCGGTTCCGTTTACGTACGGATAAGCATCGTGCCCGCTCATCTTCTGGAAGCCCAGACTCAATGTGTGGTGCTTCTGGCGGAACCCTACCAAGGCGCCCACTGCCCTGTTGTCGATGTCGCGAAAGTCCTCTACCTCTTCCGCCTTCGCCCAGCGCAAATCGAAAGAGAGGTGTCGATCCGCCGTGAAATCGACGCGCCCTTGGTAATTGGCCAGCGTGTGTTGGTAAATGCCGTCCAGCTTTCCGTAATAAGCCCGGACTTGGCTTTTGTCATTCAGCGCGTAATCCGCTCCGTACAGGGTGAAATCCTCGCTGCGCCCGCCATAGCGGCTGGTCAGCCGCTCCCAGTTAGATGAATCCAAACCCATCGTTTTGGTCACGCGTGCAGCCTGAAGGGTGAGGCCCGCCAGCTCACTGGATTCCAGCGTGGTGGCTTTGAACAGCCCAGGTAGCAGCCGAGAGTCGGCGCTTTGAAGCACGGGCTTACGAAAGGCCATGACGCCCGAGCGAACAAGCGTCTTGGAGTACTTCAATTTGAAGCTCGCGCCCAGTCGGCTGAATTCATCATCCGAACGTCCGTCACGCTCAGTTGGGAACATACCGGTGCCTGCACGATCTGGGCTGGAATCGAGTTTGAGGCCGGTCATGGCGACGCCATCGATCCCCAGCCCAAACGTACCTTGAGTAAATCCGGATTGGAGTGTCAGAACGGCGGCTTCACCCCACTCCCGTGCTTGGCTTTGACCGTTTGCACTGTTACCTCCAGGCTGGCGAAAGTCTCGATCGAAATACAGGTTTCTGAAGTCGACGTTTGCCCGGCTGTCTTCGAGAAAGCCAGCGGCTCTCAGGTCCGTTGCAAAGGTCAAACACAGGACAGCAGGTACCACGGGCCAATGTGCACGCATGCAGCGACCTCTTCTTCTTGAATAGATGAATACCGCAGGAGGGAGTGCGCACGATAAGGTCGTGCGCGTGCTGGCATTCCCTTAGGAAGGGATCAGCCTTGCGATTGGCGCCCCGTAGCCTACAAGCTCGCCGTCGACCGGGCAGTAGCCGACCATGACGCCGGCAGCTTTCACTTTGACGGGTTGAAGGGACTCCCCAACCTGAATGAAGCCGATGATTGCACCCGCCTCGACAGGTTCGCCAACGGCCGCCAGAGCGACGCACTGCAAAGGATGGGAAGACAAGAACCGGCCGGCCTTCGGAGCCTCGACTAAAGTATCCTGGCGACCCGGGACAGGCAGTTGAACCGGTTCCACGACAGATGTACGGGATTGTAACGCGAAGACCACAACCACTGACCCCTGCTCAGTTTCGTACTCACATCTCGCAATACCTCGCCCCTGCAACTGCTCAATCAGTACCGCGAGTTCTTCAACGCTCATGAGGGCTCTCCGCAGACTGACCAAAGCCTTGTTCGAAAAGATGTTCCAGGTGATGGATGTTGTAGCCGCCAGCTGTGAACCCAGGTTCATCCATCAACCGTCTGTGCAGTGGAATGGTGCATGAAATCCCCTCCAGCACGGTTTCTTCTAGTGCCTGGCGCATCCTGTTGACGGCCTCCTCGCGGTTGCTGCCATACGTAAGTATCTTGGCCACCAGCGAGTCGTAGTGGGCCGGTACTTGGTACCCGGAATACAAGTGGGACTCGACACGAACTCCCGGGCCGCCAGGCGCAAGCCAATGGTCAACTGTGCCCGGTGCCGGCGTGAACCGCCATGGATCCTCGGCGTTGATGCGACACTCAATCGCGTGCCCGGTCACGGCGACATCTTTCTGGCCGAACGACAGAGGCTCCCCCCGGGCGATTCGCAACTGCTCCACCACCAGATCGATACCGGTCACCAACTCAGTCACCGGATGCTCGACCTGGATTCGGGTATTCATCTCGATGAAGTAGAAAGCCCCGTCTTCGTAGAGAAACTCGAAAGTGCCCGCGCCGCGATAGCCGATGTGCACGCAGGCGTCGACGCAGCGTTGCCCGATCTCTGCGATCGCCTCTCTTGAAACACCGGGGGCAGGAGATTCTTCGATCACCTTCTGATGCCGCCGTTGCATGGAACAGTCACGCTCACCGAGCCATACCGCATTGCCGAATCCGTCTGCCAGGATCTGGATTTCGATGTGCCGCGGATTTTCGAGAAAACGTTCGATGTAAAGGGCCGGGTTACCAAACGCACGATTGGCTTCTTCCCGCGTGGTGATCACCGCCTGAGCCAACTGGCTTGGCTCGCGGACGATGCGCATTCCCCGCCCGCCTCCACCACCTGCTGCCTTCACAATCAGCGGATACCCCACATGTCGGGCTATGTCAGCCACCGCCTGTGGGTCGCCAGGCAGAGCGCCGTTCGAGCCGGGCACGCAAGGCACGCCGGATTCCAGCATGGCCTTTTTGGCACTGACCTTATCGCCCATCAGGCGAATGGCTGCAGCGGTGGGGCCGATGTACACTCGACCGGAGCGTTCTACAGCCTCGGCAAAATCGGCACGCTCAGACAAAAAGCCGTAGCCGGGGTGGATGGCGCCCGCACCGGTTAGCTCGGCGGCCTCCAGCAGGCGACCGATATCCAAGTAACTTTGAGCCGAGGCGGCGGGGCCAATGCACAGTGCCTGATCGGCCAATTGCACATGGCGCAGATCGGCGTCTGCCGAGGAATGCACGGCAATAGTCCGAATCTGCAATGCCCGGCAAGCACGCAGGATTCTCAAGGCGATCTCGCCTCGGTTGGCGATCAAGACTGAGTCAAACATGGCCATCCTCCATCGATTGCAGCTCGAACAGCGGCGTCCCTGCCTCTACCGAAGCACCGTCCTCTACCAAGATGCGCACCACACGCCCGCTGCGCTCGCTTTCGAGCACGTTTAGCATCTTCATCGCCTCAATGATTCCTACCTGCTGGCCTTCCTCAATGACAGTGCCAACATCGACGAAAGCGGACTCATCCGGCGAAGGGGCGCGGTAGAAAATGCCAGTCAATCCGGCATCAATGGTCCAACTCGATTGGCGTATCGGCGTTGCCATTGATGACTGCGCTTCAGGTGGGCGAGGCTGCAGGGGCACCGTCCACCCCGACTCTTTGACCAACCGAATACGGGTGCCGTCTGCCGAATATTCGATTTCACTCAATGCGCTGTTTTCGAGCAGGCTGACGAGCCGTTCGACAAGGGGTTTGTCCATCAGCGGGATCCCTCAGCGAAAGCACAAACCTGGACGCCGGCCAACTCCAAGGTCTTGCGTAGTACCCGTGCCATGCTGATTGCACCTGGCGTGTCGCTGTGCACACAGATGGTGTCGATATGAACTGGAAGCATGCGTCCGCTCACCGTTTCGATACCGCCTGCCTGAACCATGCGCAGCATGCGCTGGGCGGCGAATTCCACGTCGTGGAGCACTGCACCAGGCTCCTTGCGATGAACCAGATGGCCCGCCTCGGTATATGCACGGTCCGCGAAGACCTCTGCACGAGTTTCGAGGCCCATATCATTGGCAATCGGAATCATGAGTCCACCCGCGAATGTGACGCAGACGAGCTTGGGGTCGACGGCTTTGACGGCCTTGGCGATCGCCTTGGCAACCTCAGGGTCCGTTTGGGTGAGATTCCCGAGCGCACCATGGGCTTTGACGAACGTGATGGGGTGACCGGCGTAACTGGACAGCGCCACAGCTGCACCGACTTGGTAGGCAACGAAACGCTCAATTTCGCCGATCGTGTGCGGAATCACTCTTCGACCGAAACCCCACAGGTCTGGAAAACCGGGATGGGCTCCCACTGCTACGCCCTTGGCTTTGGCCTGGGCGAAGGTGGTAGCCATGATCTCAGGGTCGCCGGCATGCAATCCGCAGGCGACATTAGCAGATGTGACCATATCGAGGATGGCTTCATCGTCACCCATTTTCCAGGGGCCGAAGCCTTCGCCCATGTCCGAGTTGATATCGATGCGTAAAGTTTTGTTGTTCATTGTCTGTTCCTCGAATCAGGCTGATGAGCTGACGCCCAGGTGTCGCTGAATGTTTGCGAGTGCCGCACGGTGCTGGGCATGGGCTTCGATGCCCTCGGCTACAGTGACGGGCTTGAAATGGATGCTGCAGCCGACGCCTGCTTGGGCAAGGCGCCATAGGTCGCAATCGAGCACCGTGGCGATCTTTGGATAGCCGCCACAGGTATTGGCTTCTGCCAGTTGCACGATGGGTTGCCCTGCCGGCGGCACCTGAACAGTGCCCGGCGCAATGCCATGAGAGAGCAATTCGATGGGTCGAACTGTATGCAGGGGTTGGCCCTGGAGGCGGTAACCGACCCGGTTGGACTGCGGAGTGACTTCGTAGGGAGTGGAATAGAACGCGTCCAACGAAGTGGAGGAAAAGTCGTCAGCCTGAGCTGCAGCGATCGCCCGCACCGTCACCTGCTGGCCGCGCATAGCCTCTGCATGCTGCACCCGCTCAAGGGGCAGGATGGCACGTCCTGCTAACGAAAGGCTTTGGGGCAACAGTTGAAGACGGTCACCACGATTGAGGCCCCGCCCTTCATGACCGCCGAACCCCGCTTTCAGATCTGTCGCACGGGAACCCAATTGCACCGGTGCGTCAACACCACCTGAAAACGCAAGATAAGCCCTGACACCCAAGCGTGGGCGCTCAACCACAACCTGTTGGCCAGCCCTGATCTCCAGGCAAGTCCAACTGGGTACGGGATACCCATCTACCTTCAGTGCGCAGTGTGCACCGGTGCAACTGACGAGTAACTCGCGTTCCGCCTTGAAACGGAACGGAAAGATGGTCACTTCAAGCCCTGCAGCGTTCTCCTGGTTGCCAACCAGCCAGTTGGCAATCATCAGTGCGGGCGCATCCATGGCGCCACTGCGGCTCACCCCCATCGCCATGCACCCCGAGCGCCCGAGATCCTGGACCAGGTTCAGCGCACCACCACTCAGTACTTCGATCATGACGCGACCTCCCGAACCAGGAACCTGACTTGATCACCGGGCAACAGCAGGCATGGCTGCTGTCTTTGAATGTCGAACAGATCGACGTCAGTGCGCCCTATCGCGTGCCAGCCTGAGGGTGCGGTGCATGGCATTACACCGGCCTGCGCCCCACCAATAATCACAGTACCTTTGGCGAGCTGTGCCCGCGGCGACGCTCTTCTGGGTTTCGCCAGTTCAGCGGGTAGCCCGGTCAGGTAGGCGAAGCCGGGCATGGAGCCGACACACGCCACCTCGTAGGTCGCGTTACTGTGATAGTTGATCCACTGATCAATGCTGAGCCCCGCGTGCTCGGCGAGCATGGCCAGGTCCTCACCGGCTTCACCGCCGTAGATCACCGGGATTTCCATAACCCTGAGCGTGGAAGGAAGCGCGTCGGGATACAGCCAAAGGCTCTGAATCAGTTGCTCAATCGTCGAAGGTGAACTAACGAGCGGGTCAAACATGACCAACAGATTGTTCACCCCAGGCACCAATTCAGTGATCTGTTGATCAGTTTCCAGTGCGCGCGCCAGTGAAAAAAACTTTCTTTGCACGCTTGGCGAAAACACCGACAGGGAACTATCAACAAGCACTGCACCACACCCTGACGGGCTAAACAGTAATTCGGCGGCAGGCGTTTCAATAATGTCTATATCTCGCATGGCTTGATCCCACAGCGAAGGCTTGACAGGCAACCCAATTGGGCATCAGGAAGTTGCCTGTCTATTTCGGATTATTCTTCCAACGGTTTCTTCGCGGTTTCACGCGCGAATGCAAGCGCTATCAAGGTGATGATCAGCCCGCCGGCGATATAGAGGCTGACTGCGAAGGAAGACTCGTAGACCTTGAATATCCCCGTGATAACCAGTGGGGCCAGTCCGCTTCCGACAATGCCGGCCAAGGTATAGGCCAACGACGATCCGGCATACCTGACGCGAGTAGGGAATTGCTCGGTAACGAAAGCAGCCTGGGGGCCGAACATCATTGCCTGGAAGATCATGCCGACAATGACTGCCAGGCAGATGAGCACAGGGGATGCGGTATCCAGCAAGACGAAGAACACGAACCCCCAACCAATCGATAGCACAGCTCCCAACGCGTAAACCGGCCGGCGTCCCACTCGGTCGGAGAGCATGCCGAACAGCGGAACACTGACGGCATGGAACACGGAACCGATAATCGTGGCTGTCAGCGCAGTAGAGCGAGGTAAGTGCAGGACGTTAGTCACATAAGCGAGCGTGAATACCACCAGCAACGCGTAGACGATGTCCGAGCCGATACGTGCGCCGCCTGCGACCAGCAACCGCCGCCAGTGCCCAACGAACACTTCCCGCACCGGTGCGTCGACTTTGGCTTCCTTCGCCTCCATCGATTTGAATACCGGCGTTTCATCTACACCACGACGCAGCCAGAAACCGAGCATCACCAACAGCACACTGGACAGGAATGGAATACGCCAGCCCCATTCCTGGAACGTTTCTGGCGTCATGACGAAAGTGATCAAGGCGATGAACCCGGCGCCCAACAGGGTTCCGCAGGCCGGCCCTACCTGTGTGAATGAAGCATTCCGACCACGATGGCGATCTTCGCCATGCTCCATGGACAACAGTACCGACCCGGCCCACTCCCCACCAATAGCCGCCCCTTGCAGGAAACGCAGCAGGACCAGCAGGATTGGGCTCCAAATACCCCAGGTTTCATAGGTAGGTAACAACCCCATCAGCCCGGTCACCGTGCCCATCAGGATCAGTGTCGCCACCAACACCCAGCGCCGGCCGAGCTTGTCGCCCAGGCTGCCGAAGACAATCCCGCCCAGAGGGCGCGAGATATAGCCCACCGCGTAGGTGGAGAACGCAATGACGGTACCGGCCAACGGGTCGAACGAAGGGAAGAAGATGACGTTGAAGACCAGCGCCGCCATCAGGTTGTAGACCGTGAAGTCATACCATTCGAGCGTAGTCCCGATCGAGCTGGCAGCGGCGAGTCGCCTGATGTCGGCACGCTTGCCAGAATTTTCGCTGCTGATGGGGCCTGACTGATCCACGGATGCGATCGAAGTGTTCATCAACGCACCTCCCCGACCGAGTCCTTGCTCAGGCTCTGATACACGCCAAAATGGGTGCTACCGGTGGGCAAATGGATCAGGCTGGATTCGGCAGCCTGTCGCGCCGCACTTTCGCTGGCGCATTCCACTATGAGCATGGGAACCATCGGCCGCGGGTTGCCGGCTTCTTGGGGCAACGGCAAGCTCAGCGCTGGCACCGGACTTATAGAGTAGCTCTGGATATACCCTGGGATCTCGGCAAGTGCTGAATGAAGCGTGTTCAGCGTGCGAAGCTCAGTTGCTTCGGCTGCTGCGACGACTGCCACCCAGTCCCCTCCAGGCTGGTCAAATTGCCCGAAAGCTTCACCGATGCGGCGGGTGGGGTTCTGCATGAGCGGAAGAATCTTCTTGGACCAGACAGACTGGTACTTGAACGCATGCGCATATTCCGGGCAGTCGAAGGCAGAGATGCCCTCTGCCCAATAGAGCGCGAGGTATTTTGGAAAATCGGATGGGGATTTAAAGCGTGTTGCCTTAATCACTCCGGCCATCGATGCACGGTCCGGAAGATGCTCCTCGTCGTACCAACGGTTGAATTCAAGTTCATGCACTGCATCAATGTCAGATGCAACAAATAACATACCAAATGGTGAGCCGTTCATTGTTATTTTCCTCAGGGTGGCTTGACCTTGTGGCTATGTTCATCGATAGAAAAAACTTAGGCAAACGAGTTTTTTTACCCATTTTTGATAGAAAAAACTTTTCAAACAGCTCGTGTTTCTGCGTCTTTTTGAGTCATTAGATAACTTGTCAGCACCCATCCAGAGCGGACATTGGCTGCGTCCAAACAAAAAGGCTGCACCACCTGTATCGCACGTATGCAATTCAGGAGGTGCAGCCTTCCGCTGCTCTACTTCAGCGTCGTTATCTAGCTATCGAGCGTCCTCACAGAAGCGGTGGATGGCCTGGCACGCCGCACGCAGCGAGTCATCATCGAGCGCGTAGGCAATGCGTAAGTAGCCTGAAAGACCAAAAGCACTGCCCTGAACGACTGCAATGTTGGCCTCCTCCAGCAAGGCCAGGGCCACTGCCTCATCATTGACCAACTCACAACCGGCGGGAGAACGTTTGCCGATCAACCCTGAACAGTCGGCGAAAGCGTAAAAAGCCCCACCTGGAATTTCGCAGTTGATGCCCGGCGCTTGGTTGAGCAACTCGACCATGAAATCGCGACGCCGCTGGAAGACTTCGCGGCTATGGGCGATGAAATCTTTCGGGCCGTCGAGGGCAGCGATTGCTGCGTGCTGCGAGATGGAACACGCGCCTGAGGTCTGCTGACCCTGAAGCTTCTCCATCGCCTCGAGCAGCCAGCGGGGACCGGTAGCAAACCCGATTCGCCAACCCGTCATGGCATAGGCTTTCGACACGCCATTCATGGTCAACGTTCGTGCAGCCAGACGTGGTTCAACCTGGGCAAACGTGAGGAAGTCACGATTGTCGAAAATCAGGTGCTCATAGATGTCGTCAGCGAGAATCAGAACCTGCGGATGGGCCAGCAACACCTCAGCCAGAGCCTGCAGTTCGTCGCGATCGTACACAGCGCCTGTGGGATTGGACGGCGAATTCAGGATCAGCCAGCGGGTGTTCGGGCCGATGGCTTCGGCCAGTGCTTGCGGGGTCAGCTTGAAGCTCGATTCGGCGCCGCAAGCGACAATGCGCGACTCGCCACCACACAGCTCAACCATTTCTGGATAGCTGACCCAGTACGGCGCGGGGATCACAACTTCGTCGCCTTCGTTGAGGGTTGCGGCCAGGGCATTGAAGATGACTTGCTTGCCGCCGCTGCAAACCAGCGTATCCTGCCAACTGACGTCAAGACCATTCTCACGCTGGTATTTACGCGCGATGGCTTCTCGCAACGTACGAAGGCCGGCCACCTGGGTGTAACGTGTATGACCATTGCTGATTGCACTGATGGCTGCGGTACGGATGTGCTCCGGCGTATCGAAGTCAGGCTCACCCGCGCAAAGCGAAATGATCGTCGCCCCTTCTGCGCGTCGCGCAGCCACGCGGTCGATGATCTTGTAGGTTGCCGAAGGCTTGGCAGCCTCCAAGCGACGGTTCAGCGTTTCCAGGCTCACGCGTGTTCCTCCGGATGAGTAAGGCCCATCAGGTCCATGGTGGTGTGACCTTCGCGCAGCTTGGCCATGAACGCTGCTTCTTTGTCCGCACGTTTCTGGCCTTCGCGTAGCGTGCGTTCGACTGCATCCGCCGGGATGATGATCACACCGTCCTCGTCCGCGACGACCAGATCGCCGGCGCTTACTTGTGCACCGCTGAAGTCGAACGGTTTACCTACTGAAGGCGTAGTCGCCTTGACAGTACCTTTGACCGATATACCCCGCGCGAACACCGGGAAGCCATGCGCTTCAAGCGCGGCGATGTCGCGTACGCCGCCATTGATTACCAAACCGACAATGCCTGCGGCTTCCGCCGCCACCGTGAGCACTTCACCCCAGTAGCCAGCAATGAAGTCGGCGCAATCACATACCAAGACGCTACCGCGCGGCGCTTTTGCCACGGCCAAGTGCAAGCCCAGGTTGTCACCAGGCGAACACTGCAGCGGGTAAGCGGGGGCGGCGATGAAGGCGCCCTTCCAGACAGCGCGAATCTCGCGGTCGACTGCAGATGGCAGCCCAGAGGCCTCATACAGGGTGGAACTACCGAGGACCTTTGCAATGTTCTGATAATCGTGTGGAAGGCTCATGGCTGTTTGCTCTGCAGGGAGTGGTATCCGAGGGCGGCACGAGCTTCTTTGAGGCTCTTGCCGGTAGCGATCTGTACGCGGATCTGCGCTTCGACGTGTTCTATACGACGTGCCGTTTCAGCGACCTCCTGAGCACGATTACGCGGGACGATGACGACACCATTGGCATCAGCGACGACGATGTCGCGGGCGCAAACGCGGGCTTGACCAACCGACACCGGCTGGTTTACAGCCACGACTTCCACGCGGTCCTTGCCGGTACGCATGAAACGGCCTTTGCTGAACAGCGGGTAGCCTTCGCCCAGCGCCTTGTTCACATCGCGGCAGACACCGTCAATGACCGTGCCGGCTATCCCCCGGGCCAGTGCGTACTGGGTCATGATGTCGCCCCACACCGTGCAATCGGTACGGCCATCATTGGCGATGACCACCACATCGCCTGGTGCTACTTCATCAATGAAGTCACCGACAGTACCGGGCGGTGTGCTCGCGCTGACGTACTGAACAGTGAAGGCAGGGCCGACGACGACCTGGTTGTAGTTGGCCAATGGCGAGATACCGAAGGCCTGGCCCGGTAGGCCCAGTTTATCCATCGCGTCGGACACACCCGGGGTATCCAAGCCTTCGAACAAGGCAACCAGGTCTTTATCAGAAAGGCTCATATCAGTGCTCCACCTTGATGGCTTCGAATTGCGTGTCGTGCATGACTTCTTCGACTGAGCGACCGGCGCGAACAGCGGCGACCATGCCGGCTTGGCGACGGTCAATACGCTCGGCCAGATCAAGCACTTTCTCGATGGCATTGGCCGGAACGAAAACGGTGCCGCATTCGTCGGCGATCACGTAATCGCCCTCATCAACTTCAACACCAGCCATGCGAACTTTGACGGCCGCGTCAATCTGGATGAGTCGGTTGCGCGCGCTGATCATGGTCACGCCGCGACCGAAGACCGGGTAACCGATATCGGCGCTGCCGCGGATGTCGCGGCTGAAGCCATCGATGATCGACCCACGGATGCCTTTGCGCTGGGCTGCGTTGGCGAGTATGTCGCCCCAGCTGGAAATACCGTCGACACCACCGGCGATCACCAGCACTCGGTCATCGGTGGTGACATGCTCCACGACCGGGGTAATCAGGTGAACGGTGGGCGCCACGTCCTGCTTTGGCCCCAACTGCACGGTGCTGGCTCGGCCGACGATTTTGGGGCAGTTCCAGAGCGGCATCAGGCCATTAGTGGCGCCAGGCAGTTCGAGGAAGTCCAGAGCGTCCGACACTGTGTTGGTATCGAGCGCAGCCAGGCGTTCAAGCGGGGCTTTCAAGCTCATCTGTTGCAGGCCTCTTATAGGTGAGGCTTGAGTATCGGCGCTGAGATTTGATACGTATATTACGAAGAAGCTAAGCTTGTTATATCCTAAACCTATGGAAAAGCGCCGTGATCAACTTTCGCTTGATACGCCACCTTTGGCTGTTCCTGGCTGTGGCAGAAGACCAAAATTTCAGTCGCGCGGCCAAGCGGCTGGGTATGTCGCAACCGCCGTTGACCGAGCAGATCCAGGCGCTCGAACAGTCGCTACGCGTTCAACTTTTTACCCGTTCTCGCCGCGGTGCACAGCTGACCGCCGCCGGCGCCGCGATTCTTCCCGCGGTCCGGAAATTCGCTGATCAACTGGAGCGACTAGAGTTGGCGGTTCACGAAGCCGTCGCAGGCCATGCCGGCGTGGTGACCATCGGAGCGATTACATCGGCCATGATCGACGTGCTACCCCCGTTGATCGAGCGCTTCAAGCAGAATCATCCCTTGATTACGGTATCGGTTCGGGAGATAGATAGCGCGGAAGCCATACCCGCACTGGAGGCGGGTGATATCGACATTGCATTCGCACGCCTGGAAGGGAATCTCGGTCGACATATTCAATCATTGCCGTTGTCCGAAGATAGGCTGGCTGTCGCACTACCCAAAGACCATCCCTTAGCTGCAAGGGAGTCAATCTCTCTACAATCCCTCGCGGACGAAACCCTGGTCATGGCATCACGGGATGTGAGTCCTGTGTACTTCGACTACCTGGTTGGGCAGTGCAAAGCCAGCGGCTTCGCACCGCGCATCGTCCACCAGGTGCGGTCCGTATCGTCACAAGTCGCCTTTGTCAGTTGCGGACAGGGCATCGCATTGGTACCGACGTCTATGGGTAAACTCGCGCCGGAGAACGTCCTTATCCGCCCCCTGCATCCCGAAGTGAAAGTGGTGATCACGGCCATGGCCTGGCATAACGAGCACAAAAATCCGCTGGTAGAGGCAATGATCGACCATGCAAAAGATTTGCTGTCATAGGCCAGGCGTATGACAGGCTTCGTGGCTTCGTATTTTACAAATCATTTTGCGAGTTCAACATTGGGGACTCTGTTATAGGAGTTTGTATCCGTGTCCCATGCAGCTCGCTTCACGTACGAGAAAGTCCCACTGAACATCGATGGTGTACAGCTCGATGTGGCGGTGATACACCGCACCGGGCCAAAAACGCCCATCCTGTTCCTTCACGGTTTCGGTTCCACCAAAGAGGATTACGCCGATATCACGCTGCAGGCGTCTTTCGAAGGACACCCCTTCATTGCCTATGATGCGCCAGGCTGCGGTGAAACGGAGTGCGCCGACCTCTCGCGCATCAACATCGCATTCCTGGTGAAAACCGCGCAAGCCGTGCTCACGCATTTCGGAATCGACAAGTTCCATCTGGTAGGCCATTCCATGGGGGGACTTACCGGCTTGGTATTGGCTCACGAGGAGCCTGATCGCGTTAAAAGTTTCGTTGATATCGAAGGCAACATTGCACCTGAGGATTGCTTCCTCAGTCGACAGATCCATGATCATAACCGTGATGACGACGTGGGCTTCTTCCGTGACTTTATCGATCGCACTCGGCTGGCTTCGGATCCTGCAAGTGCACTCTATGCGGCCAGCCTTGCGCATAAAGTACGGACCGGCGCGGTGCGTGGCATTTTCGAATCCATGGTGGATTTGTCCGACAACGCCAAGTTGATGGACAAGTTCCTCGCACTGCCCTTCCCGCGCCAATACATGTATGGAGTCACCAACTCACACCTGTCGTACCTTGACCATATCGCAGCACAAGGCGTGGAACTGGCGTGCATCCCTGATTGCGGTCATTTCCCGATGTATTCGAATCCCGCCCTGATGTGGAAGCACATCAAGGCTTTGCAAGACCGCGCCTGAGCGAATCATATCTTTAAACACGCGGCTGAGTCGGCCGCGTGAAGCTCGCACTCCCCCAGTAAAAATAACAATGAGGTTGCGCCATGCTCGAAGCCATCAACGGTTTTCTTTCGGGAAAGCTGCTCATCGTCCTGGTCGTCGGACTAGGCACTTATTTCACCCTCAAGACACGCTTTGTGCAGCTTCGGTATTTCCTGCACATGTTTAAAGTTTTCAAAGACAGCCTCACCAGCAGTTCAGCGCAAATCAGCTCGTTTCAAGCGCTCATGTTAAGCCTCGCGGGTCGGGTAGGTGCAGGCAACATTGCTGGCGTTGGGGTTGCTGTAACAATGGGTGGTCCGGGTGCTGTCTTCTGGATGTGGGTCACAGCCCTGGTTGGAATGGCGACCACCCTTATGGAATGTAGCTTGGCCCAGTTGTACAAGCGTAAAGATGCCAGCGGCCAATTCTATGGCGGACCGTCCTTCTACATTGAATACGGGCTGAACAAGCGATGGCTCGGCGTACTGATGGCAATTTTGCTCATCGTCACCTTTGGCTTTTCATTCAACGGTCTGCAATCGCATGCCGTATCCCACTCCCTGCAAAATGCCTTCGGCATTGATCCTACTCATTCGGGCGTCGTCCTGGCAGTCGTGCTGGGGCTGGTGTTTGTAGGCGGTATCAAGCGTATCGCGAAGGTGGCAGACCTGTTGGTACCGGTGAAGACGCTAGCCTACGTAGCGGTAACACTCTACGTGATTGTTTTGCAGATCGATCACGTGCCAATGATGCTGCTGACCATCATCAAAAGCGCCTTCGGCCTGGACCAGGCTTTCGGCGGCCTCATTGGCAGCGCCATCGTGATGGGAGTCAAACGCGGCGTGTTTGCCAATGAAGCCGGCCTGGGCAGTGCACCAAACGTGGCGGCAGTGGCCGATGTCAGACACCCAATTTCTCAAGGAGTGGTACAGGCGTTTAGCGTGTTCTTCGACACGTTCGTCATTTGTACCTGCACTGCTCTGCTGATCCTGCTGTCCGGCTTCTACACCGCTGGCTTTGCCGGTGACGGTCTCATTCTGACCCAGAACTCACTAGCTGCGGTTGTGGGCGACTGGGGGCGCATTTTCATTAGCGCTGCACTGGCATTGTTCGTGTTTACCTCGATCCTCTACAACTACTACCTCGGCGAGAACAACCTGAAGTTTATCCTTGGTGAAAGCCGCAAGGTCCTTCTGGGCTACCGCGCCGTCGTGCTAGCACTCATCCTCTGGGGCTCGATGGAAGACCTATCAACCGTATTCGCGTTTGCCGATATCACCATGACCCTTTCCGCCCTGGTGAACCTGATCGCCCTGACGCTACTGTGCAAGGTTGGCCTCAGGCTGCTCGCAGACTACGACAAGCAACGTAAAGCGGGGGCGGCCGCGAAAACTGAGTGCAACACCTGACCTTTCCGGTACCGTGCTGCCCCTATGTCCTATTCCGAACTCAGCGTTGAAGAACGCGCCACCATTCAAATCGGCCGTGCCCAAGGGTTCAGCCT
>NZ_JAPFCG010000024.1:0-99591 GCF_026240995.1 Pseudomonas sp. DCB_BI | reverse complement strand
GATGAGTGGGCCAAAACGGCGATACGGTAAAAGCCCCACAAAGATGAGGGAGGCCAACGAGCCGAACAAGACCTGGTGCATCGACTACAAGGGTCAGTTCAAGATGCTCAACGGTCAGTGGTGCTACCCACTAACGGTTACAGACCATGCTTCGCGCCTCATCTTGGCCGCGCGCCCAGATCAGAATGGCCGTCACGAGCGGATGCATCGCAGCATGAAGCTTGAACTGCCTCTGGGGCACAATCTGATTGATCAGCAATTGCTGCTTGAGCACTTCCGACACGAGTTCAACTATGTCCGCCCCCATGAAGCGTTGGAGATGAAGCGTCCGTTCGAGCTATATGTGCCATCCAATCGGCCTTACCCAGGATGCCTGCCTATCGTGGAGTATCCCGCCGAAATGGCTGTCCGCAGTGTCAGGCAAAATGGCTCGATCAAGTGGAAAGGCAAGCTGCTTTTCATCAGCGAGGCCTTGTCGGGCGAGAGGATCGGCTTGAAAGAGGTGGAAGATGATGTTTGGGATGTGTTCCTGTGTAACCATCTCCTGGGAAGGCTTGGACGGGGTGAAAACCGCGTCCAAGCCTCAAATGTGTAAACCATGTCCCCGGTTTACGATGTAAAGGATGTCCCCGGTCGTACACCCGCGAAGAATCCAACACGGTGCATGGCACCGGCTCCGCCGGTGTTCGCGGGTAAACCCGCTCCCACAGGGATCGCGCTGGATTCTAGAAATTGAGCAAGCCAGTTGTTTACCCAGGTACTGCATCAGCCTCAAGCCTGCGGGGGTACCTGTGGGAGCGGGCTTGTCCCGCGAAGAATCCAACACGGTGCATGGCACCGGCTCCGCCGGTGTTCGCGGGCAAACCCGCTCCCACAGGGGGTCGCGCTAGCTTCTAGAAATTGAACAAGCCAGTTGTTCCCCCAGGTACTGCATCAGGGGGTACCTGTGGGAGCGGGCTTGCCCCGCGAAGAATCCAACACGGTGGATGGCACCGGCTCCGCCGGTTTTCGCGGCTAAAGCCGCTCCCACAGGGCGCCGACGCTGATTCAAACATAGCCCAAGAAAAAGCCCCGCCAGTTCGCACTGGCGGGGCTTTTTCATTCAGCCTTGGCTATCAACCGTGATGAGGCTTGTGCTCATCGGCGGCTTCCAGCGCTGGCTCCCCGGCGGCGGCGGCAGCTTCTTGCGCAGCTTTGGCGGCAGCCTCGGCCTCGCGCTTGCGGCGGCGCACTTCACGCGGGTCGTTCGGCGCGCGGCCGTTGGACAGCATGACAGTAGCAGGCGCTACCACGGCAGGGGCTTCTACGGGTGCAGGCTCGACGACGGCAGGTACAGGCTCGGCCACCACTTCTGGCTGGGCTTCGACAACCGGGACAGGCTGCTCGGCAACCGGCGCGACTTCGATCACGGCTGGGGCCTGTTCGATTTCACCAGCTTCTACAGCAGGGGCTTCCACTGGGGCTTCAACAGCCACGGTTTCGGCAACCACAGTCGGCTCGACAGCAGGTGCTTCGCCAAATGGCTGCGGAGCAACTTCGACCACTGGCTCGGCAGTTGCCTCGACCACGGCCACCGGCTCGCTGACCGGTTGCTCGACCACTGGGGCCACGGCGACTGCTTCCTCTGCCTTGGCTACAGCTTCGACCTGCTCGACCTTTTCAGCCTGCTCGGCCGGTTGGGCGACTTCGCTGTTGTCGGTTTCGGCAACGGCAACGGCAGCGACTTCAGCGGTGGCGCGCTCGGCCTGCTGGTTGGCCTGGGCCTCGGCATCGCTGCTGATGTTGCTGGTGGCCACGGCGGCAGTCACGGCCAAGCCGGCGGCCAGTTCGGCACCCAGCTCGCTGGCCTGGTGCTGTTGTGGCTGCTCTTCGCTGCCTTCTTCTTCGCCGTCGATCAGCTCGCCATTGGCGTTGCGCTGGCGCTCACGGCGGTTGCTGCGGCGACGCTGGCCACGCGAACGGCGGCGCGGGCGCTCGCCATCGGTGCCTTCCTGCTCGTCTTGCAGCAGCTCTTCGTTCGGCAGTTGCTCTTCGGCCAATTCGGCAGCCTGCTCGGCGGCTTCCTCGGCTGCACGTGGCTGACGCTCTTCACGTGCTGGGCGCGGGGCGCGTTCTTCGCGAGGTGCGCGTTCGTCACGCGGGGCACGTTCTTCACGAGGTGCGCGTTCTTCACGTGGGGTGCGTTCTTCGCGAGGTGCGCGTTCTTCACGTGGAGCACGTTCTTCGCGAGGTGCGCGTTCTTCACGTGGAGCACGTTCTTCACGCGGGGCACGCTCTTCGCGTGGAGCACGTTCTTCGCGGGCTACACGCTCTTCACGTGGCTGGCGCTCTTCGCGTTCGGCTGGCGGGGTGGCGTCCAGTGGTTCGCGCAGTTCGCGCACACGCTCTTCGCCACGGTTGCCGCGGCGGTCTTCGCGTGGCTGGCGCGGTGCACGCTCTTCACGCGGTGCACGCTCCTCGCGTGGGCTGCGTTCTTCGCGTGGAGCACGCTCTTCACGTGGCGCACGCTCCTCGCGTTGCTGGCGTTCTTCGCGTGGTGCCCGCTCGGCGCGTTCCTCGCGCGGCTTGCGCTCTTCGTCGCGGCGGCCGTTACGGTTGCGGCTCTGCTGGCGGCCGTTACGACGCTCTTCGTTGCGTGGGCTGCGCTCGGCGGCCGGTTTTTCGGCAGCGGTAACCACTGGCGCAGCAGCTGGCTCGTCCTTGCCGGCGAACAGGCTGACCAGCGACTTCACCAGGCCCTTGAACAGGCTTGGCTCAGGAGCGCTCGGGGCCGGGGCGACCGGAGCGGCAGGCTGCGCTTCATCAGCGGCGGCTGGGACCGGGGCATTGGCGCGGGCCGGGGCGGTTTTCACTGCGGCTTCCTGGCGAACCAGGGTGCGGGTAGCGGTCGGCTGCGGCGCTTCCTCTGCCTCGGTGGCGGCAATTTCGTAGCTGGACTGGTTGTTCAGCACTTCCGGGTTGTCGTCGCGCAGGCGCTGGACTTCGAAGTGCGGGGTTTCCAGGTGGTCGTTCGGCAGAATGATGATGCGCGCACGGGTGCGCAGCTCGATCTTGGTGATCGAATTGCGTTTCTCGTTGAGCAGGAATGCAGCCACCGGGATCGGGACCTGGGCACGTACTTCGGCGGTGCGGTCTTTCAGTGCTTCTTCTTCGATCAGGCGCAGGATGGCCAGCGACAGCGATTCGACGTCACGGATGATGCCGGTGCCGGAGCAGCGTGGGCAGACGATGCCGCTGCTTTCGCCCAGCGACGGGCGCAGGCGCTGACGGGACATTTCCAGCAGGCCGAAGCGCGAGATGCGGCCAACCTGCACGCGGGCGCGGTCGGCTTCCAGGCATTCACGCACACGTTCTTCAACGGCGCGTTGGTTTTTCGCCGGGGTCATGTCGATGAAGTCGATGACGATCAGGCCGCCGATGTCACGCAGGCGCAACTGGCGGGCGATTTCTTCGGCCGCTTCCAGGTTGGTCTGCAGGGCGGTTTCTTCGATGTCGCTGCCTTTGGTGGCGCGCGCCGAGTTGATGTCGATGGACACCAGGGCTTCGGTCGGGTCGATCACGATCGAACCGCCGGACGGCAGGTCGACCACGCGCTGGAAGGCGGTTTCGATCTGGCTTTCGATCTGGAAGCGGTTGAACAGCGGCACGCTGTCTTCGTACAGCTTGACCTTGCTGGCGTACTGCGGCATCACCTGGCGGATGAAGGTCAGGGCTTCTTCCTGGGCGTCGATGCTGTCGATCAGCACCTCGCCGATGTCCTGGCGCAGGTAGTCGCGGATGGCGCGGATGATGACGTTGCTTTCCTGGTAGATCAGGAATGGCGCGGCGCGGTCCAGGGACGCTTCCTTGATGGCGGTCCACAATTGCAGCAGATAGTCCAGGTCCCACTGCATTTCTTCGCTGCTGCGGCCAAGGCCGGCAGTGCGCACGATCAGGCCCATGTCGCCCGGTACGGTCAGGCCGTTCAGGGCTTCGCGCAGTTCGTTGCGCTCTTCGCCTTCGATGCGGCGCGAGATGCCGCCGGCACGCGGGTTGTTGGGCATCAGTACCAGGTAGCGACCGGCCAGGCTGATGAAGGTCGTGAGGGCGGCGCCTTTGTTGCCGCGCTCTTCCTTCTCGACCTGGACAATGACTTCCTGGCCTTCGCTGAGTACTTCCTTGATGTTGACCCGGCCTTCTGGGGCCTTCTTGAAGTATTCGCGGGAGATTTCCTTCAGCGGCAGGAAGCCGTGACGTTCGGAACCGAAGTCGACGAAGGCGGCTTCGAGGCTGGGTTCGATGCGGGTGATCTTGCCTTTGTAGATGTTGGCCTTTTTCTGCTCGCGCGCGCCAGACTCGATGTCCAGGTCGTACAGGCGTTGGCCGTCCACCAGGGCTACACGCAACTCTTCGGGTTGAGTTGCGTTAATCAGCATTCTTTTCATGTTGTACCGTCGGTTTCCGGGCTGCCGGAAACGGCGTTCGGCACACACGACGTCTCATGGTCGGTGCCAAGGTGCGCAAAGGGTGGGCGGGCCACCCCCGTGTCGAGCGACGTTCGGCACCAGCCGGTTGCCCAGCCTGCCGTTGTCGCGACGACGCGTCCTGTTTGCTGCGGTGCCAACAAGGCCCCGGTGGCTTCGAATGGGTATCCGAATCAACCAAGCGGGCCTTGTGCACTCAGTCAGGAGGAGGAATCAACCGTCAGCCGTGGACGCCCGGGGGCATCTGTTCAGGACCTTATCCGCTCGCCAGCCGTCAGTGGGCTGGTGGCCGGACGCGGTGCTACACGGTCCGAGGGCTGTGCATCTCCACCCTGCACGTATCCCTGATAATTCGGGTGCTGCCGCGCGCTGAATCCGCAACGGGTTGCATTTTTCGCCAGCTTCGAATGGGAAGCTGACGCCATTACATGTCCAAGGCAGGTATTTCCGAAGCATTCGCCGTGCGTTGCGTGGAAGCGACGGGGCGGGCAGAGGTACAACGAAAAGAATCGGGTAAGCAGGTGAAACACCGCACTTGTCGTTTTTTTCGGTCTTCTCTACACAGCGCTGGTGGCGATTCCAGGCAATTCGGTAAACTGGCGAAAACCCCGTAGGACGGCCTCGCGTCCTGCAGAATTGCGTAGGTCAGGAACCGGCCAAGGGCCTGGTTTCACTGGCCTGCCGCTTTTGGCGGCGTTCGCGACTATAGCAGCAATGATTAAGTGCTTCAATTCCATAAAAAATTGTTATCATTCCCGCCATGACGACCAATACCCCTCCGACTTCCGGCGTTCAGCTGATCGAAGTCGCGCCGGAGCTTGCCGGCCAACGCATCGACAATTTCCTTATCACGGCGCTCAAGGGCGTGCCCAAGACCCTGGTCTATCGCATCCTGCGCAAGGGTGAGGTAAGGGTCAACAAGGGCCGCGTGAAGCCGGAATACAAGATTCAGGCCGGTGACATCGTGCGGGTACCGCCCGTCCGCCTGCCCGAGCGTGACGAACCGGCGCCGGTGGCCCAGGGCTTGTTGCAGCGCCTGGAGGCCGCCATCGTCTACGAAGACAAGGCGCTGATCGTGATGAACAAGCCGGCCGGCATCGCCGTGCATGGCGGCAGCGGCCTGAGCTTTGGCGTGATCGAGGCGCTGCGCCAGCTGCGTCCGGATGCCAAGGAGCTGGAGCTGGTGCACCGCCTGGACCGCGACACCTCCGGGCTGCTGATGATCGCCAAGAAGCGCAGCATGCTGCGCCACCTGCATGCCGCCCTGCGCGGCGATGGGGTCGACAAGCGCTACATGGCGCTGGTGCGCGGCCACTGGCCGACCGCGAAAAAGCAAGTGAACGCGCCCCTGCTCAAGAGCAACCTGCGGTCGGGCGAGCGCATGGTCGAAGTGAACGACGAGGGCAAGGAGGCGCTGACCCTGTTCCGCGTGCTGCGCCGCTTCGGCGACTTCGCCACTATCGTCGAGGCGCGCCCGATAACTGGCCGTACCCACCAGATTCGCGTGCACACCTTGCATGCCGGGCACATGATTGCTGGTGACAGCAAGTATGGCGACGAAGACTTCAGTCGCGAAATCCGAGAGCTCGGAGGCAAGCGCCTGTTCCTGCATGCCTATGCGTTGACCGTGCCGCTGCCCGACGGCGGCGAGCTCAAGCTTGAAGCGCCTGTGGACGAGGTGTGGGCCAAGACTGTGGAGCGTTTGAGTGCGCCGTGACTATGAGTTGCTGATCTTCGACTGGGACGGCACGTTGGCCGATTCCATCGGGCGTATCGTCGAGGCCATGAACGCCGCTGCCGAACGTGCCGGGGAGGCACAAAGCAGCGAAGATGCGGTCAAGGGCATCATTGGCCTGGCCCTGGGCGAGGCGATCCACACCTTGTACCCGCACCTGGCGCCCGCGCAGGTCGATAGCTTCCGCCAGCACTACGCCGATATCTACATGGCGCTGGACCAGCAGCCCTCGCCGTTGTTCGAGGGTGTGACCGAATCGCTGGACGCCTTCCGTGCCGAGGGCTACCGCCTGGCGGTGGCCACCGGCAAGGCCCGTCGCGGGCTGGACCGGGTGCTGAAGGCCAACGGCTGGGAGCGGTTCTTCGACATCACCCGCGCCGCCGACGAAACGCGTGGCAAGCCGCACCCGCTGATGCTCGAGCAGATCCTTGATCATTGCGGCGTCGAACCGGGCCGCGCGCTGATGGTCGGTGATTCGGCATTCGACCTGCAAATGGCCAGCAATGCCGGCATGCATTCGGTGGCGGTGGGCTATGGTGCCATGTCGCTGCAGGCGCTGGCCGAGTTCGGGCCGCAGGTGTGCATCGATCATTTTTCCCAGTTGCGCGAGTGGCTGGGTGGTTCTGCAATTCCACTTCCAAGGTAGGTGAGCATGGCTGACGAATGGAAGGCCCCCGAGGCCGAGCCCGAGGAGCGCGAGGAGCGCAAGAGCTGGAAACTGCTGGAGAAAACCTTGCTGGCCAGCGTGCAGGAGCAGCGCCGATCCCGGCGTTGGGGCATCTTTTTCAAGCTGCTGACCTTCGTCTACCTGTTCGGCATCCTGGCCTTGTTCTCCCCGCTGATGGACATGGACAAGGCCGCATCGCGCAGTGCCAGCCATACCGCGCTGGTCGAGGTGCGCGGGGTGATTGCCGACCAAGAGGCAGCCAGTGCTGACAATATCGTCAAGAGCCTGCGCGAGGCGTTCAAGGACGGCAAGACCAAGGCTGTGGTGATGCGCATCAACAGCCCAGGCGGCAGTCCGGTGCAGGCGGGTTACGTGTATGACGAGATTCGCCGCCTGCGCGCCGAGTATCCGGCCATCAAGCTGTATGCAGTCATTGCTGATCTTGGTGCTTCCGGTGCCTATTACATTGCCAGTGCGGCGGACGAGATCTATGCCGACAAGGCCAGCCTGGTGGGCTCGATTGGTGTGACGGCGGCCGGTTACGGCTTTGTCGGCACCATGGAGAAGCTGGGCGTGGAGCGGCGTGCCTACACCTCGGGTGAGCACAAGGCCTTCCTTGATCCGTTCTCCCCTGAAAAGCCAGAAGAAACCCGGTTCTGGCAGGGGGTGCTGGACACCACGCACAACCAGTTCATCGCCATGGTCAAGCAAGGGCGCGGCGAGCGCCTGAAGGATAAGGACCACCCGGAGTTGTTCAGTGGCCTTATCTGGTCGGGCGAGCAGGCCAAGGCGCTGGGGCTGGTGGATGGGCTGGGCAGTGCCAGCTACGTGGCGCGTGAAATTGTAGGCGAGAAGGAGCTGGTGGACTTCACTGTGCAGGAGTCGCCGTTCGATCGCTTCTCCAAGCGCGTGGGGGCCAGCGTGGCTGAGCATCTGGCGATGTGGATGGGGTTCCAGGGGCCGCAGTTGCGTTGAGTTCGGCGTGCATTTTGCGGCGCCTTTGAGATCGAGCGCCGCCCGCGCGGCGCTTCGCGGGGCAAGCCCGCTCCCACATCTGTTTCAGGCCAATTTCTCCTGTCACCATTGGCGCGCGGACTGATCGGCCCAAAAGAAATGTGGGAGCGGGCTTGCCCCGCGAAGCGCCGCGCGGGCGGCGCTCGATCTCACAGGCGCAGAAATCTCAAGTCAGGCTCAAGGGACAACCACCCCCTCCCGAGTCAACATATCCACCAGTCGAATCAACGGCAGACCGATCAGGCTGGTCGAATCGCACCCATGGGTGCTCTGGAACAAACTCACCCCCAGACCCTCCGCCTTGAAGCTCCCTGCGCAATCCAGCGGTTGTTCCGCCGCCACATAGCGCTCCACCTGCTCGCGGCTCAGCTCGCGCATCGTCACGGTAAACGGCACGCAATCCACCTGGCATTGCCCGGTGGCGCTGTTCAGCAGTGCCAGCCCGGTCAGGAAGCTTACCTGTTGCCCGCTGCACTCCAGCAGCTGCTCACAGGCTCGCTCGAAGGTGTGCGGCTTGCCCAGCACCTGCTCGCCCAGCACCGCTACCTGGTCCGAACCGATGATCAGGTGCCCTGGATGGCTGCCTGCCAGGGCCTCGGCCTTTAGCCTGGCCAGTCGGCGCACCAGTTCTACGGCCGGCTCGTCATCCAGGCGCTGCTCGTCTATATCGGGGCTTGCCCACGTGTAGGGCAGGCGCAGGCGGGCGAGCAGTTCGCGGCGATAGGCAGAGCTGGAAGCCAGTAACAGAGGAAGCATGGTAGACTCCTGAATCAGTTGAATAAATTCTATCACGCACGATGCCGCCTAATTTCCTTTGACAGGGGCGGGGGGCATCCCTATTATGCTGCGCCTATGTTGAATGACCCGATTCCACCTCACGTTGACCCGCGCAAATTAGCCGATCGTGGCGTAACCCTTAACGGTTCGCTGCAACTCGCTGATTTGGAAAGACTCTGCGACCCGCTTTCCGACAATGTCGGTACGGTGCAGGCGAAGTTCGATTTTGAACGAGATGAACAGCACGTGGTGGTTATCCACAGCGAGCTGGACGTCGAGGTCAAGATGGTTTGCCAGCGTTGTCTTGAGCTGGTCACCCTGCCGATCCACAGCGAATGTACTTACGCCGTGGTGAAGGAGGGTGCGAATACCCAGTCGTTGCCGAAAGGCTATGACGTGCTGGAACTGGGCGAAGATCCTTTGGATCTGCAGGCATTGATCGAGGAGGAGCTTCTGCTCGCCTTGCCAATCGTGCCTGCTCATCATCCGGAAGAATGCCAGCAGCCGGCGGGCGCAGACGAGCCCGAATCGAGCAAGGACGAGGTATCGCGGTCCAACCCGTTCAGTGTTTTGGCGCAGTTAAAGCGTGACCCAAACGTTTAGGAGTTAATCAATTATGGCTGTTCAGCAGAACAAAAAATCCCGCTCTGCCCGTGACATGCGCCGTTCGCACGACGCCCTGTCGGAAAACGCGCTGTCGGTAGAGAAAACCACCGGTGAAGTTCACCTGCGCCACCACGTATCGCCAGAAGGCGTATACCGTGGTCGCAAAGTGGTCGACAAGGGCGCTGACGAGTAATCCTTGTCCGCTCAGATCATCGCGATCGACGCAATGGGCGGGGACTTCGGTCCCCGCAGCATTGTCCAGGCTAGCATTGCCTGCCTGTCTGCTACCCCCTCGCTGCACCTGACCCTCGTCGGTCAACCCTCCCTCCTGGAAGATCTTGTCAGCGGCCTTGCGGCTGCGGATCGCGCGCGCCTGCAGATTGTCGCCGCCAGTGAGGTGGTCGGTATGGACGAGCGGCCATCCCAGGCGTTGCGCGGCAAACCGGATTCGTCGATGCGCATCGCCCTTGAGTTGGTGCGAGACGGCAAGGCCCAGGCCTGCGTCAGTGCCGGCAACACCGGGGCGCTGATGGCGCTGTCGCGTTTCGTGCTCAAGACCCTGCCGGGCATTGACCGGCCAGCCATGGTGGCGGCCATTCCGACCCAGGCTGGTTATTGCCAGTTGCTCGACCTCGGGGCCAATGTCGACTGCAGTGCCGAAAATCTCTACCAGTTCGCTGTCATGGGCTCGGTGGCCGCCCAGGCGCTGGGTGTGCATCGACCACGCGTGGCGCTGTTGAATATCGGCACCGAGGACATCAAGGGTAACCAGCAGGTCAAGCTGGCTGCCACGCTGTTGCAGAACGCCCGCGGCCTTAACTACGTCGGTTTCGTCGAAGGGGACGGCCTGTACCGTGGAGAGGCGGACGTGGTGGTGTGTGACGGTTTTGTCGGCAATATCCTGCTCAAATCCAGCGAAGGCCTGGCGACGATGATCGGCGCGCGCATCGAGAAACTGTTCAAGGGCGGTGCCTTTGCCCGCGTCGCCGGGGCAATGGCCATGCCGCTGCTCAAGCGTCTGCAGGCCGATCTGGCGCCAGCACGGCATAATGGTGCGAGCTTCCTGGGGCTGCAGGGTATCGTCATCAAGAGCCATGGCTCGGCGGGCGTGCAGGGGTTTCAGAGTGCCATCCAGCGGGCGTTGATCGAGATCCAGGAAAACCTGCCGCAGCGGCTGCATGGCCGCCTCGAAGACCTGTTGCCTTAGGCTTTTCCCCGATGAAGTGCTTAAATGTGACCGCTTGGTCTGTGTTTCCATCCAAGTTTTCAGATTCCGCGTCTGGCTTCGCGCCTGGCGCACACTATCCGACGACAAGATCATAAGGGCTTGTTCAATGTCTGCATCCCTCGCATTTGTCTTTCCCGGTCAAGGCTCCCAGTCACTGGGCATGCTCGCCGAGCTCGGCGCCGAGAAGCCAGTGATCATCGAAACCTTCAAGGAAGCTTCCGAGGCACTCGGTTACGACCTGTGGAAGCTGATCCAGGAAGGCCCGGAAGAGCAACTCAACCAGACCGACAAGACCCAGCCGGCCATCCTCACCGCGTCCATCGCGCTGTGGCGCCTGTGGCTGGCGGAAGGCGGCGCTACGCCAGCCTTCGTTTCCGGTCATAGCCTGGGTGAATACAGTGCTTTGGTTGCCGCTGGCAGCATAAGCCTGAAAGACGCCGTTCGCCTGGTCGAGCGCCGTGGTCAGTTGATGCAGGAAGCCGTGCCGGCAGGCCACGGTGCCATGGCTGCAATCCTTGGCCTGGACGACGCCGTAGTCGTAGAAATCTGCGCCGAAGCGGCTGAAGACCAAGTGGTCAGCGCCGTCAACTTCAACTCGCCAGGCCAGGTGGTCATTGCCGGTAACAAGGCTGCGGTAGATCGCGCCATGGAGCTGTGCAAGGCCAAGGGTGCCAAGCGCGCCCTGCCGCTGGCGGTCAGCGTGCCGTCGCACTGCGCCCTGATGAAGCCGGCCGCCGAGCGCTTTGCCGAATCGGTCAACGCCATCGAATGGAAAGCGCCGCAAATTCCGGTAGTGCAAAACGTCACTGCCGCCGTTGCCGCCGACCTCGACGCCCTCAAGCATGACCTGCTGGCACAGCTGTACCAGCCGGTGCGCTGGGTGGAGTGCGTGCAGACCCTGGCTGCGAATGGCGCGGTCAACCTGGTCGAGTGCGGTCCGGGCAAGGTCCTGGCTGGCCTGAACAAGCGTTGCGCCGAAGGCGTGACCACCTACAACCTCAACACCCCTGACGCCGTTGCCGCCACCCGTGCGGCACTGGCCTGATTTGGAGAAGCTTGCATGAGCCTGCAAGGTAAAGTTGCACTGGTGACCGGCGCCAGCCGTGGCATTGGCCAGGCCATCGCCCTCGAGCTGGGCCGCCAAGGCGCCACCGTGATCGGCACAGCCACGTCGGCATCCGGCGCTGAGCGCATTGCTGCCACCCTGAAAGAGCACGGCATCACCGGCACCGGCATGGAACTGAACGTGACCAGCGCCGAATCCGTTGAAGCGGTACTGGCGGCCATTGCCGAGCAGTTCGGTGCGCCGGCCATCCTGGTCAACAACGCCGGCATCACCCGCGACAACCTCATGCTGCGCATGAAAGACGACGAGTGGTTCGACGTCATCGACACCAACCTGAACAGCCTCTACCGTCTGTCCAAGGGCGTGCTGCGTGGCATGACCAAGGCACGTTGGGGTCGTATCATCAGCATCGGCTCGGTCGTCGGCGCCATGGGTAACGCTGGCCAGGCCAACTACGCGGCCGCCAAGGCTGGCCTGGAAGGCTTCAGCCGCGCCCTGGCGCGTGAAGTGGGCTCGCGCGGCATCACCGTCAACTCGGTGACCCCGGGCTTTATCGACACCGACATGACGCGCGAACTGCCAGAGGCACAGCGCGAAGCCCTGCAGACCCAGATTCCGCTGGGCCGCCTGGGTCAGGCCGACGAAATCGCCAAGGTGGTTTCGTTCCTGGCGTCCGACGGCGCAGCCTACGTGACCGGCGCTACCGTGCCGGTCAACGGCGGGATGTACATGTAACACTGCAACTCAATGTGACGGGTTTCGTAAAAAAAGAGTCATACTGCGAGCCTAAAATCCGTTATAAAGCTGCAACCAGATTCCAGGCAGCGGGTGTGGTGACTAGCCTGAAGGTGCGTTTCGCTTGAAAAGCAAACGTCTTTCTATAAAATTAGCCACCGGCCAGCTGCCTGACATATATCCATTAGGAGTGAGAACTAGGTATGAGCACCATCGAAGAACGCGTCAAGAAAATCGTCGCCGAGCAACTGGGCGTCAAGGAAGAAGAAGTGACTAATGAGAAGTCCTTCGTTGATGACCTGGGTGCCGATTCGCTTGACACCGTTGAACTGGTGATGGCTCTGGAAGAGGAATTCGAGACCGAAATCCCTGACGAAGAAGCTGAGAAGATCACTACCGTTCAAGCTGCTATCGACTACGTCAAAAACCACCAGGCTTAAGACGTTGTAGTCGACGCTTCTTGTCGAGAAGAACCGCACTGCCTTTGCTGGCGTGCGGTTTTTTCTTTGCGAGCGTCCTGTCGCGGTTTTCTTGGGCTCGATCCCAGGCATCGAGAGCTTGTTGCCATTTCATTCCGTTGCGCTGAATGCAATGGCAAGAAACTCTGTCATTAGAAAAGGAGAGTACTGTGTCGCGTAGACGCGTCGTGGTCACCGGTATGGGTATGCTGTCGCCACTGGGTACCGATGTACCGAGCACATGGCAGGGCATTCTGGCTGGCCGCAGTGGCATTGGTCCGATCGAACACACGGACCTGTCTGCCTACTCCACCCGTTTTGGCGGCTCGGTGAAAGGCTTCGAGGTTGAGCAGTACCTGTCGGCCAAAGAGGCCCGCAAGCTCGACCTGTTCATCCAGTATGGCCTGGCCGCTGGTTTCCAGGCGGTGCGCAATGCCGGTCTGGAAGTCACGGATGCCAACCGCGAGCGCATTGGCGTGGCCATGGGCTCGGGTATCGGCGGGCTGACCAACATCGAAGAAACCAGCCGCACCTTGCACGATTCGGGGCCGCGCCGTATTTCGCCGTTCTTCGTGCCGGGCTCGATCATCAACATGATCTCCGGTTTCCTGTCGATCCACCTGGGCCTGCAGGGGCCGAACTACGCCATCGCCACCGCCTGCACCACCGGCACCCATTGCATCGGCATGGCCGCGCGCAATATCGCCTACGGTGAAGCTGACGTGATGATCGCTGGCGGCGCCGAAATGGCCGCTTGCGGCCTGGGCATGGGCGGCTTCGGTGCCTCGCGTGCGCTGTCGACCCGCAACGATGAGCCGGCCCGTGCCAGCCGCCCGTGGGACAAAGGCCGTGACGGCTTCGTGTTGTCGGACGGTGCCGGTGCGCTGGTGCTTGAAGAGCTGGAACATGCCAAGGCGCGCGGTGCGACCATCTACGCCGAGCTGGTCGGCTTTGGCATGAGCGGTGACGCTTACCACATGACCTCGCCACCCGAGACCGGTGAAGGTGCTGCCCGCTGCATGGCCAATGCCCTGCGCGATGCCGGCATCCAGCCAGAAGAGGTCAGCTACATCAATGCCCATGGTACTTCGACACCTGCGGGTGACGTGGCCGAAGTGGCAGCGATCAAGCGTGTGTTCGGCGAACATGCCTACAAGCTGGCGGTCAGCTCGACCAAATCGATGACTGGCCACCTGCTGGGTGCCGCTGGCGCGGTGGAAGCAATCTTCAGCGTGCTGGCGATCAACAGCCAGATGGCACCACCGACCATCAACCTGGATGAGCCGGACGAAGGTTGCGACCTCGACTTCGTGCCGCACCAGGCGCGCAGCATGCCGATCGACGTGGTGTTGTCCAACTCGTTCGGCTTTGGCGGCACCAACGGCTCGCTGGTGTTCCGCCGGTTCGCCGGTTGATGCACAGCTGGATCGATGGCCAGCCGGCGACTGCAGTCAACCTGCAGAACCGCGGCCTGGCCTACGGCGATGGCCTGTTTGAAACCATCGCCGTGCGCGGCGGCCGGCCTAGCCTGCTGGACGGCCACCTCGCACGCCTGGCGCTGGGCTGTCAGCGCCTGGCGATCAGCGCCGACCTGGGGTTGGTGCGCGACGAGCTGCTGCGCTTTGCCAGCCAGCTCGGTGATGGCGTGGCCAAACTCATCCTCACCCGTGGCGACAGCCAGCGTGGCTATGCGCCGGTTGCTGGTGTCGCACCGCGGCGAATCCTGCAAGGCAGCCCAATACCCAGCTATCCTGTCGAGCATGCCGAGCACGGCGTGCGCTTGTTCCCTTGCCAGACCCGGCTTGGGGAACAACCGCTGCTGGCCGGCCTCAAACACCTCAACCGCCTGGAGCAGGTGCTGGCCCGTGCCGAATGGCAGGACAGCGAACATGCCGAAGGCCTGATGCGTGACGGGCAGGGCAGGGTGATCGAAGGGGTGTACAGCAATCTGTTCCTGGTGCGCGATGGCCTGCTGCTCACCGCCGACCTCAGCCGCTGTGGCGTGGCCGGGGTGATGCGCGCTGAGTTGCTGCAGCAAGCCGCGCTGCTGGGCATCCCTGTGCAGGTCCGCGACCTGCCGTTCGACGCGCTGGAGCAAGCGGATGAAGTATTTGTTTGCAATAGCGTTTACGGCATTTGGCCCGTGCGTGGCGTAGCCGCGCTAAACTGGTCGCCGGGCCCGCTCACCCGTCAACTGCAGGCCATTGCCCGTACGTTACTGGAAACCTGAATTCGTGAGACGTAAATTCCTGCTGCTGCTGGAAATGGGGCTGATCCTTGCTGGCCTGGCGCTTGGCTGGTCGGCCTGGAAGGTCAACTCGGTCCTGGAGCAGCCTTTGCACGTGACGCAGGAACGCCTGCTGGACGTGCCCAATGGCACCACCCCCAACCGCATGTTCTACCGCATGCAAACGGAAGGGCTGCTCGACGACGCCGTCTGGTTGCGCCTTTACTGGCGCTTCAACATGGCCGGCACCCCCTTGCATACCGGCGAATACCGCATTACCCCCGGCATGACCGTCGAGCAGCTGTTCGACGCCTGGCGCCGCGGCGACGTGGTGCAATACAACCTGACCCTGGTCGAAGGCTGGACCTTCCGCCAGGTCCGCTCGGCCGTGGCCAAGCATGAAAAAATCAGGCATACCCTGGACGGTCTGTCCGACGCCGAGGTCATGGACAAGCTTGGCCATACCGGCGTGTTCCCCGAAGGCCGTTTCTTCCCTGATACCTACCGCTTCGTGCGCGGCATGAGCGACGTCGAGCTATTGCAGCAGGCCTACATGCGCCTGGACGAAGTGCTGGCCAAGGAGTGGGCCGAGCGCACCACCGACCTGCCGTATCGCGACCCGTACCAGGCACTGATCATGGCTTCGCTGGTAGAGAAGGAAACCGGCATTCCACAGGAGCGCGGGCAGATAGCCGGCGTATTCGTGCGGCGAATGCGCCTGGGTATGATGCTGCAAACCGACCCGACGGTGATCTACGGCATGGGTGAGCGCTACAACGGCAAGATCACCCGCGCCGACCTGCGCGAGCCAACGCCCTACAATACCTACACCATGACCGGTCTGCCGCCCACGCCAATCGCGATGGTCGGCCGTGAGGCGATTCACGCGGCGCTCAACCCGTCAGAAGGTACCAGCCTGTACTTCGTCGCCCGTGGCGACGGCAGCCATGTGTTCTCCGACGACCTTGACGACCATAACTCGGCGGTGCGTGAGTTCCAGCTCAAGCGCCGCTCGGACTACCGCTCCAGCCCTGCACCGCAGTCGCCGTCAGCGCCGCAGCCTGAGTCGCAGCCAGGGAGTGATGAGGCTGCGCCGCCCGAAGCACCTGAGGTGGATCAGCCGGCTGCGCAGCCAGCGCCCGACGAGCCGCCGGTGCAGGACGCCCCTGCCGGCGGTGCGCAAGCGGCCGAGCGGCCATCGCCTGACGAACAACATTAAGGACTGCCTGTGAACGGCTTGTTTATTACTTTGGAAGGCCCCGAGGGCGCGGGCAAGAGCACCAATCGCGACTACTTGGCAGCGCGCTTGCGCGAGCACGGGCTTGACGTGGTGCTGACCCGGGAGCCCGGTGGTACGCCGTTGGCGGAAAAGGTGCGCGAGCTGCTACTGGCCCCCACTGAAGAAAACATGGCTGCCGATACCGAGCTGTTGCTGGTGTTCGCCGCACGTGCCCAGCACCTGGCCCAGGTGATCCGCCCGGCCCTGGCGCGCGGAGCCGTTGTCCTGTGCGACCGGTTTACCGATGCCACTTACGCCTACCAAGGCGGCGGGCGTGGGTTATCGGTCGAGCGGATCGCCACCCTGGAGCAATTCGTCCAGGGTGACCTGCGCCCGGACCTTACCTTGGTATTCGACTTGCCAGTGGAAGTGGGCCTGGCCCGCGCCGCGGCCCGGGGCCGCCTGGACCGTTTCGAACAGGAAGGCCAGGCTTTCTTCGAAGCCGTACGCCAGGCCTACCTGCAACGTGCCCAACGCGAACCGCAGCGCTATAACCTGCTCGATGCCGCTCAATCACTGGAGGCAGTGCAGCGCGCCATCGACGCGCTGCTGCCGGCCATCGTGGAGCGTTGCCGTGGCTGAGGCCTACCCCTGGCAGCAGGCGCTCTGGCAGCAACTGGCTGGGCGCCGCCAGCATGCCCATGCCTACCTGCTGCATGGGCCGCAGGGCATCGGCAAGCGGGCCATGGCCGAGCGCCTGATGGCCCGCTTGCTGTGCCAGCAGCCTCAGGGCCTGGATGCCTGTGGCGGGTGCAAGTCCTGCCTGTTGCTGAAGGCCGGCAGCCACCCGGACAATTTCGTCCTTGAGCCCGAGGAGGCTGACAAGCCGATCAAGGTTGACCAGGTACGTGAACTGGTGGCCTTCGTGGTGCAGACCGCACAGTTGGGCGGGCGCAAGGTGGTGTTGATCGAGCCGGTGGAGGCGATGAACACCAACGCTTCCAACGCACTGCTGAAAAGTCTCGAAGAGCCTTCTGGCGATACGGTGCTGCTGCTGGTTACCCATCAGCCCAGCCGGTTGTTGCCGACGATCAAGAGCCGTTGTCAGCAAGTGGCTTGCCCGCAGCCAAGCCTGGCCCAGAGCCAGGCCTGGTTGGCCGGTGCGCTCCCTGACAGTGACGAGGCCGAACGCGTCGAGCTGCTGACCCTGGCCGCCGGTTCGCCGTTGATGGCAGTAAGCCTGCAGGCGCAAGGTGTGCGCGAGCAGCGCGCGCTGGTGACTGACGGGGTGAAGAAGCTGCTGAAACAGCAGCAATCGCCCAGCCAGTTGGCCGATGCCTGGAACGGCGTGCCGCTGCTGCTGCTGTTCGACTGGTTCTGTGAGTGGGCGCACCTGATCTTGCGCTACCAGTTGACCCAGGACGAGGAGGGTTTAGGCTTGGCCGATATGCGCAAGGTCGTGCAATACCTGGCGCAGAAAAGCCGTCAGACCAAGGTGCTGGAAGTGCAGGCTTGGGTCCTGGAGCAGCGCCAGAAGGTGCTGGGCAAGGCCAACCTGAACCGTGCCCTGTTGCTTGAATCGCTGCTGGCCCACTGGCTACAACTGCCGGGCGCCCGCTGATTTTTACTTTTTTCATGTGTGCTGTTATCCCATGCTCGTAGACTCCCATTGCCACCTCGACCGCCTAGACCTCAGTGCCCACCAGGGCTCGCTCGACGCTGCCCTGCAGGCGGCGCGTGACCGTGGGGTAGGGCATTTCCTTTGCATTGGCGTCAGTGCCGAGAACGCCGGCGCGGTGAAGGCGCTGAGTGAGCAGTACGCTGATGTCGACTGCTCGGTGGGTGTGCACCCGCTGGACCTGGCCCCGGGCGAGACCCCGGCGCTGGAATGGCTGCTGCGCGAGCTGGCGCACCCGCATGTGGTGGCGATTGGCGAGACCGGGTTGGATTACCATTACGAGCCGGAGGCGGCAGCGTTGCAGCAGGCTTCGTTCCGCTTGCACCTGGAGGCCTCGCGACAGACCGGCAAGCCGGTGATCGTGCATACCCGGGCGGCACGTGCCGATACCCTGGCGCTGCTGCGTGAGGCGAACCTGCCGCAAGCGGGCGTGTTGCACTGCTTTACCGAAGACTGGGACATGGCCAAGGCGGCGCTGGACCTGGGGTATTACATTTCGCTGTCGGGCATCGTTACCTTCCGCAATGCCGATGCCCTGCGCGAAGTGGCACGGCAGGTGCCGGTCGATCGCTTGCTGGTAGAGACCGATTCGCCGTATCTGGCGCCGATTCCCCACCGCGGCAAGCCGAATTTGCCGCAGTATGTGCGGGAAGTGGCGGAGTATGTGGCTTCGTTGCGGGGGGCCAGTTATGAGCAGCTGGCCGAGCAGACCACTGCCAACTTCAAGCGGTTGTTCCCGTTGGCGCGGGTGGCCTGATTCTCGGCAAAAAAAACCCGGGTTCTGGGGGGGGAATCCGGGTTAAGACCATTAGGAGTAAAACAAAGGCACGCGGTCCCTGAGCACCTTTATCGGCGCGCCACTTGGGGGGGATGCGCCGCGCCAACACTTCAAGTATTGGTCAGCTTTGGCGCAGTGCCAGTGCCTGTTGGTCGTTTTTTAAACAGATTTGGAATACGCCGACGTCCCATTCCTCCCGCAGCGCATGGCCGTAAGCATCGTGAAACACAGACATGCTTGGATGATCCGTGCAATTTCCCGCAAGTTAGGCATAATAAACCGCTTCGATTGTCATCCAGTCCTTCCCATGCAGAAAGAACCTCGTAAGGTCCGTGAGTTTCGCCGTCGCGAACAGGAAATCCTCGACACCGCGCTAAAACTGTTTCTTGAACAGGGTGAAGACAGCGTCACCGTCGAGATGATCGCCGACGCCGTGGGCATCGGCAAAGGCACGATCTACAAGCACTTCAAGTCCAAGGCGGAGATTTACCTGCGCCTGATGCTCGACTATGAGCGCGACCTGAACGAGCTGTTGCACTCGGCGGACGTTGACCGCGACAAGGAAGCCCTGTCGCGTGCCTACTTCGAGTTCCGCATGCGCGACCCTCAACGATACCGGCTGTTCGACCGCCTTGAAGAAAAGGTCGTCAAGGGCAACCAGGTACCGGAAATGGTCGAGCAACTGCACAGCATTCGCGCCTCGAACTTCGACCGGTTGACCCAGCTCATCAAGGGCCGTATCAGCGAAGGCAAGCTTGAAGACGTGCCGCCTTACTTCCACTACTGTGCCGCCTGGGCGCTGGTGCATGGCGCGGTGGCCCTGTACCACTCGCCGTTCTGGAGCAACGTGCTGGAAGACCAGGAAGGCTTCTTCCAGTTCTTGATGGACATCGGCGTGCGCATGGGCAACAAGCGCAAGCGCGACCCGGAACCGTCGAACTGAAACATTCCTGAGCTCGGCAATGCTTGGGGCTTGCAAAAACCTGATTTATGAGTCAGCTTTTGCCGGCCCCTTCATCCATGCCGGAGTCATCCATGATCGTCGATCGTCAAGGCAGGCGATTTCGCAACCTGCGCGTCAGCCTGACGGCTGCCTGCAACTACGCCTGCACCTACTGCGTACCTGACGGCAAGCGCCTGGTGGCAGCGCAGGATGAATTGTCGGCGGATGCACTGGCCCGTGGCGTGGCCTACCTGATTGAAGCTGCCGGCATCGAGCGCTTGCGCATCACCGGTGGTGAGCCGTTGGTCAGCCCACGCCTGGATGCCTTTCTGGTTGCCGTGGCCAAACTCGACCTCGACGACATCTCCCTGACCACCAATGGCCAGTTACTGACTCGCAAGTTGCCGCAACTGCAGGCGGCTGGAATTCGCCGGCTGAATGTTTCCCTCGACACCCTCGACCCACTGGCTTTCCGTCAAATCGCTCGGGGCGGCGACCTTGCCAGTGTGTTGGACGGAATGGAGCGCGCTAGCGCCCTGGGCATGCGGGTCAAGGTGAACATGGTGCCCATGCGCGGACACAACCTCGACCAAGTGCTGCCGCTGCTGGATTACTGCCTGGCGCGTGGCTTTGAATTGCGCTTCATCGAACTGATGCGCATGGGCCACCTGGCCCGTGACCACAATGCCTTCGTGCAGCAGTTTGTCGGCCTCGACCAGCTGCTGGCGCTGATCGGCGGCAAGCATGCGTACACGCAGGTGGATGCTCCACTGGACGCTACCGCCATGCGCTATCACATCCCAGGCCAGGGCCACTTCGGCGTCATTGCCAACGAAAGCGTGCCGTTTTGCCGTACCTGTTCGCGGTTGCGGTTGTCGTCAACGGGCTGGCTGCATGGCTGCTTGTCGTCTGGCAATCGCCACTTCATTGGCGACTTGCTGGAAAAACCGCGCCACCAGGCGCTGCCGGCCTTGCAACGGTTGTTGGTCAAGGCGCTGGCAGACAAGCAGGACCTGGCGTTTTCCGGCGGCGTGACGGTCATGAAGGTGATCGGGGGCTGAAGCTGGCGCAAAAGCTGCATTCGCCGGCTATTCGCCGGTTTTTCGTCGCCGGCCATTGGAGGAAAGATGCGTAGCCTGGTCTTGCCGCTGGCGCTGATGGCGCTGGGCGGTTGCATGAATGTCAGTGATATGGGCGAGACTGCCCGCTACCACATGAGTGATGCGGGGCTGCTGGACCACAGTGACACCCGGCGTACCCTGTCGATTCGCTTGCAGCCGGATTCGTTCATCTTTATCGGCCAGGGCGCGTTTGTTCCACCGGGCAAAGGGCCGGTGCCCCGGCAGAATGCCGTGGCCGAGCAGGCCTTCAAAAGCTTCATCGAGTACTTTCCGCTGGTGCGTCGCGCCCAAGGACCACTGGGCCTGGAAGAGGCCATTGCCCAAGCCCGCTCGGTGGGCGCCGACTACGTGCTCTATACCCGTTTTGCCCGCACCGACGACCGTATCGGCAATGGCGACGAGTGGTATGACGAACAAGCCGTAGACCGCCTTGGCTGGGACAGTGGGGTGGTGCAGATGATGTTGATCGAAACCAATACCCGCTACCTGATCGACACCGCACGCATCAAGAGCCGTGGCGGTTTGTTGACGTTCCACGACAAAACCCCCGAGGATTTGCTTGGTGCGCCGATGCGCGAGTACGCTCGTAGCCTCCTGGGCATGAGTGAATGAGGCAAGCGTGATGAGCGACTCCGGCAAGGCCAGTGACCTTCTGGCACAGATCCCCAAGGCCAAGGGCCTGCCGCCAGTGCACCTGTGGCATCCGGATTTCTGCGGTGACATCGACATGCGCATCGCCCGCGATGGTACCTGGTACTACCTGGGCACGCCGATCGGGCGCAAGCCGATGGTGCGGCTGTTCTCTACCATCATTCGCCGCGACGGCGATGACTATTTCCTGGTGACCCCGGTAGAGAAGGTTGGCATTCGTGTCGACGATGCGCCGTTCGTGGCCGTGCTGCTGGAGGTGCAGGGCGAAGGCGAACAGCAGGTGCTGCGCTTTACCAGCAATGTCGAAGACCAGGTCGAGGCCGGGCCGGATAATCCCTTGCGAGTAGTGATCGACCCGGTGACGCAGGAGCCATCGCCGTATGTGTTGATGCACAGCAACCTGGAAGCGCTGATACATCGCAATGTGTTTTACCAGCTGGTGGAACTGGCCGTGCCGCGTGTGATCGAGGGGGAGGAATGGTTGGGCGTATGGAGCCGGGGGGAGTTTTACCCGATTGGGCGCAGTAGTTGAGGGCTCTGGAGCTGGAAGGCGCATGTCTTGAGTTTTGTGCTGCCTGGTAGATCGAGCGCCGCCCGCGCGGCGCTCGATCTACCAGGCGCTGACATACTTCCGGTGAACAACGAAAAAGCCCCCGGTTGCTTGCGCACCCGAGGGCTTTTTCAGTGTCTGGCTCCGCGACCTGGACTCGAACCAGGGACCCAATGATTAACAGTCATTTGCTCTACCGACTGAGCTATCGCGGAATCTGCGCGTATCTTACTGATTGTCAGGGGGAAGTCAAGCCACCCCCTGACAAATCAATCAGTTACAGCACTTCGACGATAGCCTTGGTGACTACGTGGATATTGCTCTGGTTCAGCGCGGCCACGGCGATACGGCCGGTGTCCAGCGCGTAGATGCCGAAGTCGTTCTTCAGGCGGGCGACTTGTTCAACGGTCAGGCCCGAGTAAGAGAACATGCCCACCTGGCGACCTACGAAGCTGAAGTCGCGGTTGGCGCCGTATTCGGCCAGCAGCGCAACCATTTGCTTGCGCATGCCGTGGATACGGTCGCGCATTTCGGCCAGCTCGGTTTCCCACATCTGGCGCAGTTCGGCGCTGTTCAGCACGGTGGCAACGATGGTTGCGCCGTGGGTTGGCGGGTTGGAGTAGGTGGTGCGGATCACGCGCTTGACCTGCGACAGCACACGGGTGCTTTCGTCCTTGGAGGCGGTGACCACCGACAGCGCACCGACGCGCTCGCCGTACAGCGAGAACGACTTGGAGAACGAGCTGGAGACGAAGAATTCCAGGCCCGATTCGGCGAACAGGCGCACGGCGAAGGCGTCTTCGGCGATGCCGTCACCGAAGCCTTGGTAGGCCATGTCGAGGAACGGCACGTGGCCTTTGGCTTTGACCACTTCCAGCACGTTTTTCCAGTCTTCCAGGTTCAGGTCGACACCGGTCGGGTTGTGGCAGCAGGCGTGCAGCACCACGATCGAGCCAGACGGCAGGGCGTTGAGGTCTTCGAGCATACCGGCGCGATTGACGTCGTTGGTCGGCGCGTCGTAGTAACGGTAGGTCTGGACCGGGAAACCGGCCGACTCGAACAGCGCGCGGTGGTTTTCCCAGCTCGGGTCGCTGATGGCAACCACGGCGTTTGGCGAGATACGCTTGAGGAAGTCGGCGCCGATCTTCAGTGCGCCGGTACCACCGACGGCCTGCACGGTAACCACGCGGCCAGCGGCCAGCAGTGGCGATTCGGCGCCGAACAGCAGCTTTTGCACGGCCTGGTCGTAGGTGGCAATGCCGTCGATCGGCAGGTAGCCGCGCGAGGCGTGCTGGGCGGCACGCTGGGTCTCGGCTTCGATCACGGCGCGCAGCAGCGGAATGCGGCCTTCCTCATTGCAGTACACGCCTACGCCCAGGTTGACCTTATCGGTACGTGGGTCGGCGTTGAATGCTTCGTTGAGGCCCAAAATAGGGTCGCGGGGTGCCAGCTCGACAGCGGAAAACAGGCTCATTGTTACTTCGGCTCTGATTGAAGAGTGATAGGGCGTACACGCTCCAGCCGAATGCACTGAAGCGGTGCACAAACGGGGAGTCAGTATAGTGATACCGACCGGTCACCGCGACACTCTGGCGCAGCTTTTCCAGCTATTTGCGCAAATATTTTTTGACCATTGGTCTAATTGCCCGGTCCACCGTAATACCCGTTCACAGGTATGCCTTGAAAGCGCACCCTGATGGCTGCATTTGGGTATAGACTACTGGCTAAATTTACAGTTACTGCAGCGTCGCGAGGTCCGTCATGTCCGAGTTCCAGCTCGTCACCCGTTTCCAGCCGGCCGGCGACCAGCCTGAGGCCATCCGCCAGATGGTCGAGGGCATCGAGGCCGGGTTGTCGCACCAGACGCTGCTCGGGGTGACCGGCTCAGGCAAGACCTTCAGCATCGCCAACGTCATTCAGCAGGTGCAGCGTCCGACCCTGGTGCTGGCGCCGAACAAGACCCTGGCGGCGCAGTTGTATGGCGAATTCAAGGCGTTCTTCCCCAACAACGCGGTGGAGTATTTCGTTTCCTACTACGACTACTACCAGCCGGAAGCCTACGTGCCGTCGTCGGATACCTTTATCGAGAAGGACGCCTCGATCAACGACCACATCGAGCAGATGCGCCTGTCGGCGACAAAGGCACTGCTGGAGCGGCGTGACGCGATCATCGTCACCACAGTGTCGTGCATCTACGGCCTGGGCAGCCCCGAGACTTACCTGAAGATGGTCCTGCACGTGGACCGCGGCGACAAGCTTGACCAGCGTGCCCTGCTGCGCCGCCTGGCGGACCTGCAGTACACCCGCAACGAGATGGACTTCGCCCGCGCCACCTTCCGCGTGCGTGGCGACGTGATCGACATCTTCCCGGCCGAATCGGACCTGGAGGCGATCCGCATCGAGCTGTTCGATGACGAAGTGGAGAACATCGCCGCCTTCGACCCGCTGACGGGGGAGGTCTTCCGCAAGCTGCCGCGGTTCACCTTCTACCCCAAGAGCCACTACGTCACCCCGCGGGAAACCCTGCTGGAAGCCGTGGAGGGTATCAAGGAGGAATTGAAGGAACGCCTGGAATACTTGCACAAGGCCAACAAGCTGGTAGAAGCCCAGCGCCTGGAGCAGCGTACCCGCTTCGACCTGGAGATGATCCTGGAGCTGGGCTACTGCAACGGCATCGAAAACTACTCGCGCTACCTGTCCGGTCGGCCTGCCGGCGCTCCGCCACCCACCTTGTACGACTACCTGCCGGCCGACGCACTGCTGGTGATCGACGAGTCCCACGTCAGCGTTCCGCAGGTCGGCGCCATGTACAAGGGCGACCGCTCGCGCAAGGAAACACTGGTGGAGTATGGCTTCCGCATGCCGTCGGCACTGGATAACCGGCCGATGCGTTTCGACGAGTGGGAGGACGTGAGCCCGCAGACCATCTTCGTCTCTGCCACCCCCGGCCCTTACGAGGCCGAACACGCCGGGCGCGTGGTGGAGCAAGTGGTGCGGCCCACCGGCCTGGTCGACCCGCAAGTCGAGGTACGCCCCGCGTTGACCCAGGTCGATGACTTGCTGTCGGAAATCCGCAAGCGGGTGGCGCAGGGCGACCGGGTCCTGGCCACCACCCTGACCAAGCGCATGGCTGAAGACCTGACCGATTACCTGGCCGATCACGACGTGCGGGTACGCTACCTGCACTCGGACATCGACACCGTGGAACGGGTGGAGATCATCCGCGACTTGCGCCTGGGTACCTTTGACGTGCTGGTAGGTATCAACCTGCTGCGTGAAGGCCTGGACATGCCTGAGGTGTCGCTGGTGGCGATCCTCGATGCCGACAAGGAGGGCTTCCTGCGTTCCGAGCGCTCGCTGATCCAGACCATTGGTCGTGCGGCGCGTAACCTCAATGGCCGGGCAATCCTGTACGCCGATAACGTCACCGGCTCGATGCAGCGCGCCATCGACGAAACCGAGCGCCGCCGCGAGAAGCAGATCGCCTTCAACGAAGCCAACGGCATCGTGCCCAAGGGCGTGGTCAAGGACATTACCGACATCATGGAAGGTGCCACGGTGCCCGGTGCGCGCAGCAAGAAGCGCAAGGGTATGGCCAAGGCGGCAGAGGAGAGCGCCCGCTACGAAGCCGAACTGCGCACGCCGGGCGAGATCACCAAGCGCATCAAGCAGCTGGAAGAGAAAATGATGCAGTTCGCCCGTGATCTGGAATTCGAAGCCGCGGCGCAGTTGCGCGACGAGATTGCCCAGCTGCGGGAGCGCTTGATTACCAGCTGATCCTGTGGGAGCGGGCGTGCCCGCGAAGAATTTTACGCGGTGTCTGGCACCGGCTGCGCCGGTGTTCGCGGGCTCGCCCGCTCCCACAGGCATCGCACATCGTCTGAAATTGGCTCAGTGGGCCTCCCCAGCCTTCAACCCCTCCGGCAGCTTGCGGGTCAGCAACACCGCCACCATGCTCACCGCCAAGCCAATCCCGACAAAGTGGAAGGCATCGTTGTAAGCCATGATCAGCGCCTGCTGGTGGGTAATCTCGCTAAGCTTGCCCAGCGCCGCATTGTCACTACCCAGTCGCTCCGCCAATTGCGCAAGCCGTTCTGCCACCTGCGGGTTGCTCGGCACCACCGATTCGCGCAGGTAATCGAAATACACCTTGGTGCGCGCATCCAGCAGGGTAGCCAGCAAGGCAATACCAATCGCGCCACCAAGGTTACGCAAGATATTGAACAGGCTGGATGCGGATCCTGCATCCTGTTGTTGGATGTACGCGGTGGCAATCAGCGAAATGGTCACCATGATCATCGGCTGGCCCAGGGCGCGGATGATCTGGATATGGTTGAACTGCGGCCCGGCAAAGTCCGGGTTGAGCACCCCCGAACCGAAACTGGCGGCGCCGAACAGGCAGAACCCCAGCGCGCAGAGTACCTTGGGCGATATCACCTTCATCAGTTGCGGCACCAGCGGTATCAGGAACAGCTGCGGTATCCCCATCCACATGATCACCTCGCCAATCTGCAAGGCGTTGTAGCCCTGCACCTGTGCCAGGTACAGCGGCAGCAGGTAGATGGATCCGTACAGCCCTACGCCCATGCCCAGGCTGGCGATGCTCGACAGGCCGAAGTTGCGGTTGCCGAGAATGCGCAGGTTGATCAGCGGGTGCGGTTTGGAAAACTGCAGGATGACGAAGGTGATCAGGCTGACCAGCGCGACGCTGCCCAGGCCGACGATCAGGTGCGATTCTAGCCAGTCCTTGCGGTGGCCTTCCTCAAGAAACACCTGCAGGCAGCCCAAGCCCAGGCCCAGGGTGAGGATGCCGGCATAATCGGTGCTTTTCAGCAGCTCCCAGTGCGCCTCTTTCTTCTCCAGCCCGTACAACAGGCCGGCGATCATCACCAGGCCCGGCGGGATGTTGATGTAGAAGATGTACTCCCAGCCCCAGTTTTCGGTCAGCCAGCCGCCCAGGGTAGGGCCAATGGACGGGGCGAAGGTAGCGGTCATGGCGAACATCGCCATGCC
Organism: Pseudomonas sp. DCB_BI; assembly: GCF_026240995.1. Taxonomy (NCBI): domain Bacteria; kingdom Pseudomonadati; phylum Pseudomonadota; class Gammaproteobacteria; order Pseudomonadales; family Pseudomonadaceae; genus Pseudomonas; species Pseudomonas sp. DCB_BI. The sequence continues at coordinate 72,662 of NZ_JAPFCG010000024.1, read as the reverse complement.
TTTGGCGCGGTGGTGTTCGGGCAGCTTGATCAGGGTCAGGGTAAACGCCAGCGGGATCAGCGCCCCGCCGGTAAAACCCTGCAGGGCACGGAACAGGATCATGCTTTCCAGGTTCCAGGCCATCGAGCACAGCAAGGACGACAGCAGGAAACCGGCGGACACCCAGACCGCCAGGCGCCGCGCCGATAACAGCTGCACCAGCCAGGCGGTCAGCGGGATCATGATGATTTCCGCCACCAGGTAGGAGGTGGAAATCCACGAGCCTTCTTCCAGGGTGGCCGACAGGGCGCCCTGGATGTCTTTCAGCGAAGAGTTGGTGATCTGGATGTCCAGCACTGCCATGAAAGCGCCGAGCATCACGCTCATCACCGCGATCCAGTCGCGTCGGCTTGGCTCCGCGGTAGGGCGCAGCAGTTGATCACCGGGCATCGTGGCCGTCGTCTTCGTTGCGCAGGTCGACGGTGGCGGTGACCGACATGCCGGGGCGGATGCGCCCGCGCAATGGGTTATCGGCGCGGAACGTGAGTTTTACCGGGATGCGCTGCACCACCTTGGTAAAGTTGCCGGTGGCGTTGTCCGGCGGCAACAGGCTGAACTGCGCACCTGAAGCGGCGAACAGGCTTTCGACCCGTGCTTCGATTGGCGTATCGGGGTAGCTGTCGAACTCCAGTTCGGCGCGTTGGCCGGGCTGCATGTGGCCGATCTGGGTTTCCTTGAAGTTGGCCTGCACCCAGATGTCTTCGTCGGGCACGATCGACAGCAGGTAGGCGCCAGCCTGCACTACCTGGCCATTGCGTGCGTTGCGCTGGCCGATGGTGCCGCTGATCGGCGCGCGGATCTCGCAGCGGCTCAGGTTCAGTTCGGCTTGAGCCAGGTCGGCGCGGGCATTGGCGATTTGGGCATCGAGGCGTTTCAGGTCGGCCGTGAGTGCGTTGACCTGCTGGCGCTGGCTTTGCAGGTCGGCGCGGGCCTTGTCGACCTGCGAGCCGGCGACATGGCTGTCGGCCGACAGGGTAGTGACTCGCTCTTCAGAGACAAACCCGGGCTTGCGCAGTTTTTCCGCGCGGCTGAGGTCCAGCCGTGAACGGTCGAAGGTGGCCTGGTTGGCCGCCACCTGGGCCTGACCTGCGGCAATCAGGCTGCCTTGCTGGGTCAGGCGGCTTTGCGCCTGGGCATATTCGGCTTCGCGGGTCGCCAGGGCGGCGCGGGCGCGCTCGATCGCCAGTTCGAAGTCGGCGGCTTCCAGGCGTACCAGCAGGTCGCCCTTGTTGACGTGCTGGTTGTCCTCCACCGGCACGCTGTCGATACGGGCGCCGAGCTGGCTGGAGATACGGGTAATCTCGCCCTGCACGTAGGCGTTGTCGGTGCTCTCGTAGAAGCGGCCCTTGAAATACCAGTGGGCCAGGAAGGCGAGGGCGATGATGGCCACCAGGGTAAAGAAGATCGCCAGGCGGCGCTTGAGTTGGGCAGGCATGGGTACGGTCGTTCCAGAAATGTAAATAAATTTAACAGCGGCACATGGCCGATCGGCAAGTGACGTTCGCGCCATTGCTGGAGCCCGGTGCCTGCCTCCTGCTAACATCCCGCCTTTGTTTCATCTTTCGTTCGAGACTCCCATGACCACCGTACGCACGCGTATCGCGCCATCGCCTACCGGCGACCCCCATGTCGGCACTGCCTACATCGCCCTGTTCAACTACTGCTTTGCCAAGCAGCACGGCGGTGAGTTCATCCTGCGCATCGAAGACACCGACCAGCTGCGCTCCACGCGCGAGTCGGAACAGCAGATCTTCGACGCCCTGCGCTGGCTCGGCATCGAATGGAACGAAGGCCCGGACGTTGGCGGCCCGCATGGCCCGTACCGGCAGAGCGAGCGTGGCGAAATCTACGCCAAGTACGCCAAGGAACTGGTTGACGCCGGCCACGCCTTCTACTGCTTCTGCACCGCCGAAGAGCTGGAGCAGATGCGCGCCGAGCAGCAAGCCCGCGGCGAAACCCCGCGCTACGACGGCCGCGCGCTGCTGCTGAGCGCCGAAGAAGTACAGCGTCGCCTGGACGCTGGCGAGCCGCACGTGATCCGCATGAAGGTGCCGAGCGAAGGTATCTGCGTGGTACCTGACATGCTGCGCGGGGATGTCGAAATCCCGTGGGACCGCATGGACATGCAGGTGCTGATGAAGAACGACGGCCTGCCGACGTACTTCCTGGCCAACGTGGTCGACGACCACCTGATGGGCATCACTCACGTGCTGCGCGGCGAAGAATGGCTGCCATCGGCGCCCAAGCTGATCAAGCTTTACGAGTACTTCGGCTGGGAGCAGCCCAAGCTGTGCTACATGCCGCTGCTGCGTAACCCGGACAAATCCAAGCTGTCCAAGCGCAAGAACCCGACCTCGGTCACCTTCTACGAGCGCATGGGCTTCATGCCTGAAGCCATGCTCAACTACCTGGGCCGCATGGGCTGGTCGATGCCGGACGAGCGCGAGAAGTTCTCGCTGGCGGAAATGGTCGAGCACTTCGACCTGTCGCGTATCTCGCTGGGCGGCCCGATCTTCGACATCGAAAAGCTGTCCTGGCTCAATGGGCAGTGGCTGCGCGAGCTACCGGTAGAGGCGTTCGCCGCACGGCTGCAGAAGTGGGCGTTCAACAGCGACTACATGATGAAGATCGCCCCGCACGTGCAAGGCAGGGTCGAAACGTTCAGCCAGGTTGCCCCGCTGGGCGGGTTCTTCTTCGAAGGCGCGCTGAAGCTGGACGCCAAGCTGTTCGAAAGCAAGAAACTGTCGGCCGACCAGGTGCGCCAGGTGATTCAGCTGATCCTGTGGAAGCTCGAGAGCCTGCGCCAGTGGGAAAAAGAGCGCATCACTGGCTGCATCCAGGCGGTGGTCGAGGCGCTGGAGCTGAAGCTGCGTGATGCCATGCCGCTGATGTTCGCCGCCATCACTGGCCAGGCAAGCTCGGTATCGGTCCTGGACGCCATGGAAATCCTCGGCCCGGACCTGACTCGCTACCGCTTGCGTCAGGCCCTGGACCTGCTGGGTGGCGTGTCGAAGAAAGAAAACAAAGAGTGGGAAAAGCTGCTGGCCGCCATCGGCTGACCGCGCTTCCGGGCCTGTTGCCGAACCTGTGGGAGCGGGTTCACCCGCGAATACGATGTGGTCTGCACTACATTATTCGCGGGTAAACCCGCTCCCACACAGTTCACTGTTCAGGTTTTAGTGGGGCAGGGCGGTAAGTGATTGTTATCTGTGAAAAAATTTTTGGATATTTTTGAAAATTAGTTTGACAGCCCTGCAATCCGATCTTAATATGCGCCCCGTCCACAGCGATGAACGAAAACGAAGCGTCAGGCACCCAGCCAGCGATTCGGTTCAGAGCGACATTGTGGGGCTATAGCTCAGCTGGGAGAGCGCCTGCATGGCATGCAGGAGGTCAGCGGTTCGATCCCGCTTAGCTCCACCAAATTCCGCTTAGCAGCCAAGGCTGATAAGCAAGACCGGGTCCAACAACCGGGTCTTGAAGGTAAGAAGGTTCGTCCCCTTCGTCTAGTGGCCTAGGACACCGCCCTTTCACGGCGGTAACAGGGGTTCGAGTCCCCTAGGGGACGCCAGTTTTGCACAAGCGATGTTTCAATATGTCGCTGGGCCGCGAGGCTATAAATCCGGGGCTATAGCTCAGCTGGGAGAGCGCCTGCATGGCATGCAGGAGGTCAGCGGTTCGATCCCGCTTAGCTCCACCAATTTTGCCGCGGTTCGCGTTAGCGAATCGGCACGAAGGTTACGTCCCCTTCGTCTAGTGGCCTAGGACACCGCCCTTTCACGGCGGTAACAGGGGTTCGAGTCCCCTAGGGGACGCCACTTTTCCTGCGTTTTGCAGGGCTTAAAAAGGCTCGTCGATTATTGATGAGCCTTTTGTTTCGGGGCTATAGCTCAGCTGGGAGAGCGCCTGCATGGCATGCAGGAGGTCAGCGGTTCGATCCCGCTTAGCTCCACCATTTCTGCCAGGGTTCACGCAAGTGGATCTTCGCGAAGGTTACGTCCCCTTCGTCTAGTGGCCTAGGACACCGCCCTTTCACGGCGGTAACAGGGGTTCGAGTCCCCTAGGGGACGCCATTTTTACCCGCGTTTTGCGGGACTTTGAAGGCTCATTCGATTATTGAATGGGCCTTTTGTTTTTCTTATCTCCCTAAAATTGTCTGCCGACAAACGGCCGCAGATTCCGCTTGCCAAAAAATATGATGAGAATAATATTTCGATCATCATATTTCGCCCTGTGAGCGCCGAATGAGCGACAAGAAGAGCAGAACCCGCGAACGCATACTGGAGGCTGCCCGCAGTGCGCTGATCCAGCACGGGCCGGCCGAGCCCAGTGTCAGCCAGGTGATGGGGGCTGCTGGGCTGACCGTTGGGGGCTTCTACGCCCATTTCGACAGCAAGGACGACTTGATGCTCGAAGCGTTTCGCCAGCTGTTGGGAGAGCGCCGCGCCTTGCTCGCGCAGATCGACCCCAACCTCGATGGTGCAGGGCGGCGGGCACTGGCCGGCGCCTTCTACCTGTCGCGCAAGCACCGGGATGCCGAAGTGCACGCATGCCCCTTGCCCAACTCGCTGGGCGAAATGCAGCGCCTCCCTGAGGCCTTTCGTGAGGTGCTGGCCGAGCACATCGAGTTGATGACTGCCGCGATGGTTGACCGCCCTGAAGACGCCGACAAGGCGCTGGCCGACCTGGCGCTGATGGTTGGCGGCCTGGCGTTGGCCCGGGCACTGGGTACCAGTGATCTGTCTGACCGCATTCTGCGCGCCGCCAAATCGGCGGTGCTTTAACCCTGGAGCATGGCGATGACTACCCTGAGCTGGATTCGTGGTGTCAATGGCACCCTGGGCCGCCTGGCCCCCGAGCACGTCGCGGGCAAGATGCGCCGTGCCTTCATGACCCCGCGCAACCTGCCGCCGCGGCACTGGGAGTTGCCCCTGCTGGCCAGCGCCGAGCGCATCACCTTGCGCTTTGGCCTGTCTGCATTGCGCTGGGGGCAGGGGCCTACCGTGCTGCTGATGCATGGTTGGGAGGGCAGGCCCACTCAGTTTGCCGCCTTGATCGAAACCCTGGTTCAGGCAGGGTACACGGTGGTGTCGCTGGAAGGGCCGGGGCATGGCCGTTCGCCCGGTCAGCAGGCGAATGTGGTGCTGTTTGCCCGCGCGCTGCTGGAAGCTGCCGCCGAGTTGCCGCCCCTGCGCGCGGTGATCGGCCACTCGATGGGCGGTGCCAGTGTGTTGCTGGCCCTGCAGATGGGGTTGCGCACGGAAGCGGCGGTGAGCATCGCTGCCCCGGCCCGGCTGCTGGGCGTGCTGCGTGGCTTTGCCCGGCGCTTGGGGTTGCCAGCACGGGCGCGGGCGGCGTTCATTCGCCAGGTGGAACGCGACGTCGGCATGCAGATTGCCCGGCTGGATGTCAGTGGTTACCAACTGGAGCTCCCGGGTCTGGTGGTGCATGCCGCCGATGACGTTCTGGTGCCTGCCGATGAGGCCGATATTATTCACAAAGCCTGGTTCGACAGCCGCTTGCTGGTGTTGGAGGAAGGCGGCCATCAGCGGGTGCTGGCCGACCCACGGCTGAGTGTCGCCGTGCTCGAATTGCTGGCCCGCGCCGACGTGCCAGCGCGACAAACTGCCTGAGGGTGTTGCCGGCGATGAGGCCGGTAAATCTGCCACAGGGGCTGGACATTACCCCGCAGGTCGCTGCTAAATCGGCTTTTGTGCCAAGGAAGCGAACATGAGCTGGGACCTGGCAACACCCTTCGTCATCGACCTGCGCGTCAGCAGCGAGGACATCGACGGCCTCGGTCACGCCAATAACGCGGTCTACGTTACCTGGCTGGAGCGCTGTGCCTGGCGTCACTCCCAGCGTCTGGGCCTGGACCTGGCCGAGTACCGGCGGCTGGATCGGGCCATGGCGGTGGTGCGCCACGAAATCGACTACCTGGCTGCCGCCTACGAAGACGACGAACTGCAACTGGCCACCTGGATCATCGACTGGGACCAGCGCTTGCGCATGACCCGGCGTTTCCAGCTCAAGCGCCCGCGTGACGGCGTAACTCTTTTGCGCGCCCAAACCACGTTTGCCTGCATCGAGCTGTCCAGCGGCAAACCCCGGCGCATGCCGGCAGAATTCCTCGACGGTTACGGCCCGGCGCTGATCGGCGCCTGATAGCCCGGGTTTTTTTGCTAGACTGCCGGCTTTTCCGCCGAGACCCCGACATGCAAATTGCCCTGGCCCCCATGGAGGGGCTGGTCGACAACATCCTGCGCGACGTGCTGACCCGCGTGGGCGGTATTGACTGGTGCGTCACCGAGTTCATTCGCGTGTGCGACCGCCTGTTGCCGCCTGCCTCGTTCCACAAGCTGGCGCCCGAGTTGCGCCAGGGCGCGCTGACGGCTGCCGGGGTGCCGATGCGCGTGCAGCTGCTGGGCTCCGACCCTGTGTGCCTGGCGGAAAACGCCGCGCTGGCCTGCGAACTGGGTGCGCCGGTGATCGACTTGAACTTCGGTTGCCCGGCCAAGACCGTGAACAAGTCTCGCGGTGGCGCGGTACTGCTGAAGGAACCGGAGTTGTTGCACGCCATCGTGCGTGAAGTGCGCCGCGCAGTGCCGGCACATATCCCGGTGACCTCAAAAATGCGCCTGGGCTTCGATAGCCCGGAGGGTGCGCTGGATTGCGCCACCGCGCTGGCCGAAGGCGGTTCGGCGCACCTGGTGGTGCATGCGCGCACCAAGGTCGAGGGCTACAAGCCGCCGGCCCACTGGGAGTGGGTGGCGAGGGTGCAGGACGTGGTCAAGGTGCCGGTGTTCGCCAACGGCGAGATCTGGACCGTCGACGACTGGCGACGTTGCCGGGAGGTCAGTGGCGCCGAAGACATCATGCTCGGTCGCGGGCTGGTTTCGCGTCCGGACCTGGGCCTGCAGATCGCTGCGGCACGGGATGGGCGCGAGTACCAGCCGATGAGCTGGAATGACCTGCTGCCGTTGCTGCGCGAGTTCTGGCGCCAGGCCCAGGCCAAACTGTCACCGCGCTACGCGCCGGGCCGGATGAAGCAGTGGCTGGCCATGCTGACCCGCAGTTATCCCGAGGCGGTGGTGCTGTTTGCCGAGTTGCGTCGGGAAGATGACTGCGCGCGGATCAGCCGGTTGCTGGGGGTGGAGGTGCAGGCTTTGGAGGCCTGTGTTGCCTGATCTGGCCCCTTCGCGGGCGCGCCCGCGAAAAGGGCTACACCGATTTCAAATTTTTTATCATTGCCCCTTGAAAGCGTTTCCCTAGGCCATATCTCTTGAGTACGCGATGCCGAAGTCGGGTCGCGTAGTGACTTACTTGCTGAATCTCAGGAGTTAATGACCATGACCACCGCTTTCTCTCTCGCTCCACTGTTCCGCCATTCCGTTGGTTTCGACCGGTTCAACGACCTGTTCGAATCCGCGGCACGTAACGAGGCCGGTAGCAGCTACCCGCCCTACAACGTGGAAAAGCATGGCGATGACCACTACCGCATCGTGGTTGCCGCAGCCGGTTTCCAGGAACAGGACCTCGACCTGCAGGTCGAAAAGGGTGTCCTGACCGTTACCGGTGGCAAGCGTGATAATGGCCCCGCCGAGGTGACCTACCTGCACCAGGGCATCGCGCAACGCGCCTTCAAGCTGTCGTTCCGCCTGGCAGACCATATCGAAGTGAAGGCCGCCGGCCTGGCCAACGGCCTGCTCAGCATCGACCTGCTGCGCATCGTGCCTGAAGAAGCCAAGGCCAAGCGCATTCCGATCAACGGCGATAAGCCAGCGCTGAACTGATTGTGTTGATGTGAAGAAGGGCACCCTCGGGTGCCCTTCTTGTTATGCCCTTGGCAGGGTCACGGCGGCGCCAGGGTCAGTAGCCCGCCGGCGCCTCCAGCAACATCTGCCGAAACTCCGGTAACGGCAACGGCCGGCTGTGCAGATACCCTTGGTACAGGTGGCACCCTAGCCGCTCCAGGAACTCCAGCTGTTCGGTCAGCTCCACCCCCTCGGCAATCACCGCCAGGTCCAGGCTGCGGGCCATGGCGACGATGGCGCGGACGATTTCCGCGTCGTTCGGGTCCACGGGTGCATCGCGCACAAAGGTCTGGTCGATCTTCAGGGCATCCACCGGCAGGCGCTTCAGATACGTCAGCGAGGAATAGCCCGTGCCGAAGTCATCCATTGCAAAACTCACCCCGTAGCGCTTCAGTTCGCGCATCTTGCTGATGGTGTCTTCCAGGTTCTGGATGACAATGCCTTCGGTAATCTCCAGCTTCAGCATTTGCCGTGGCAGGCGGTAGTCGTCGAGGCTGCGCAATACCCGCCCAACGAAATCATTCTGGCGGAATTGCCGTGGGCTGATGTTCACGCACAGGCTGAAATCATCGGCGTCGATCAGCCCGTCGGCCAGCATGCGCGCACAAGCATCGCACGCTTCGTCGAGGATCCAGCTGCCAACCTCCAGGATCAGGCCACTTTCTTCCAGTACCTGGATGAACTGCGCCGGCGGCTGCTGGCCGAGTTGCGGGTGGTGCCAGCGCAACAGCACTTCGGCGCCGACGATGCGGTTGTCGCGTGCATCCACCTGTGGCTGATAGTGCAGTGCCAGCTCCCCGCGGGCCAGGGCCAGGCGCAGGTCGTTTTCCATGCGCAGGCGCTCGCTGGCGGCCTTCTGCATGGTGGTGTGGAAAAGCTGGGTGGTATTGCGCCCGGAGTCCTTGGCCCGGTACAGGGCGATGTCGGCGCGCTTGAGCAGGTCGGCCGGGGTGGTGCCATGGTCGGGGATCAGTGCCACGCCGATGCTTGGCGTTACCTGCAGGCGCTGGCCATCCAGCGACATCGGCTCGGCCAACAGCTCGCGCAGGGTGTCGGCCAGTTCGCGGACCTTTTCTTCCACCACTTCGCGGCTGCCTTCCAGGCCGCTGAGCAGCACCACGAACTCGTCGCCACCCAGGCGTGCGACGGTGTCCTCCAGGCGTACGCTGGCCTCCAGCCGGGCGGTGATGATCTTCAGCACCGTATCGCCCACCGGGTGGCCCAGTGAGTCGTTGATGTGCTTGAAGTGGTCGAGGTCAAGGAACAACAGGGCGCCGCGCAGGTTGTGGCGCTTGAGCAGGGCGATCTGCTGGCTCAAGCGGTCCATCAGCAACGCGCGGTTGGGCAGGTTGGTCAGCGGATCGTGGTAGGCGAGGTGGCGGATCTGCGCCTGGGCGTTCTTCAGCTGGCTGACGTCGCGAGCATTGAGCAGCAGGCATTCCACTTCGTTGAGGGTGATCGGCTCCACCGATACTTCCACGGTAAGAATGTCGCCGCGCTTGTTGCGCCCGAGCATTTCGCGGTGATGCACCCGGCCGCGCTCGCGCAACTCGGCCAACAACGCGCTGCGTTGCTTGTCGTCCGCCCAGATGCCGATCTCGTACACCGTATGGCCGATCACTTCGGCAGCGCTATAGCCGGTCAGGCGGCAGAAACCATCGTTGATCTCCAGGTAACGGCCGCTGTGGCGTTCGGTGATGGTGATGGCGTCGGGGCTGGAGTGGAAGGCCTTGGCGAACTTCTCCTCGCTCGATTTGAGCGCCGCCTCGGCGCGTTGCTGCTGGGTGATGTCACGCAGGGTGGTGACGCTGCAGGGCTGGTCGTCGACGGTGATCAGGCGGCTGGATATCACGCACGTTAGCGGTGCGCCGCTGCGGTGGTTGACCACCACTGCGACGTTGCTCAGGGCCTGTTCGCGGATGACCCGTTCGATACGTTGTGCGCGCTCGATGGACTCGGCCCACAGGCCGATTTCCTCGGCGGTGCGGCCAAGCACCTGCTCGGTATTCCAGCCGAAGGTCTGGGTGAATGCCGGGTTGATCTCGATGAACTGGCCAGTGTCCTGGCGTGTAACGCAGATTGGGTCGGGGCTGACCTGGAACAGGCTGGCGAATTTCTCTTCCGAGGCGCTCAGGCGCTGCTCGCGCTCCACCTGGTCAGTGATGTCGAGCAAGGTACCGGCCATGCGCAGCGGGTTGCCCTGCTCGTCGCGGTACAACCGGGCGCGGCTTTCGATGTAGCGCGAAATGCCGTTTTCCAGCTGCACCCGGTAGGTGATCTGGTAGTTGCCAGCGGGCCCTTCGCGCAAGCTGCGGTAGGCTTGGCGCATCGAGTTGCGCTCCTGTTCCGGTACCCCCTCGAAAAACGCGTCGAACGATTCGTGGAAGGGGATCGGCGGCAGGCCGTGCAGTTGCGCGGCGCGGGCCGAGCCGTAGAGCATGCCGCTGGGGATGTGCCAGTCCCAGGTGCCCAGCTGCGCCGAGTCCAAGGCCAGGTCCAGGCGTTCCTGGCTGTCTTTCAGCGCCTGCTCGGCGCGCTTGCGTTCGGTGGTGTCGACGAAGGTGCTGATAAGAAAAGTCACCCCCTCCAGCTCGATGCCCTGGGTGCAGAGAATGCCGTCGTGGATTTTGCCGCTGGTGGCGCGGAACTGCACCTCCATGATCAGCGGGCCGCCGTTGGCGCGGGTCGATTCCATCACCTGGTGGCGCTGTTCCGGGTTGACCCACAGGCCCAGTTCCAGGCTGGTCTTGCCGATCACCTGGGTGCCGGGCCAGCCGAACATGTCCTCGAAATGCTGGTTGACCTCGAAAATCATGCCGTCGTGGCGCCGGGTCAGCAAAATGGCGTTGGGGCTGAGGTGGAACAGCGTGGCGAAGCGCTTTTCCGAGTTGATCAGCGCCGTTTCCCGCTCGCGCTGGCGGGTGATCTCGCGGATCACCCCGATCATCTGCGCTCGGCCGTGCTGGTCGTGGGTCAGGCTGCCGTTGATTTCCAGCCAGTGCAGGGTGCCGTCCGGCCAGCGAATGCGGTGGCGCATGGCCTGTTCCACCGGCTCGCCGTTGAATATCGCCTGGAACACCTGTCGCGTGCGGGCGCGGTCCTCCTCGGGCAGTAGGTCGAGGTAATCGACATCGGCCGGCAGCGGCCGTTGCGGGTCGAAGCCGAACAGCGCCTGGGTGCCGCGCGACCAGCTGACCCGGCCGCTTTCGATATCCCATAGCCAGGCCCCCAGGCGCGCGCCGTTGAGCGCGGCCAGCAGTTGCGGGGCGTTCTGCCAGGCTTGTTCGGACTCTTCGGGGTCGGCCGCGGGTATTCTCGGCAGGCGCAAAAAGCGGTTAGCTGATTTGGGCATCGGTACCAGACCTTTGGCGAATAACGCGTCCTTGGAGTTGGAAATGCCGGGCTGACGGCCGGTCAGGCGGACCCTGCGTGGCTGTCGAGCAGGGCCATGAATGCCCTGGCGGCGTTCGATAGCGTACGCTCCGTGTGCAGAATGTAGCCTAGCTGGCGCGACAGCTGTATGCCGGGCAATGCGATGGGTGCAACCTGGTCGTCGAGCATGGTGCGTGGCAGCACACTCCAGGCCAGGCCGATCGACACCATCATCTTGATGGTTTCCAGGTAGTTGGTGCTCATGGCGATGTTCGGCGTCAGCCCTTGGCTTTCGAACAGGCGCTGCACGATATGGTGGGTGAAGGTGTTGCCGCCGGGGAACACCGCAGGGTGGCGAGCGACATCGGCCAGGCTGACCGCCTGGTTGTTGGCCAGTGGGTGTTCGGGCGCAGCGACGAAGTCGAGGGCGTCGTCCCACACCGGCACGGCCTTGACCAGGTGGTGTGGCTCGGGGGCCAGGGTGATCACGGCAATCTCGGCGCGGCCATGCAGAATCTCGTCGTAGGCCTGTTCCGAATCCATGAACTGGATATCCAGCGCAACCGCCGGGTGTTCGCGGGTGAACGCCCGTAGCAGCGGGGGCAGGCGGTGCAGGCCGATGTGGTGGCTGGTGGCCAGGGTCAGGCGACCGCTCACGGCTCCGTTGAGGTTGGTCAGCGCCCGTCGGGTATCATCGAGGACGTTGAGGATCTGGTAGGCCCGTGGCAGTAGCGCGCGCCCGGCCTCGGTCAGGGTTACCTCGCGGCCCAGGCGGTCGAACAGGCGCACGTCCAGCTGCTGCTCCAGCCCGGCGATGCGTTTGCTGATAGCCGGCTGGGTCAGGAACAGGCGTTCGGCCGCCCCTGAAAAACTGCCGGTTTCGGCGATGGCGATAAAGGCGCTGAGGTTGGCCAGGTCCATGGAGTTGTATTCCTTTGGGTTATCCAAAGCATAAAAAATATGAATTTGAGTTATTCAATCTAACCCCATAGCATCGTCCATACAAGCCAAGGGGTTTTTGGCATAGAAAGACGCTGATGAGGAACAGTCTGATGGCTGGCAAAACGCTCTACGACAAACTCTGGGAAGCCCATGAGGTCAAGCGCCGTGATGACGGCTCGTCCTTGATCTACATCGACCGCCACATCATCCACGAAGTGACGTCGCCCCAGGCCTTCGAAGGCCTGCGCCTGGCCAACCGCAAGCCATGGCGGATCGACACCAACATCGCCACGCCGGACCACAACGTACCGACCACGCCAGAGCGCAAGGGCGGTATCGAGGCTATCGTCGACCAGGTGTCGCGCCTGCAGGTGCAGACCCTCGACGAGAACTGTGACGAATACGGTATCGTCGAATTCAAGATGAACGACGAGCGTCAGGGCATCGTCCACGTCATCAGCCCGGAGCAGGGTGCCACCTTGCCGGGCATGACGGTGGTCTGCGGTGACTCGCACACCTCCACCCATGGTGCTTTCGGTGCCCTGGCCCATGGCATCGGCACCTCCGAGGTCGAGCACGTGCTCGCCACCCAGTGCCTGGTCGCCAAGAAGATGAAGAACATGCTGGTGCGCGTGGAAGGCCAGTTGCCGGCCGGCGTGACCGCCAAGGACATCGTCCTGGCCGTGATCGGCAAGATCGGCACCGCGGGTGGTAACGGCCACGCCATGGAATTCGCTGGCAGCGCCATTCGCGAGTTGTCGATGGAAGGCCGCATGACCATCTGCAACATGTCCATCGAAGCCGGTGCCCGTGTGGGCCTGGTGGCGACCGACGCCACCACCGTTGCCTACGTCGAAGGCCGCCCGTATGCGCCGAAGGGCGAGCAGTGGAAGCAGGCGGTCGAGTCGTGGAAAGACCTGGTGTCGGATGACGACGCGGTGTTCGACACCGTGGTCGAACTGGATGCCAGCCAGATCAAGCCACAGGTCAGCTGGGGCACCTCGCCAGAGATGGTCCTGGCCGTCGACCAGCGCGTACCGGACCCGGCCGCTGAAGCCGACCTGGTCAAGCGTGGCTCGATCGAGCGTGCCTTGAAATACATGGGCCTGACCGCAAACCAGGCGATCACCGATATCAAGCTGGACCGCGTATTCATCGGCTCGTGCACGAACTCGCGCATCGAAGACCTGCGCGCCGCGGCGGAAATCGCCAAGGGCCGCAAGGTGGCTGCGAGCGTCAAGCAAGCCATCGTCGTGCCGGGTTCGGGCCTGGTCAAGGCCCAGGCCGAGCGTGAAGGCCTGGACAAGATCTTCCTCGAAGCCGGTTTCGAATGGCGTGAGCCAGGCTGCTCGATGTGCCTGGCGATGAACCCGGACCGCCTGGAGAGCGGCGAGCATTGCGCGTCCACCTCCAACCGCAACTTCGAAGGCCGTCAGGGCGCCGGTGGCCGTACCCACCTGGTCAGCCCGGCCATGGCCGCTGCTGCCGCAGTCGCCGGCCACTTCATCGATGTCCGCGAGTTGATCCAAGGGAGCGCAGCATGAAAGCCTTTACCCAGCACACTGGCCTCGTCGCGCCGTTGGACCGTGCCAACGTCGACACCGACCAGATCATCCCCAAGCAGTTCCTGAAGTCGATCAAGCGCACCGGCTTTGGCCCCAACCTGTTCGACGAATGGCGTTACCTGGACGTGGGGCAGCCCTACCAGGACAACAGCAAGCGCCCCGTCAACCAGGAGTTCGTGCTCAACCACGCGCGCTATCAGGGTGCCAGCGTGTTGCTGGCGCGGGAAAACTTCGGTTGCGGCTCCAGCCGTGAGCACGCCCCTTGGGCGTTGGACGAGTACGGCTTCCGTAGCATCATTGCGCCGAGTTTTGCCGACATCTTCTTCAATAACAGCTTCAAGAACGGCCTGCTGCCGATCATCCTCAGCGATGAGGAGGTGGACGAGCTGTTCAAGCAGGTCGACGCCAACCCGGGTTACCAGCTGACCATCGACCTGCAGGCGCAGGCGGTGACCCGCCCGGACGGCAAGGTGCTGCATTTCGAGATCGATGCGTTCCGCAAACACTGCTTGCTCAACGGCCTGGACGATATCGGCCTGACCTTGCAGGACAGCGAGGCGATCAAGGCCTTCGAAGCCAAGCATCGCGCCAGCCAGCCTTGGCTGTTCCGTGACGCCTGAGTGATGTAGCTGTGAGTGCTGGCCTCTGTGGGGCGGGCTTGCCCCGCGAAGAGGCCGGTACTGGTGATGACAATCAAAAGGACTGCACCCATGACCAGCACCAACCATACCGATGTGGTCCAGCGCCAGTTCGGCGAACAGGCCAGCGCCTACCTCAGCAGCGCCGTGCACGCCCAAGGCAGTGAATTCGCCTTGCTGCAGGCCGAGCTGGCGGGGCAGGGCGCTGCCCGCGTATTGGACTTGGGCTGTGGTGCCGGTCATGTCAGCTTCCACGTCGCCCCGCTGGTTGCCGAGGTGGTCGCCTACGACCTTTCGCAAGCCATGCTCGACGTGGTCGCCAGCGCCGCTGCCGAGCGTGGCCTGGCCAATGTCACCACCGAGCGCGGCGCCGCCGAACGCCTGCCGTTCGCCGATGCCTCGTTCGATTTCGTCTTCAGCCGCTATTCGGCCCATCACTGGAGCGACCTGGGCCTGGCCCTGCGCGAAGTGCGCCGGGTGCTCAAGCCGGGTGGTGTGGCGGCGTTCATCGACGTGATGTCGCCGGGCAGCCCGTTGCTCGACACCTACCTGCAAACGGTCGAGGTGCTGCGCGATACCAGCCACGTGCGTGATTACTCCGCCGCCGAATGGCAGCGCCAGGTCAGCGAGGCCGGCCTGCATGTGCGCAGCCATACCCGTCAGCCGCTGCGCCTGGAGTTCACCAGCTGGGTCGAGCGCATGCGCACCCCTGAACCGATGCGCGTGGCCATCCGCCAATTGCAGCAAGCCATGGGCGAAGAAGTGCGTCAGTATTACCAGATCGAGGCCGATGGTTCGTTCAGCACCGATGTGCTGGTGCTGTGGGCCGAGCGTTAAGAACTTTTCGGTGGGGCCCGCTTGGCCGCACCGCGTGAATGGATAGAGGAAAGCATGAGCAAGCAGATTCTGATTCTCCCAGGTGACGGTATCGGCCCGGAAATCATGGCCGAGGCGGTCAAGGTGCTGGAGCTGGCCAACGACAAGTTCCAGCTCGGCTTCAGCCTGGCACACGACGTGATCGGCGGCGCTGCCATCGACAAGCACGGCGTGCCGCTGGCCGACGAGACCCTGGAGCGGGCGCGCAAGGCCGATGCCGTGCTGCTGGGCGCCGTGGGCGGGCCGAAGTGGGACAAGATCGAGCGAGACATTCGCCCGGAGCGCGGCCTGCTGAAAATCCGTTCGCAACTGGGCCTGTTCGCCAACCTGCGCCCGGCCATCCTCTACCCGCAACTGGCGGACGCCTCGTCGCTCAAGCCAGAAATCGTTTCTGGCCTGGACATCCTCATCGTCCGTGAGCTGACCGGCGGTATCTACTTCGGTGCTCCGCGTGGCCAGCGTGAGCTGGAAGGCGGCGAGCGCCAGGCCTACGACACCTTGCCGTACAGCGAAAGCGAAGTGCGCCGCATTGCCCGGGTCGGCTTCGACATGGCCCGCGTGCGCGGCAAGAAGCTGTGCTCGGTGGACAAGGCCAACGTCCTCGCTTCCAGCCAGCTGTGGCGCGAAGTGGTCGAAGACGTGGCCAAGGACTACCCCGATGTGGAACTGAGCCACATGTACGTCGACAACGCCGCCATGCAGTTGGTGCGTGCACCCAAGCAGTTCGACGTGATGGTGACCGACAACATGTTCGGTGACATTCTGTCGGATGAAGCTTCCATGCTGACCGGTTCCATCGGCATGCTGCCTTCGGCGTCGCTGGATGCCGACAACAAGGGCATGTACGAGCCGTGCCACGGGTCGGCGCCGGACATCGCAGGCCAAGGCATCGCCAACCCGCTGGCGACCATCCTTTCGGTGTCGATGATGCTGCGTTACAGCTTCAATCAGTCGGCTGCCGCCGAAGCGATCGAGAAGGCCGTTAGCCTGGTTCTGGACCAGGGTTTGCGCACCGGCGACATCTACTCGGAAGGCTGCCGCAAAGTTGGTACGCAGGAAATGGGCGACGCAGTAGTCGCAGCGCTGCGGAATCTGTAATCTCTCTGGCCCGCTACCCCAAATTCCCGGTGGCGGCCCACTTTTAGCAAAGGTGTAGTTGCGATGAAACGTGTAGGTCTGATCGGTTGGCGCGGTATGGTCGGTTCCGTGCTCATGCAGCGGATGCTGGAGGAGCAGGATTTCGACCTTATCGAGCCGGTGTTCTTCACTACCTCCAATGTTGGCGGCCAGGGCCCGAACGTGGGCAAGGATACAGCTCCGCTCAAGGATGCTTATTCGATTGAAGAACTCAAGACCCTCGACGTGATCCTGACTTGTCAGGGCGGCGACTACACCAACGAGGTCTTCCCCAAGCTGCGTGAGGCTGGCTGGCAGGGTTACTGGATCGATGCCGCGTCGTCCCTGCGTATGCAGGATGATGCAGTGATCGTCCTCGACCCGGTGAACCGCAAGGTCATCGACCAGCAGCTGGACGCCGGTACCAAGAACTACATCGGCGGCAACTGCACCGTCAGCCTGATGCTGATGGGTCTGGGCGGCCTGTTCGAAGCCGGCCTGGTGGAGTGGATGAGCGCCATGACCTACCAGGCCGCCTCGGGTGCTGGCGCGCAGAACATGCGTGAGCTGATCCGGCAGATGGGGGCTACCCACGCTGCCGTTGCCGATGACCTGGCCAACCCGGCCAGTGCCATCCTCGACATCGACCGCAAGGTTGCCGAGACCATGCGCAGCGATGCCTTCCCGACCGAGAACTTCGGCGTACCGCTGGCTGGCAGCCTGATCCCGTGGATCGACAAGGAACTGCCGAACGGCCAGAGCCGTGAAGAGTGGAAGGCCCAGGCCGAGACCAACAAGATCCTCGGCCGCTTCAAGAGCCCGATCCCGGTCGACGGCATCTGCGTGCGCATCGGCGCCATGCGTTGCCACAGCCAGGCGCTGACCATCAAGCTGAACAAAGACGTGCCGATCGCCGACATCGAAGGGATGATCAGTCAGCACAACCCTTGGGTGAAGCTGGTGCCGAACCAGCGTGAAATCAGCATGCAGGAACTGACCCCGACCAAGGTCACCGGCACTCTGAACATCCCGGTTGGCCGCCTGCGCAAGCTGAATATGGGGTCGCAGTACCTGGGCGCGTTCACCGTGGGTGACCAGCTGCTGTGGGGCGCGGCCGAACCGCTGCGCCGCATGTTGCGGATTCTGCTGGAGCGTTGATCGTTCTGCTTTGACCAAAAACCCGCGCTGGCGACAGTGCGGGTTTTTTTGTGTCCGGGGGGAGGGTTTCAGCGCCTGTGAGATCGAGCGCCGCCCGCGCGGCGCTCGATCTCACAAACACCGCAAATCCCAAGCCATCCCCCGCTAGCCCTCACGCAATCCCACAGCGACGAAGGTACGGCCAGCACAGACAAAACCCTACAATCCGAGTAAAGTGCCGCCCCCGCCGTTTACAGCAAGAGGATCCCTTCCATGACACACCCTTTGGATATCGCCGTCGTCGGCGCCACCGGCAGCGTCGGTGAAACCTTGGTGCAGATCCTCGAAGAGTTGGCCTTCCCGGTTGCTACCCTGCACCTGCTGGCCAGCATGGAATCGGCGGGCAGCAGCGTGATGTTCGCTGGCAAGAAGCTGAAAGTGCGCGAAGTCGACAGCTTCGACTTTGCCCAGGTCAAGCTGGCCTTCTTCGCCACCGGCGCCGCCGTCAGTCGCAGCTTTGCCGGCAAGGCGCTGCAGGCAGGCTGCACGGTGATCGACCTGTCCGGTGGCCTGGATGACGCCCTGGCCTTGGTGCCGGAAGCCAACGCCGACCGCCTGGCCGGCCTGTCGTTGCCAGCGCGCATCGTCAGCCCATGCTCGGCCGCAGTAGCTCTGGCCGTCGCGCTGGCGCCGCTCAAAGGCTTGCTCGACATCGAGCGGGTGCAAGTGATGGCCGCGTTGGCGGTGTCTGCGCAAGGCCGTGAAGCGGTCAGCGAACTGGCCCGGCAAACCGCCGAACTGCTCAATGCCCGACCGCTGGAGCCGCGTTTCTTCGACCGCCAGGTGGCGTTCAACCTGCTGGCCCAGGTGGGTGCTGCCGACGAGCACGGCCATACCGCGCTGGAGCGCCGCCTGGTCAGTGAATTGCGCGTGCTGCTGGGCCTGCCTGAGCTGAAGATTTCGGTAAGTTGTGTTCAAGTCCCGGTGTTTTTCGGCGATAGCTTCAGTGTGGCCGTGCAAAGCCGTCGCCCGGTAGACCTGGCAGCGGTCAACCAGGCCCTGGAGGCAGCCGACAGCGTTGAGCGGGTGGAAAACGATGACTATCCGACCCCGGTCGGTGACGCAGTAGGCCAAGACGTGGTCTATGTTGGTCGTGTACGTCACGGTGTTGATGAAGACCAGCAGCTCAACCTCTGGCTGACCACCGACAACGTGCGCAAGGGCGCTGCGCTCAACGCCGTGCAAGTGGCGCAATTGTTGATTAAACACATGCCGTAAAAGATACTGGCGAGCACTTTTGTCCTGCTCCGCATGCAGGTTTCGGGACGATTCATACAAGGGAAGAGGTCATGCTTCGAATTCGCAAACTGGTTCTGGCCATGGCTGCAGCATCAGCGCTGTCGTCTGGCATGGCGAATGCGCTGGGCCTGGGGGAGCTGACCCTGAAGTCGGCACAGAATCAGCCGCTGGACGCCGAGATCGAATTGCTCGACGTGCGCGACCTCAAGGCCGCCGAAGTGGCGCCAAGCCTGGCGCCGCCAGAAGAGTTCAGCAAGGCCGGGGTGGCGTTTCCGACCTACCTTGAAGACCTGACCTTCACGCCGGTGATCAACCCCAACGGCAAGAGCGTGCTGCGGGTTACCTCCAGCCAGCCGCTGCCGGGGCCAGTGGTCAAGTTCCTGGTCCAGGTGATGTGGCCGCAGGGCCGCTTGCTGCGTGACTACAGCGTGCTGCTCGACCAGGCCAAGGCCCAAGGCGACAAGCCGGCGGCGGGCAATGTGACCCCGGCCACCACCGGAGCCAGCAGCTACACCACCCAACGCCGCGATACCCTGTGGCAGATTGCTGCGCGCAACACCCAGGGTGGCTCGATCCAGCAGACCATGATTGCCATTCAGGCGCTCAACCCGGATGCCTTTATCGGCAACAACATCAACCAGCTGAAGGTTGGCCAGGTGCTGCGCCTGCCCGACCAGCAGCAGATCCAGAACATCCCGCAGGGCGAGGCCAACAGCGAAGTGGCCGAGCAGTATGCCGCCTGGCGTGAAGGCCGCCGTCTGGGCCCGCGTGCCCGCCAGCTCGACGCCACCCGCCGTGGTGCCGCCGACGCTGCCCCGGCACGGATCGCCCAGGGCGACAACCTGCGGCTGGTCAGCCCGGGCAGCCAAGCCGGTGCCGACCAGGCCAAGGCCCTTAACGACAAGCTGGCAGTGGCCCAGGAAAGCCTGGACACCAGCCGTCGTGACAATGAAGAACTCAAGAGCCGCATGACCGACCTGCAGAGCCAGTTGGACAAGCTGCAGCGGTTGATCGAGCTGAAAAACGACCAGTTGGCCCGTCTTGAAGCCCAAGGCGCAGCCACACCAACCCCGGCTGCCGCCACGCCCGCACCTGCACCGACTGCACCGACTGCTCCGGCGGCAGGCGCGCAGCCAGCAGCCAAGCCAGCACCTGCCGAAGCCGCCCCCGCGGCCGAGCCTGCGCCGGCCGCCCAGCCGGGCAGCGTTGTCGATCAGGTCATGGGCAACCCGCTGCTGCTGGGGCTGATTGCCGGTAGCGCGTTCCTCGTGCTGTTGCTTCTGCTGTTGCTGCTGGCGCGCAAGCGCAAGGCCCAACAGGAAGCCGAGAAGCACCTGCGCATGGCGCGGGCGCTGGAAGAGGAGCAGGGCAGCGGGTTCGACAGCGATACCGAGAGCCTTGATGGCATTGAGGTCCCGGAGCCCAGCGTGACGCTGTCGCCTGCCGTGGTCGCCGCTTCGGCGGCGGCTGCAGTCGCTGCGGAAAAAGTGGCAGAGGCCGAGCCACAGCCGCAAGCTGACCCGCACGCCGCGCTGCTCGCGGAAGTTGATCAATGCCTGGCCGAAGGCCGCCTGAACCGTGCCGCCGACTTGCTGGAGCCCGCCGTGGCCGCAGCCCCGGCGCGTGACGACCTGCGCCTTAAACTGATGGATGTGTACGCCCGCCAGGGTGATCAGAGCGCGTTTGCCGAGCAGGAGCGCCTGCTATCGGCCAGCGAGCACAACGCGTCTGAAGTCGCCGGCCTCAAAGAGCGCTACCCGGCCATGCTCGGCCTGGCCGCCGCCGGCCTGGGGGCCGCGGCGCTGGCTGCCGAAATGGATGAGCAGTACGTGCAGGAACTGCTGCACGAAGACGCCGAGGCGCCGGTAGTTGCCGATGTGGTGCCTGAAGAGGTGCCTGAGTTCGAGCCGCAAGGCGAGGCGGAGCCGGAGGTTGTCGCGCAAGCGGAGCCTGAGACTGAATTCGATGCCCTCGACGAAGTACCCATCCTCGATGTTGCGGGCCTGGAAGACCAGGGTCTGGGCGAGCAGGACCTGGACAGTGCCTTTGACCTGAGCCTGGATGGTGACCTGCCCGAAGAAGATCCACTGGCAACGCCATTGCTGGACGAGTCGATAGCGCAGGAGCCTGTCCCCGACGAACTGGTCATTGCCGAACCCGTGCTGGACGAGCCGGAGCAGCCAGAGGTTCAGGCCGAAGAGCCACCGTTCGCCGTGGATGCCGAGCTGCAGGCCGACGCCGATGCCGATTTCGAGGCCATGCTGGCCCAGGCCGAGGCGCAGCCAGCCGTGGACCTGTCTGACTTCGATCTTGATGTCGGCGAGCCGGTCGCCCCAGCCGCACCGCAAGCAGAGGCAGGGGCCCCGGTAGATACCGTGGCTGAGCTGGCCGCCTTCGACAGCATGCCGGAGTTTGACCCGGCATCCGACTTCGACATGCCGTCGGACTTCGACCTGTCGCTGTCGCTGGACGACGATTCGCCGGCCGCCAAGAGCTTTGCCTCGGAGCTGGACGACGTCAACGCCGAACTGGACAAGCTGTCGCAGAGCCTCGAAACGCCGTCGCTGGAGCCGCACTTCACCAGCGAGGATGCGGCAGCCCAACCCGAGCCCGAGCCGCTGGACGACTTGGACTTCGACTTCTTCTCCGGCAGTGATGAAGTGGCCACCAAGCTCGACCTGGCCCGTGCCTATATCGACATGGGCGACAGCCAGGGTGCCCGCGACATCCTCGACGAAGTGGTCAAAGACGGTGACGACAGCCAACGCCAGGAAGCCGAGGACATGCTTTCCCGGCTGGTCTGATGCAAACAGGGCAGGCTTCGCGGCTTGCCCGCTTTCACAGGAATCCACCCATTTTCGAGCTTGTGGGTCACCTGTGGGAGTGGGTGCGGCCGCGAAGAGGCCTGCGCATGCAGTGTTCATCCACCGGCAGCCCTACGCGGCTGCCGTTGTCGTTATAATCCCCGCCATTCCGTACATCCCACAGGTTTCATGCTCTTGGACATCATCGACCCCGTCGCCACCGAATCCGCGGCCGAAGGCTACTCTCGCATCGCCCTGGGCGTGGAATACAAAGGCGCGCGCTACCGCGGCTGGCAGCGCCAGGCCAGTGGTGTGCCAAGTGTCCAGCAGGCCCTGGAAAAAGCCCTGTCCACGGTCGCCAACGAGCCGATCTCGGTCATCTGCGCCGGTCGCACCGATGCGGGTGTGCACGGCTGCGGGCAGGTCGTGCACTTCGACACCCGCGCCGTGCGTGACGAGCGCGCCTGGACCATGGGCACCAACTTCAACCTGCCGCACGATATCAGCGTGGTCTGGTCGCGGCCGATGCCGGCCGATTTCCACGCACGCTTCAAGGCCTGCGCCCGGCGCTACCGCTACGTCATCTACAACGACCCGATCCGCCCGGCCCACCTGGCCGAGGAAGTGACCTGGAACCACCGCCCGCTGGACGTTGAACGCATGGCCGAGGCAGCGCAGTTCCTGCTCGGTACCCACGACTTCAGCGCCTTCCGCGCCAGCCAGTGCCAGGCCAAGTCGCCGATCAAGCACATCTATCACCTGCGCGTTACCCGCCATGGCCAGATGATCGTGCTGGATGTGCGCGCCACCGCCTTCCTGCACCACATGGTGCGTAACATTGCCGGCGTGCTGATGGCCATCGGCGCCGGCGAGCGCCCGGTGACCTGGGCCCGCGAAGTGCTGGAAGGGCGCAACCGAAGCGAGGGGGGCGTTACCGCGCATCCCTATGGCCTGTACCTGGTGCAGGTGGAGTACCCCGAAGCGTTCGCCCTGCCCAAGCGTTACATCGGCCCACACTTTTTGAGCGGTTACGAAGCGTTGGCAGACTGACGGGCGAAAAGCCATTTGCTAACATCCGGCCTTTGACCGTAATAACCAGGGTTCGCGTGCCATGAGCAATGTTCGCAGCAAGATCTGCGGGATTACCCGCATCGAAGACGCACTGGCCGCTGCCGAAGCGGGTGCCGATGCCATCGGCTTCGTCTTCTATGCCAAGAGCCCGCGTGCCGTGGACGTGCGCCAGGCGCGGGCAATCATTGCCGAGCTGCCGCCGTTCGTGACCACGGTCGGCTTGTTCGTCAATGCCTCGCGCTGCGAGCTGACCGAGATCCTCGAAGCGGTTCCGCTGGACCTGCTACAGTTCCACGGCGACGAAACCCCGCAGGACTGCGAAGGTTACCATCGCCCCTGGATCAAGGCCCTGCGGGTACGCCCGGGCGACGACCTGGAGGCGGCCTGCAAGCTCTACGCCGGGGCTCGTGGCATTTTGCTGGACACCTATGTGGCAGGCGTGCCCGGGGGAACCGGCGAGGCGTTCGACTGGTCTCTGGTGCCGGCGCACCTGAGCAAGCCGATCATCCTTGCCGGTGGTCTGTCGGCCGATAACGTCGCCCAGGCCATTGCCCAGGTGCGGCCTTATGCAGTGGATGTCAGCGGTGGCGTCGAGCAAGCCAAGGGCATCAAGGACGCGGCGAAGATCGAGGCCTTCATGCGTGCGGTGAAACAGGCGTGATAGCGGATGTGACGGCTGGCTGCGCGCCATCGTCCATAGCTTTCGCAGCCCTGCGGGGCAGCTGCCTGTGCCTGTGGCAGCAATACAACACATTAACGGTGGAGTGGTGCGCGGGAAGCCCCGGCAGCCGGTCCATCATCGTTTCATAAGATTTTGAGCTCAAGGGCAGGGCAGGGTCGGCGCTAACGGCCCCCGCCTGCCAATACTGGAGAAAGAAAGCATGAGCAACTGGTTAGTCGACAAACTGATCCCTTCGATCATGCGTTCCGAGGTGAAGAAGAGCTCGGTGCCTGAGGGCTTGTGGCACAAGTGCCCGTCCTGCGAGGCCGTGCTGTATCGTCCGGAGCTGGAAAAAACCCTGGATGTCTGCCCCAAGTGCAACCACCACATGCGCATCGGCGCACGTGCGCGCATCGACATCTTCCTCGACGCCGAAGGCCGTGCCGAACTGGGCGCCGACCTCGAGCCGGTCGACCGCCTGAAATTCCGTGACGGCAAGAAGTACAAGGATCGCCTGGTTGGCGCGCAGAAGCAGACCGGCGAAAAAGACGCGCTGATTTCCATGAGCGGCACCCTGATGGGCATGCCAATCGTGGTCAGCGCCTTCGAATTCTCGTTCATGGGCGGTTCCATGGGTGCCATCGTCGGCGAGCGCTTCGTGCGCGCGGCCAACTACGCCCTGGAGCACCGTTGCCCGATGGTCTGCTTCTCCGCCTCGGGCGGTGCGCGCATGCAGGAAGCGCTGATCTCGCTGATGCAGATGGCCAAGACCTCGGCCGTACTGGCGCGCCTGCGCGAAGAAGGCATCCCGTTCATCTCGGTGCTGACCGACCCGGTGTATGGCGGTGTTTCCGCCAGCTTGGCCATGCTCGGCGACGTCATCGTCGGTGAGCCGAAAGCCCTGATCGGCTTCGCCGGCCCGCGGGTGATCGAGCAGACTGTCCGCGAGAAGTTGCCAGAAGGCTTCCAGCGCAGCGAATTCCTGCTGGAGCACGGCGCCATCGACTTGATCATCTCCCGCAGCGAACTGCGCCCGCGCCTGGCTCGCCTGCTGGCGCAGATGACCGGCCAGGACACCCCGGAGCAAGCGCGTGAGGCGGCTGCCGTCGCGTGATGAAACAACGATCCCTGGGCGAATGGCTCGCCTACCTCGAGCAGTTGCACCCCTCGGCTATCGACATGGGCCTGGAGCGGTCGCAGAAGGTGCTTGCCCGCCTGGCGCTGGGCAAGCTGGCGCCGCGCGTGGTAACCGTTACCGGCACCAATGGCAAGGGTTCGACCTGCGCCTTTGTGGCCTCGTTGCTGCGTGCCCAGGGGCTCAAGGTCGGCGTTTACAGCTCGCCGCACCTGTTACGTTACAACGAGCGGGTGCTGATCGATGGCCAGGAGGCCAGTGATGAGCGCCTTTGCGAAGCCTTCGCTGCCGTCGAGGCGGCGCGGGGCGATATTTCCCTGACCTACTTCGAGATGGGCACGCTGGCCGCGTTCTGGTTGTTCTATCAGTCACAGCTGGATGCCGTAGTGCTGGAAGTAGGCCTTGGTGGCCGCCTGGACACCGTGAACGTGGTGGATGCCGACCTGGCCCTGGTGACCAGCATCGGCGTCGACCATGTCGATTACCTGGGGGATACCCGCGAGCTGGTAGCCTTCGAGAAAGCCGGGATCTTCCGCCAGGGCAAGCCGGCGCTGTGCGGCGACCTCGATCCGCCACAACCGTTGCTGGACAAGGCCGCCGAGCTGGGCGCGCCGCTGTTCCTGCGTGGGCGTGACTTTGATCTGGTCAGCACCGAGGGCGGCTGGAGCTGGCGCGGTACGGCGGCGGATGGTGCGCCGGTAGCGCTTCATGGCCTGCCACTGCTCGACTTGCCCATGGAAAACGCCACGCTGGCCCTGCAGGCCTACCTGTTGATGGGCCTGCCGTGGGATGCCGCGCAGGTGCGCCAGGCGTTGCTGGATACCCGTATTACCGGGCGCCTCGACCGCCGCCAGTTGAGCTGGCATGGCAAGCCGGTAGAACTGCTGCTGGATGTCGGGCACAACCCGCATGCCGCCGAGTATCTGGCCCGGCGCCTGGCTGCCCGGCCGCCGAAGGGGCGCCGCCTGGCGGTATTCGGCCTGCTCGCCGACAAGGACCTCGACGGCGTTGTGGCGCCGCTGCAGGGGCTGGTCGACGACTGGGCGGTGGCGCCGCTGGATACCCCGCGTAGCCGCCCGGCTGCAGAACTGGCCGCAGCCTTGACGAACCTCGGTGCAGCGGTGAAGTCTTATGCCTGTGTCGGCGCCGCCCTTGAGGGCCAATGTGCGCAGGCGACGGCGGATGACCAGATCCTGCTGTTCGGTTCGTTTTTCTGTGTCGCCCAGGCGCTGGAATGGCTGGAGCGGCACGCCCAGGAGGGTGGAGTAGATGGCAGTGCTGGATAAAGGGATGAAACAGCGCATGGTGGGTGCGCTGGTGCTGGTGGCGCTGGCGGTGATTTTCCTGCCGATGCTGTTCACCCGCGAGGACGAGATGCGCCAGGTGCGCGTCGACGCCCCGCAGGCACCGGCCATGCCCAGCCTGCCGGAAGTGAAGGTGGAGCCGGTTGCTGTGCCGGAGCCGCAGGTCATTCCGGAAGAGCCCCAGCAGGCACCGGTTGTGGTCAACGAGTCGACTACCCCGGCCAGCGCGCCCAGCCAGCCGATCACCCCGTCGCCGCAGACCCAGGCGCAGGCCCAGCCGGCCAAGCCGCAGGCGCCTGCACCAGCGCCCAAGGTCGAGGCCAAGCCCGCTGCAACGCCAGCACCGGCCGCGCCATCGAAGATCGACGTCAATGGCTTGCCGGTCAGCTGGTCGATCCAGTTGGCCAGCCTGTCCAACCGCGCCGGTGCCGAAAAACTGCAGCAGACCCTGCGGACCCAGGGTTACAACGCCTATATCCGTTCGGCAGGTGGCATGAACCGGGTGTATGTGGGGCCGTTGATCGAGCGCGCCGAGGCCGAACGCGTGCGTGACGCGATCAACCGCCAGAACAGCCTCAAGGGCTTTGTGGTGCGCTTCCAGCCTGAGCGCAGCTGATCAAGCGGGGCGGCTTTGCCGCCCATCGCCGGCAAACCGGCTCCTGCATGGGGCGCATCGGCCTCAGGCCCTCTGCAATTCCCGAAAGAACAGCTGACATTCCGCTTACCCAAGCCCCCGCCGCTCTGGTAAAATGCGCCGCCTCAAACGTCTGCAGGCAGCGCCGTGGCATTTACCTTGGTTGATTGGGCGATCATCGCGATCATTGCCGTCTCCACACTGATCAGTCTCAAGCGCGGCTTCGTCAAGGAAGCCTTGTCCTTGCTCATCTGGATCATTGCCGGTGCGGTTGCCTGGATGTTCGGCGGTTCACTCTCGGTGTATCTTGAGAGCTATATCCAGACCCCATCGATGCGCATCATCGCGGGCTGCGCCATTCTATTCGTCGCCACCTTGCTGGTGGGGGCCATGGTCAACTTCCTTGTCGGCGAGCTGATCCGTGTGACCGGGCTGTCCGGCACCGATCGTTTCCTGGGCATGGCCTTCGGTGCCGCGCGCGGGGCCTTGCTGGTAGTGGTGGCCATAGGCCTGATCAGCCTGGGGCCGGTTCAACAAGACACCTGGTGGCAGGAATCTCGCCTGATACCACAGTTTCTCCTGGTCGCCGACTGGTCGAAAAACCTGATCCTGGGTTTCACCGGCCAGTGGTCGCCCGGTGGGCTGATCAGCGCTCCGGCTGATCTTCCGTTCAAGGAACAGTTGCTCGGGCCAGCAAAGCCCTGAGCGCTATTCACTCAAGTTTTGTCAAAGTAGGGGTTGCGTCGCATGTGTGGCATCGTCGGTATCGTCGGTAAGTCGAACGTCAATCAGGCGCTGTATGACGCGCTTACGGTCCTCCAGCACCGCGGCCAGGACGCTGCCGGTATCGTGACCAGCCATGACGGCCGGTTGTTCCTGCGCAAGGATAATGGCCTGGTGCGCGATGTCTTCCAGCAGCGCCACATGCAACGCCTGGTCGGCAGCATCGGCATCGGCCACGTGCGCTACCCGACTGCGGGCAGTTCCACATCGGCCGAGGCCCAGCCGTTCTACGTCAACTCGCCGTATGGCATCACCCTGGCGCACAACGGCAACCTGACCAACGTCGAGCAGTTGGCCAAGGAGATCTACGAGTCCGACCTGCGCCACGTCAACACCAACTCCGACTCGGAAGTGCTGCTGAACGTATTCGCCCATGAGCTGGCGGTACGCGGCAAGCTGCAGCCGACCGAAGAAGACGTGTTCGCTGCCGTTTCCCATGTGCACAGCCGCTGTGTGGGTGGTTACGCCGTGGTGGCGATGATCACCGGCTATGGCATTGTCGGCTTCCGTGACCCCCACGGTATCCGCCCGGTGGTGTTCGGCCAGCGTCACACCGACGAAGGCGTTGAATACATGATCGCCTCGGAAAGCGTGGCCCTGGACGTACTCGGCTTCACCCTGATCCGCGACCTGGCGCCGGGCGAAGCGGTGTACATCACCGAAGAAGGCCAGCTGTTCACCAAACAGTGTGCCGAAGCCCCGACGCTGCAGCCGTGCATCTTCGAACACGTCTACCTGGCCCGTCCGGACTCGATCATCGATGGTGTCTCGGTGTACAAGGCCCGTCTGCGCATGGGTGAAAAACTCGCCGACAAGATCATGCGCGAGCGCCCCGAGCACGATATCGACGTGGTCATCCCGATCCCGGATACCAGCCGCACCGCCGCGCTGGAACTGGCCAACCGCCTGGGCGTGAAGTTCCGCGAAGGCTTCGTCAAGAACCGCTACATCGGCCGGACCTTCATCATGCCTGGCCAGGCCGCGCGGAAGAAATCGGTACGCCAGAAGCTCAACGCCATCGAGCTGGAATTCCGCGGCAAGAACGTGATGCTGGTGGACGACTCGATCGTGCGCGGCACCACCTGCAAGCAGATCATCCAGATGGCCCGCGAAGCCGGCGCCAAGAACGTCTACTTCTGCTCCGCAGCCCCGGCAGTACGCTACCCCAACGTCTACGGCATCGACATGCCGAGTGTTCACGAACTGATCGCCCACAACCGTACCACCGAACAGGTGGCCGAGTTGATCGGCGCCGACTGGCTGGTCTATCAGGACCTGCCAGACCTGATCGACTCGGTCGGGGGCGGCAAAATCAAGATCGAGCACTTCGATTGCGCCGTGTTCAACGGTGAGTACGTCACCGGCGATATCGACGAAGCCTACCTCGACCGTATCGAGCAGGCCCGTAATGACCTGGCCAAGGTCAAGAACCAGGCCGTCAGCGCGATCATCGACCTCTACAACAACTGATTCAGGGAGCGACGGCATGACGGATCAATGGGATGCCGGTCGACTGGACAGCGACCTCGAGGGTGTCGGTTTCGACACCCTGGCGGTGCGCGCCGGTCAAAACCGTACACCAGAGGGTGAGCACAGCGAAGCGCTGTTCCTGACCTCGAGCTATGTGTTCCGCACGGCGGCCGATGCCGCTGCGCGCTTTGCCGGTGAAACGCCGGGCAACGTCTATTCGCGCTACACCAACCCCTCTGTGCGTGCCTTCGAGGAACGCCTGGCGGCCATGGAAGGTGCCGAACAGGCCGTGGGCACGTCCACCGGCATGGCGGCAATCCTCGCCGTGGTCATGTCGCTCTGCAGCGCGGGTGACCATGTGCTGGTATCGCAGAGCGTGTTCGGTTCGACCATCAGCCTGTTCGAGAAGTACTTCAAGCGTTTTGGGCTGCAGGTGGACTATGTGCCCCTGGTCGATCTGGCTGGCTGGGAACAGGCCATCAAGGCCAATACCAAGCTGCTGATCGTCGAGTCACCGTCCAACCCGCTGGCCGAGCTGGTCGATATCACCGCCCTCAGCGAGATCGCCCATGCCCATGGTGCCATGCTGGTGGTGGATAACTGCTTCAGCACCCCGGCACTGCAGCAGCCGCTGAAACTGGGGGCCGACATCGTGTTCCACTCGGCAACCAAGTTCATCGACGGCCAGGGCCGTTGCATGGGCGGCGTGGTTGCCGGCCGTGCCGAGCAGATGAAAGAAGTGGTGGGCTTCCTGCGTACCGCAGGCCCGACCCTCAGCCCGTTCAACGCCTGGATCTTCACCAAAGGCCTCGAAACCCTGCGCCTGCGCATGCGTGCGCATTGTGAAAGCGCCCAGGCCCTGGCTGAATGGCTGGAGCAGCAGGACGGCGTGGAGAAGGTGCATTACGCCGGCCTGCCAAGCCACCCGCAGCACGAACTGGCCAAACGCCAGATGAGTGGCTTTGGTGCGGTGGTCAGCTTTGAGGTGAAGGGCGGTAAAGAGGGCGCCTGGCGCTTCATCGATGCGACCCGGGTGATTTCCATCACTACCAACCTGGGTGACAGCAAGACGACCATCGCCCACCCGGCCACCACCTCCCACGGCCGTCTGTCGCCGCAGGAGCGTGCAGCCGCGGGTATCCGCGACAGCCTGATCCGTGTTGCCGTGGGCCTGGAAGACGTGGCCGACCTGCAGGCGGACCTGGCGCGCGGTCTGGCAGCACTGTGATCGAAATCAGCGGCAGCCCCCCGGGCCACAATGGCCGGGTAGCCCTGGTAACCGGTGCCGCGCGCGGCATCGGCCTGGGTATTGCCGCATGGTTGATCTGTGAAGGCTGGCAGGTGGTGCTCAGCGACCTTGATCGCCAGCGCGGCGCCAAGGTGGCCAAGGCACTCGGTGACAACGCCTGGTTCATCACCATGGACGTTGCCGATGAGGCTCAGGTCAGCGCCGGGGTGTCCGAAGTGCTCGGGCAGTTTGGCCGGCTGGATGCACTGGTGTGCAACGCGGCAATTGCCAACCCGCACAACCAGACGCTGGAAAGCCTGAGCCTGGCGCAGTGGAACCGGGTACTGGCGGTCAACCTCAGCGGCCCGATGTTGCTGGCCAAGCACTGTGCGCCTTACCTGCGGGCGCACAACGGGGCGATCGTCAACCTGACCTCTACCCGGGCGCGCCAGTCCGAGCCGGACACCGAGGCTTACGCGGCGAGCAAAGGCGGGCTGGTGGCCTTGACCCATGCCTTGGCCATGAGCCTCGGCCCGGAGATCCGCGTCAATGCGGTGAGCCCGGGCTGGATCGACGCACGCGACCCGTCGCAGCGCCGTGCCGAGCCACTGACCGAAGCCGAGCATGCCCAGCACCCGACGGGGAGGGTAGGCACGGTGGAGGATGTGGCTGCCATGGTGGCCTGGCTGCTGTCGCGCCAAGCGGCCTTCGTCACCGGCCAGGAGTTTGTGGTCGATGGCGGCATGACCCGCAAGATGATCTACACCTGAGCACCTTGTTTGATCTGCGCCGGCCTCTTCGCGGGTAAACCCGCTCCTACCACGGTAAATGTCCAACTGTGGGAGCGGGGTTACCCGCGAAGAGGCCGGCGCAGGCAATCACATCACGTTGTCTTTTTGAAAAAAATTCAATGGGGCTATTGACTTAGCTTCGCCACCTGCGTAAATTTCGCGGCCTCAGCGAAGCAAACGCAACAAGCAACATCGCGAGGGTGATTAGCTCAGCCGGGAGAGCATCTGCCTTACAAGCAGAGGGTCGGCGGTTCGATCCCGTCATCACCCACCACTTCCTGAGATGTTCCTGCCGCTTCAGGTTTTGCAAAAAGCCTCAAGCCAGAGAGGAACGCACTGCGCAGCGGTAGTTCAGTCGGTTAGAATACCGGCCTGTCACGCCGGGGGTCGCGGGTTCGAGTCCCGTCCGCTGCGCCATTTTTCAGTAACAGATGGGTGCCTGGCACCGGTCTGAAGCCACAAGGTTAACACCTTTGGCTGATCCCAGTTTCAATCGGGCGCAAGCCTGAACGATACGCAGCGGTAGTTCAGTCGGTTAGAATACCGGCCTGTCACGCCGGGGGTCGCGGGTTCGAGTCCCGTCCGCTGCGCCATCTTCGTTTCAAGGTCCCTAGAACACCTTGAAGCAAACACAAAAGAAGCGATCACGTCATCGCTTTTTTTGTGCCTGCCCTGAGGCCATCGCGCCGGAAGGGTAGACCCAGGTTTCAATCGGGCGCAAGCCTGAATGATACGCAGCGGTAGTTCAGTCGGTTAGAATACCGGCCTGTCACGCCGGGGGTCGCGGGTTCGAGTCCCGTCCGCTGCGCCATCTTCGCCTCAAGGCCCCATGAACGCCTTGGAGCAACGTCAAAGCGACCTTCGGGTCGCTTTTTTCGTTCTGGTGCCTGGCCATTGCCTGCCTTTACCCACATTTACACCAAGTTGACAGGTTCTTCACCGACCAGTGGTTCCAGTGCCTGCCTGCTGTGTTGCACAATAGGCACCTTCTCGACATACCCGGAATTCGCAATGACCAGATCTTCCGTCTTTGGTGCGCTCGGGCTGGCCCTGGTGCTGGCGGGCGTGACCGGTTGTTCCTCAAAAAAAGCTGCCGTCTACGAGCACGAGAATTTCGATGACTCGGGCACCTTCTCGCGCAGCTTCCCGGTGAGCGATGCCGGTTCGTGCGAGGCCGCACGGCGCGCTTTGCTCAGCCAGGGTTACATCATCACCAGCAGCGGCGCCAACCAGGTGGTGGGCAACAAGAGCTTCCAGCAGAACAGCGAGAACCACCTGCAGATCAGCTTCAACGTTACCTGTGCGCCCGATGTCAGCGACGACCAGCGTTCGACCATGTTCGCCAACGCCCTTCAGGACCGCTACGCGCTGAAGAAGTCCAACACCTCCGCCAGCCTCGGTGTGGGTGTGCTCGGTTCGGTGTCGATGCCGATTGGTTCCAGTGACGATTCGATGGTCAAGGTGGCCAGTGAGACGGTGACGGCGGCGCAGTTCTATGATCGCTATTTTGCCTTGGTCGAAAGCTACCTGCCCAAGCCGAAAAAAGTGAGCAAGGCCAAGGTCGAAGAGCCAGCGCCGAAGATTGAGAAACCGGCGGCTGCCCTTGGGCTTCCGGAGCAAGCTGCGGCGAACCCGGTGGCGCCGGCCCCGGCAGCTGCACCGTTGGTCGAGGCGACGCCTGCACCTGCGGGGGTAGCCCCGACCAGCGAGGCGGCAGCGGCGCCGGTGGTGGATGACAGCCAGGGTTCCCAGCCTGTGGCCCCGCCGGCGGAAGCTGCACCCATTCAGGTGCAGCAGGATGCCCAGCCGGCCGAGGCCGCCCCCTCCCTTTGATTGATCGACTGGACCGGCCCTTTAGCGGGGTAGCTCGCGAAAGGGCCGGTTCAGGCAGTAAACATCCCCTGTTACAGACGCCCCGCGATAACTTCTTGAACACCTGCTACGTTTTCCACTCATAAGCTTGTCATCATTCCTTCATGCCACCTGCTTAGCTTGAAGGCGACACCTACGAAGACAAAATGAGTAAAGAGGACGCAGGGCTATGGATGAATACCAGGAAGAACTACTCGAAACCCAGGCTTACGAACTGGACACCCCGGAACCGGCTGACGACGCCACCGAGCTTTAACCTGCGCGTCGCTGGCTGCGGCGGAACTCCCCCGGTGTAAGGCCCGTCCAGCGCTTGAATGCGCGCTGGAAGGCCTCTGCCGAAGCGAAACCCAACAGAAAGGCAATCTCGCCGAACGCCAGCTCCGTATCGCGGATATAGGTCTCGGCCAGGTCGCGCCGTGTTTCATTGAGCAAATCCCGAAAGCGCGTACCTTCCTCGGCCAGCTTACGGCGCAAGGTCCAGGTGGGTAGTTGCAGTTGCAGGGCCACTTCCTCCAGGTCCGGTTCGCGGCCGCCATTGAGCAGGGGGCCCAGCAGGTGGGTGATGCGCTCACCCAGGCTGCGGACCCTTGTGCGTTGCAGCATTTCTGCCTCGCACAGTTGCAGCAGGTGCTGCCAGGTACTTGGGCAATGCGCTGGGTTGGCCAGTTGCAAGGTGGCGTGGCTCAAGCGTAGCTGGTTGTTTTCGGCGGCGAACTGCACGGGTGTGCTGCACAGCGGCTGGTACTTCGCGGCATAGGCTGGCGCGGCAAATTCGATGTCCATGCGCTCGGCCTGCACAGGGGTGCCGGCAAGGTCCGTCAGTTGGGCCAGCCAGCCGGCCAGCAGTGAGTCGACCACAAAGCGGTTGTAGTCGTTATACGGGCTGATGGAGTAGAAGCGCAGCCAGGCGCCCTGGGCATCTTCCACAAAGCGGGAATGGCCACGGTAGTTGGCCGCGTAAAGCGGCTCGAAGCGAAGCAGGGTGCGCGCCGCCTCACCCAAGGTGGGGGCCTGGGCCGCGGTGACCCCGGCCAGGCCAGCATGCGCCAGACGGCTCAGGCGCCCCATACGCAAGCCTAGAGCAGCCTCGCCGCTCATTTCGATTGCCGCGTGGCCCAGATGCATGTAGCGGGGGATGGACAGGCGTGCGCCGGCTTCGCCCAGGCGTGTCGCGTCCAGGCCGTAGCGGCGCAGCAATGGTTCAGGGTCGTGGCCCAGCTCGCGTAGGGCTTCGCTCAAAGGCTGGACAAAACCCACCGACAGTTCGCCCAGGCGCACGCGGGGGCGGGCCATGGGCTTACAGCCACACATTCAGCAGGCGGGCACCTGGGCTGGGAGGGGCGGCAAGCAACGCTCCCGACTGGCGGGCAAAGCCCTGGCCATCGCTGCCCTGTTCCCAGAACTGCCCGCGCATGAACACGCTCATACTGCTGATGTCGGTTCCGGCCACTTCGGTCAGGCGTTGCCAAGCCGCCTGTTCACTGACTTCGCCGCGCTGCAAGGCCAGCCCGGCGCTGGCATCCTGGTGGCGATTTCCCCGCCAGGGTGCTTGCCAGCTGCCCTTGCCACTGAGAAACGCTGGGTTGGCGATCAGTTGTACGGCTTGTTCAGTCAGTTGCTGGTGGTTTTCCGGGTACCAGCTGTCACTGCCCACCAGTATCCCCAGGCGCCCGGCCGGGGTCTGCACGACCTGCAGCGGGTGCTGGCGGCCGTCGTGGACGTAGCGGCGCATTTCACTGTCGGGATATTGCTGGCGCTGGGGCTGCCCCAGTAGCGAGCCGTCACCGGCAAACACCACACTGCTGTTGAACAGCGGCCCACGGCCGGTATGCAGTACGCCTTGTTTCACATAAGGTTCGGGCAGCACGATCGAACCGGCCACCAAGGTGACGCCAAATTCCTTGGCCAGGCCGCCGAACAGCTGCTGGTAGTCTGCGGCCATCTGCTCGGCCTTCATGCGCAAGTGCGCATCGGCGCGCCAGTCGTCGCCGTCAGCGCCAAGAACTGCGAGGCCATAGCGAAGCGGGTTGCTCAGTTCCAGCCATTGTTGGGCTTCGCGGCTCTGGGTAACTTGATACAGCTCGCTCTTCTCTCCGCGCGCCCACAGCCAGGTACCGATGTGTTCCGGCAGCACGACCACCGTGCGCGGGTTCACCAGGCCTTGGGCGCGGGCTTGCTCCAGATAGGCTGCGAGCTTGCGGTGCAGGCGTTGCAAGTTCTGATAGTCGCCCGGGTACAGCAGTGGTTCGACACCGAGCAGGTTGCCGTGCTCGCCCGGGACGCCATGGTTAAGCGCCAGTTCGATGCGCAGGTCGGACAGGTAGTGGCCTTCCGGGCGCTGTTGGGTCCAGAAGCCATAGCCGCAGAGGGCGGCGATCATCACCAGCGCCAGGGCGCTTGCCAGGAGTTTTCGCATCAAGCGTGGGTATTCGCTAAAAATGGAGTGGCCATGCAGGGAATCAAGGACATGATGCGGCCTTATTCATCAGCATCGGAATCCTTGTTGCCCTGCCTTCTTGCAGAGTCGCGTTTGATCATACCAAAGCTACCGGGCGCTTATGAGCATTCTCTGCAGACAAGAGCGGGTGTCACGGCCGGCAAGCCAGGCGCTGACGTTCATAGTTAACTGCCTTGTCCCGTTCCGGAAGGTTGTAAGGTGCCGAACACTGGCGCTCACCCCACTTGATGGTCAGGCTGCCCTGGTCCTGTTCCAGGAGTAACAATGCCTTGCCGCTCGGGTCGGAAATTGCCAGTTGCTGGCCCGCAGCGTCCTCGACCGAGGCCCCGAACGGTATCAATTGACCGCGCTCGTCGAACAGCTCGAACTGCACCCGACGCCCGCTCTTGCCGGTATAGCGGGCAAGCACCACGGCACCGCGGCGAGGCACCAACTGCTGGGTGGCGTTGTCGATTTCGATGTCGCCCCCCAGGTCACTGGTGTCCAGGCTGATCCAGTTGACGCGATAGGGCTGGGCGCTAGGGATCACCGCATAGCCATTGCGCCCGGTCTCCACACCGCTATAGCTGCTGATCTTTGCGCCCTTCACACCTGGCACTTCGGCCAGGGCGAAGGTCTCACTGAGCGACTGGCCGAGGTTGATGCCGCCCTGGTGGGCAACTAAGGCGCCGGCAATGTTCAGGTTCTGCGAGTCGTAGCCGCGTCCCTGGCTATAGCCCAGGCTGATGTCGGCGACCGAAGTGCGGGTGTTCAGGTTGGCCGATGCCGAGCTGCCGCTGGTGCGGCTGTGCCCGCCCTGGATCGAGTAGAAGGTGTCGCTGGTCTCCGACAGGTAGCCGTTGATACCGGCCTGGGTGGTGTCGTTGCCCTTCTGTGTGCTGGTGGTGACGAACGCCCGCGGTGCGCGGGCGCGGCTGCCGAGTGGGAACGATACCGACAGGTTGAGCTGGGTATCTTGCCCCGAAGGGCCTGAGTTCCCCAGCTCCTTGGTGCGGCTGACGTCCAGGTTGTAGGAGATCTCGCCCCAGTTGTTGCTGTATCCGGCGGTCAGGCTCTGCGAACCGCCGCGGTTCCAGTAGCGCTGGTCGGTGGCCGTCAGGTACAGGCTGCCGAACGCGCGGTTGCGGCCCAGGCTCTGGTTGATGGTCAGGTCGGTGCGGGTCTTGGAGTTGCCACTGCGCTTGATCGCGTTGGCGCTCAGGTCCTCGACATGCTGGGTGAGGGTACGGAAGCCCTCGGTGGAGTAGCGGTAGGCCGCGAGGGTAAAGTTGGTGTCGGTGCCGGTGAACGTCTTGGCGTAAAGCGCCCGCAAGCTGTTGCCTTGGGTGGTCTGGCCCAGGGCCTTGCTCGAGGAGTGGGTGACATCGAGCGAAAAGGCGCCCAGCAGTGTGTTCAGGCCGCTGCCCACGGCCATTGCCTTATAGTCTTGGGTGGCTTGCAGGCCAACGACGCCCGTCACGGTGTTGGTCAGGCCGTAAGCCAGCGTCGTACTGAGCATCTGCGGCGTGGCCAGGCCCTCCGTGTTGCTGTTGTAGCGTCCAGCGGACAGGCTGTACTTGACCTGACCGCCACGGACCATGAGCGGCAGGCTGGAAAAGGCCTGCACGGTGACCCGCCGACGGCCGTCGGCCTCGATGATGGTGACTTCCAGGTCGCCATTGGAGCCGCTGGGGTAGATGTCGCTGATCTCGAACGGCCCGGGCGGCACGTTGGCGGTGTAGAGCACGTAGTTGTTCTGGCGAATCTCGACCCTGGCGCTGGTCTGCGCCACGCCACGCACCACAGGTGCGTAGCCGCGCTCGCTGTCGGCGCGCATGCCTTCGTCCGAAGCCAGCTTCAGGCCTCGATAGCGCACGCTGTCGAACAGGTCGGTGTCGCTGAAAATGTCACCGGCGCTGAACTGGCCTTTGAGCGCGGTCACGTCGTGCTGCACATAGCTGCGGTTGCTCTTGAAGGTGTCCGGCTGCCCTGTGCCGCTGCTGAAGTTCGACTCGTTGCGCAAGCGCCAGCTGCCCAGGTTGATGCCGTTGCGCAGGCTCAGGTTGTTGGCGATGCGGGTCTCGGCATCGCCGGCGCTGCGGCTGGTGTTGAACTGATAGTTCACGAACGCCGCAGACACCCCTGCGTCCCACAGTTGTGGGTCGACGTAGCCGCGCAGGCCGCGTTTCATGGCAACCTGCGGGATGCTGGCGGACAGGCGCAGGTGACCCGAGTCGTAGCTCAGGCTGGCCTGGTCGATCAGTGCGGCCAGGTCGTGGCAGGCCAGGGCGGTATCCAGGCGCCCCAGTGCCTTGAGCTTGTCCATGTCGATACCCAGCTGCTCGAGCAGTTCCTGGGTCAGGCAGGGTTCCACTCGCCCAGTCTGTGGGTGGCGGTTGAATTCGATGTCACGCCGGCCTACCAGCACTTCGTTGCTGTACAGGTCTACCCGGTAGTTGCCCGGTAGCACGCTGTTGGCCGACAGCAGCGTTTGCAGGTCGACCGCCGATTGCGCGCCCTGCAGAAAGGTGGTGTTGAAGCCCTGCAGGTGGGCGGCGTCCTGCGCCGTTGCAAGGCTGGGCAGCGCGGTGCAGATGACCAATGACAGGGCGTTGAGCTTCCAGGCCGGACGAAGCGTGCCGCCACTGAACGCGTGCGCGCCTGCATCGGCTCCCTCGACGGGGTGGGGGGCGATGGACAGAGACATACCAGAAACCTATTTCATATCCCGGCACGGGCTGGGCACGGGGCGGCCGCACGCGACCAGGGCACGAGGTGGGGGCTACGATTTCACAAGGTGATGGCGGGTTCGGCAGGCTTGGCGCTACCCGGCTGGGCAGTGTTCAAACGCAAGGAATATCCATGTTGGGCGCCATAGTCGTTGATGCTCTTGAACGTCAGCGTCAACGGGCCGTCCACCTGGGAAAATACCGAGGTGAATGTCTTTTGTTCGCCAGGGGCGATCATGGTCGACTCGGCGTTGAGCACGGTTTGTTTCCCGCTTTTAAGTTCGATATCGGCCATCGACACGTGATACAGGCTGGGGTTGTTCACGGTCAGTTGTGGCTTCCCGGCGCGTTGGGTCAATTGCCAGACCAGTTGTTCGGGGGCCAGCAGGGCATTGCCGGGCAAGTTGGCCGGGCGGAAGAAAATCTTGATACGTTGGCGCACCGCCAACTGCAAGGTATTGGCCTGGGTACTGGCTTGCGGAATTTCCTGGACATTGAGCCAGACCACCGACTCGCGATCGGTCGGCAGGCCCTGGCCTTCATAGAGAATGCGTAACAGTTGTTCCTGCTTGGGCAATACTCTGGCCAACGGTGGAGTAATCGCGAACGGTGCCTGTGCGCGGTCGCCGGCATCCACCCAGGATTGCACCAGGACTTCCTGGTTGCCATTGCGCACGATGACATTGGCTTCTTTGTGCGCACCGTCGAACACGACGCGCGTAGCGCTCAGGGAGATGCTGGCAGTTGCCTGGGCGGCGACGAGCATGCCCAGCAACCCGAGAACGGGATACAGAGAACGACGCAACATGGTTGTGTACCTTGCGGGGCGAAGAAGTGGCGAGGCTGGTCAGCCTCGCGCAGGGAGCAGCGGCGAAGTGATTACTCGTACTGCAGGATGAACGGCAGGGTGGCGTCACCGCGACCGGCGGTGGCAGTGCCGGCGGCGCCCGTGGTGACATACGCCGCAGAGAAGCTCAGGGTGGCGTCGCCGCCCTCGGCGCCAGTGCCGTGCACGTCGCTCTGGATCTTGGCAGTGGCGGCCGAGCTCAGGTCGATCAGGTTGCCATTAGCGTCGAGCAGGGCAATGCCAACGTTGGCGGCAGTGCCGGTGCCTTTGGTCAGCGCCAGGACCTTCTTGCCAGTCACCAGGCCCGAACCGCCGCTGTTGGCATCGAAGATCATCGCCACCTTGGTGCCGAGGTTGCAGTTGACGTTGAGGTTGAAGTCCTTGCCGGTCACGCGGCCAGCGGTCGGGTTTTCGGCGGTGCCCATGTCCTTGATCGCGACGCTGCCCATGTCCACGGCGATCACGCGGTCGGCGTTGGCGCCATCGACCGAGCAGGCATCATTGTTGATCACGCCGGTGAAGGAGATCTTGCCGCTGCCACCGGTGATTGGCCCGGTGGCCTCGACGGCCAGTGCACCGGCCGAAGCGGTCAGGAGCGAGAGGGTCAGGGCGGCCAGGGAAACTTTATTCATATTGATGTCCACATGAGAGTGAGTAAGTGCTGCAACTTAGTGCACGCTCACCATAAGTCAGGTGGTTTCTCTGGCCCATCAGACGAATCTTAATAGCGGGGCAATGACGCTCGTTAGTTAATTAAAGATATGACTCGCCAGGCAATACGCCAACAATTCCTGATCGCTGTTCACTTCAAGTTTGCGCATCGCGGAAACTTTCTGCGCACTAATGGTCTTGGTACTTCGATGTTGGCTGCGGGCGATCTCACTGACACTTTGTCCGGCAACAAACAGGCGCAGTATTTCGAATTCCTTGGGTGACAGGTTTTTCACCCGTTGATCGATGGCGGTGTTACAGGCGACCACGGACTGCCGTGCCGGTGCCGGCGCCCGGTAAGTGCGGTTGCGGGCGACGGCATTGAGGGCCTTTTCGATTTCGCCATGCAACTGGCTCTTCTGGATCACGCCGTCCACGCCCAGTTCCTGCAGCCGTGTCAGGATCAGCGGGTTGGAGATCATCGTCAGCACGAGGATGCGGACGGCGGGATAGTGACGTTTGAGGTAGTCGATCAGTTTCAGGCCGTCACCGTAGGGTGAGTCTGCCGGCATGTTGTAGTCGGAGATGACCATGTCCACGGGTTGGCGTTCGAGCAGTTCGATCAGCCCTTGTGAACAGACGGCTTCGCCGACCACGCTAAAGCGTGGGTCGCGTTCGACCAGTTCCCGGACGCCGAGCAGCACGATGGGGTGATCGTCGGCGATGATGACCTTGAGTTTTTCCATAAAAGACGACCCGTTAGCCGGTGCGGATGGGAGGGTTGTTTCCATGCGCTATCAGCGCTGAAGTTGATTCTATGCGAGGGCATCGAGCATTGCTGACAGCCTGTTCAACACCCCTTCCAGCTTATCGGCCAGGGCCGCGTCGAGCGGCGACTCGGCCAGCGCGGACTCCAGCGCACAGCACTGCTCGGCCAGGGGCCGGGCCTGTACCGCGCCCAGGGCGCCGGCGATGCTGTGCAGGCGCTCGCCAAGACGCCGCTGGTCGCCTTGCTCAAGGGCCAGGCGCAATTGCTGCATATCCTCACGCAGGGTGGTGATGAACAGCGCGCGCATGGCGTCGGACACTTGCACGGTATCGGTGGCTGCAGGGGAGGGTGAGGCGCTGAGGCTGTCCGCTTGCGCACGGCTGGGGGCTTCGGCCAGTGCTGGCCGACACAGGCGGGCCAGATGGCTGCGCAACGCCTGCAGGCTCAACGGTTTGACCATCCAGGCATTCATGCCCGCCTCGAGACAGCGCTGGCCTTCTTCTCGCAGTGCATTGGCGGTGACGCCGATGATCGGCAACCGGGCGTCGTGCTGGCGCAGGGTCCTGGCCAGTTCGTAGCCATTCATCAACGGCATGTTTACGTCGGTCAGGACCAGGTCGAACTGGCCTGGCTGCCAGCGTTGCATGGCCTGTTCGCCGTTGGCCGCGACTACCGTGGTGCAGCCCAGCGCCTCGAGTTGCTCCTGCAGGATCGCCTGGTTGATCGGATTGTCCTCGGCCACCAGGATATGCAGACGCAGAGCGGCGCCTTGCTGTTGCGCGGTGCTCTGGTCATCGGGCGACCCGCCCTGGCGCACGACCGCGATGAGCTGGGCGATGGCCCGCACGTCATGCAGGTCTACCCGCCAGCAGCCGTCGACGAACGCGCCGGGGGTAGGGCCGTCGCTGCTGGCGCAGATCCGTTGGCCATGCCAGGTGGCAGCGTCGGGGCAGTCGAGCAGGTCTACCAGCAGGGCCTGGTGGTTGTCCTTCTCCAGGGGTGGAATCGTCAGGGTCGCGGCGATACCCAGGCGCTGCAGCCAGTCGACGCCATGCTGGGCAAGCTCCGGTATCGGCGCACGCACATACACCGGGGTCGGGTCGGGCACTGCGCTTGGGCTGTCGCTCAGCGCCCCCTGGGCCAGTGGCAGGCTGATGTTGAGGGAAAAGCTGCTGCCCAGCCCCGGCTCACTGACCACCTTGATCTGGCCACCCATCATGTCAGCCAGCCAGCCGCAGATCGGCAGGCCCAGGCCCGCACCGCCCTCGCTGGAGGCATCGGCGACCTGGTAGAACAGCTCGAAGAGCCTGGCCTGCTGCGCCTGGGAAATGCCAATGCCGCTATCGGCAACCTGCCATTGCAGCCGCACGTGGGTATCGTCGAGCGCCAGCACGCGGGTGCGCAGCACCACCCGACCGGTGTCGGTGAACTTGATGGCGTTGCTCAGCAGGTTGTTGAGGATCTGGCGGATGCGTATCGGATCGCCCACCACCTGCGCCGGCAGGCGGGCGTCATGGCAGGCATAGAGCAACAAACCCTTGCGCTCGGCGAAGGCGCGATAGGTGCGCACGGTGTCCTCGAGCATGTCCAGCGGGCAGAACGGCACGGGTTCGAGCGCCATCTGCCCGGATTCGATCTTGGTCACGTCGAGCACGTCACTGATCAGCTGGAACAGGGTTGCCGAGGAGCGCTGGATAGTGTGCAGATAGCCCTGCTGGCGTGCATCCAGGTGTGTCAGGCCGAGCAGCTCGAGGGTGCCCAGCACGCCGTACAGCGGGGTGCGGATCTCGTGGCTCATGGTGGCCAGGAACAGGGTCTTGGCGGTGTTGGCGGCGTCGGCGGCGCGCCGGGCTTCGTCGAGCGCCTGGGCGTCCTCGACATGGCGGGTGACGTCGTTGAATGCGTAAAGGCGCACGTCTTCGCCGTGGTAGCGGGTCGACACGAAACCGACCTGCAGGTGGCGACCTTCGACCTGCAGGTGGTGCTCGCCATTGCGGGTGTTGCCCACTGCCGAGGCGAGGGTACTGACCAGCTCGCGGGTGCCCTGCCATTGCTGCGCCCGCTGGTTCTCCAGCAGCACCTCGTTGTCGGCGCTGCGGATTACGCACAGGCCAGTCGGGGCGGTGTCGATGACCACCCGGCTGAAGGCCTCGCTCTCGGTGATGATTTCGTGGGCCGCGCGCGCAGGCAGGATGACCTCGCGCTGATACCAACGGATGGCCACCCGGCCCAGCCCGATGAGGACCAGGAACGTGGCGGCGATGCTGGCCAGCGACCAGAACGCGTAACGGAAGAAGTGCCGGTAGGTCACGGTGTAGATCGCACTCCAGCCACCGTTGGCCTGTTCGTGGAGACAGAACACCAGGCCTTCGGGCTTGATGTTGAGACCTTCATGCACCCCCTCCAGGGGCGTGGGCGCGCCGATCAGCACCTCACCGGCTGGGGTGATGAGGTTAAAGTGGTCATACACGGTCCAGTCCATGATGCGTTCGAAAT
The DNA here is from genome assembly GCF_026240995.1 of Pseudomonas sp. DCB_BI. Classification (NCBI taxonomy): domain Bacteria; kingdom Pseudomonadati; phylum Pseudomonadota; class Gammaproteobacteria; order Pseudomonadales; family Pseudomonadaceae; genus Pseudomonas; species Pseudomonas sp. DCB_BI. The sequence goes on along the minus strand of NZ_JAPFCG010000024.1, from coordinate 30,182 downwards.
CATCGATCTGGGCCAGGTCCACCAGCGACGCCACTTGCGTGGCTTGGCCCTCTGCCTTGTCCGAGCGCAGAGGGACGTTGGCGTAGGCCAGCACGCGTGGCGGGGAGGCCTGGTCCGGCTGCTCGACATAGCTGCGCCAGACGATCCTGCTGCCTGGGCCCCAGTCCTTGTCCTGAGGCTGGCGCACAATGACCTGCCTGATCACATCGATGAACGGTTCATTCTCCAGCTTGCCCCGCCCGCGTCCTGCGGCGGGAACCGTGATGTCGTAACGGGCATCCGGCGAGAACAGGAACACCTGTGGTGAACGGTACGGAGACGCCGACCAGAACATGCTATAGAAGCTGGCCAGGTTCGCCCCCAGGGTGAAGATGTCCGATACTTCGCGGTCAGCCAGGTTGTGTGGGTCGAATTTGAGGCTGAACGGCATGGAAAATGGAAAGATCTGGCCCTTGTAGATGTCCGGCCCTTCCTCGGGCATTGGCGCCAGCGCCGGCTCAAGCGCACGTGGGTAGTCGAGCAGCTCCCCCTTGGCGCTGCGTTGCACGAGGGCCTCGAGGAAGGTTTCCTGCTCCTGGACATTCTCCATCAGCCGGGCGAAATGGATGCTGACCGTGTCGCTGTGTTCGTCGATCAGGCGCTCGAGCGACCAGAGACTGAAGCCGGCCAGCAGCAGCGCCAGGCCCAGCAGGACGGTCATGCCTTTGTTCAGGCGCAGAGAGCTGCGGGCCAGGTTTTCCAGCAGGGCGTTGTACTGTTTCATGCAAGGGTCCGCAAGGGCGTGGGGGCATCGATACCCAACGAATATTACCTTTGATGCCCGGCCGGCGCTGTGAGTTACAGCCGGTCAGTAGGCTGACGGGGGACCGTCGTTGTGCAGCAGGCGCTGGAACTGTTCCGCCGACACGGCATGGGAGATCAAAAAGCCCTGCACCTGGTTGCAGTCGACCTTGCGCAGCATTTCGAGCTCCTGAGGCGTCTCGACCCCTTCGGCGACCACGGTGAGCCCGAGCTTGCGCCCCAGGGCAACGATGCTGGCCAAGGCCGAGGCCAGGCTCTCGCTTTCATCGCAACGCTGCACCAGCGCCCGGTCTATCTTCAGTTCGGTGAAGGGCGTCGAGACCAGGCTCATGTACGAGCTGTAGCCTTTGCCGAAGTCGTCCTGGGACAGGCCGAAACCTTTCATGCGCAAGCGGCAGGCGCCTGCATAGAAGTTGCTCAGCTCTTCGGGAATGGAGCATTCCATCAGCTCGAAGCACAGCTTGCCGGGCACCCCTTGGTGGTGCAGGACGAATTCCAGCAGCCGGTCGGCCAGGTCATGGCTGTTCAGCAGGTGGGTCGGCAGGTTGATCGAGACCGGGATGTCATAGCCCCGTTCGCGCCAGCGCGCCTGGGCATCCATGGCTTGCTTGAGCATCACCCACAGCAGCCTTTCCTCCAGGCCAAAGGCATTGATCGTTGGCAGGAAGGTGCCTGGCAGCAACACCCCTTGCTCCGGGTGCATCCAGCGCACCAAGGCTTCTGCCGCGACGATGCGACCATTGTGCAAGGACTTCTTGGGTTGGAACCAGGCCTGAAAAGCTCGGTTGTTCAAGGCATCGACCAAGGTCTGGCGATCGAACTCGGGCGTGGCCGGTACCGCCTGGGCCGGTGCCTGATGGTGCAACTGCAATTGGTCGATCAGGCTGCGCAGCGCGGCGGGTTCGACCGGCTTGGATATCAACCCGAGCACGTCCACACCGAGGTTCTTGGCCACCAGGCTCGCCGCCATGAGCATGCGCCGCGAGGCCACGCTCATGATCGCCAGGCCTGGCTTGTGGCGCAGGCCGGCAAGGTGCTGGATGAACTGCACACCGTCCATGCCGGGCATCAGCAGGTCGGTCAGCACCAGGTCAAAGTCACGCTGGCGCAGGCGCTCCAGCGCTTCCTGGCCATCCCGGGCCGCTTCCAGGTTGAAGCTGCCAAGCTCGCTGAACAAGTGTTGCAGGTACATATGCTGGAAGGGGTGGTCTTCGACGATCAGGATGTTAAAGGTCTTCAAGGGCTACCTCGATACGGGGCCAGGCAGTTGAACAGGACTTGCAGGTTGAAGGGCTTGATCAGGCAGCGATCCATGCCGGCGGCCAGGCACAGTTCTTCCTCGCCGCGCAGGGCGTTGGCAGTGGCGCCGACGATGGGACGGGTGCAGCCCAACCGGCGCAGGGCCCGGGTCAGTTCGTAGCCGTTCGTGCCGGGCATGTTGACGTCGGTCAGCAGCAGGTCGAAATGCTCGCGCTGCCAGGTTTGCAAGGCCTGCTCGCCATCGCTGACCAAGGTCACGCTGCAGCCGAGCTCCTCGAGCTGGTCGCGCAGGATCAACTGGTTGATGACATTGTCCTCGGCAACCAGCACGTGCAGCCCGAGCGGCTCGGTCAAGGGGGCCGGCGCGGCGGGGTCCCTGGGACGGCGCAGGCCCTGGGCCTGGCCGACAGCATGGTGCAGGGCGCCCAGGTCGTTGAGGTTGACCTGCCAGTGACCGGCCTCGTGCCGCGCCTCCCAGCAGTCCTGGGCGCTGGCCAGGATTCGCGGGCCGGGCCATTCGGCGACCAGCCAGCGTTCGACAGTGCCGGGATGCAGCTCGACCAGCAGTTCGCCGGGCAGGGCGGTGCCTGGGGCCGGCGCGCCGACCTGTGCACGCGCACCCCAGCGGCAGAGCCAACCACTGATGGCTTCAGCCAGTTCGTGTACGGGCGATACCACGTGAATGCGTTCGCCCAACAAGTTGAACGGGGCGCTGGTGCGGCCGGACGCCACTTCCAGGGGTAGGGTCAGGCTGAAGCTGCTGCCCAGGCCCAGCTCGCTGACCAGGCGCAGCTGGCCGTTCATCAATTGCGTCAGGCGCTGGCAGATCGGCAGGCCGAGCCCGGTGCCGGGGATGACCTGGCTATGGCCTTCGGTCTGGTAGAAAGGGTCGAAGATGAACGGCTGGTCCTGTTCGGCGATGCCCTTGCCCGTGTCCGAAACCTGCCACAACAGGCAGGAGCGTTCGCCGTCGCGGTTGAGCAGCCTGGCCCGCAGCACCACGCGGCCGCAATCGGTGAACTTGACCGCATTGCTCAGCAGGTTGTTGAGGATCTGGCGGATCCGGTTGACGTCGCCGATCAGGTGTTCCGGCAGGCGTGGGTCCAGGCAGCTGTAGAGCTGCAGCCCCTTGCTCCTGGCTGCCGCGCTGTAGCCCTGGACCACCTCGCGGACCAGGTCCGGGGCACTGAACTCGCTGAGTTCGAGGGCCAGCTGACCGGCCTCGATCTTGGACACGTCCAGCACGTCGCAGATCAACTGCAGCAAGGTTGACGAGGAGCCTTCGATTGCCCGCAGGTAATCGCGCTGCTGGGCGTCGAGCACGGTGCGCGACAGCAGCTCCAGGGTCCCCAGCACGCCGTACAGCGGTGTGCGGATTTCGTGGCTCATGGTCGCCAGGAACTGGGTCTTTGCTTCGTTGGCGGTGTCGGCCGCGCGCCGGGCGTCGTCCAGTGCGGCCTCGATCTGCTTGCGTGCGCTGATGTCGCTGAACGCGCAAAGCAGCACCGGCTCGCCCTTGTAGCGGGTTGGCGAGCAGCTCAGGTACAGGTGGCGCCCTTCGGCGCTCTCGAAATAGTCGCTGCACTGGCCTTCTTGTCGCTCGAAAGCCTGCTCGATCCATTGCGCGCTACGCGCGCCGCGTGCCGGGTCCTGGCCCAGCCACTGCTGGGCCAGGTGGTTCTCCAGCACCACCTGGCCATCGCTACGGCGCAGCACGCACAGGGCGACAGGTGCGGTTTCGATGACGTCGCGGCTGAACATCTCGCTTTCCACCAGCGCACGGATGCGTTCAACCGTGGGGGTGAACAAGCGCTGGTCGAACCGCTGGATCAACACCCGTATCAAGGTGATGCTGAGCACGCAGAACAGCAAGGCACCCAGCAGTTGCTGCCACAGACCGGCGAGGATCGCGGACAGGTCGATCGCGTAAACCAGTTGCCAGTCCGAAGACATCAACGGCTTGCTGATGACCAGGTACTCTGGCAAGAGCCCCTGGCCGGCGAAGCCGAAGAAGTTGTTACCCACGGGATGGTGCAGCGAACGGTCCAGCGCCGGGCCTGGGGTGTTGGTGAACACCAGCATGCCGTCGGCATTGAACATCATGAACTTACCCGCGCTGGCATCCTCGAGCGACGGCGACACTGCATGGCTGTCGATTTCCAGGCCCAGCCAGCCAGAGCCCGGGTCGCGTGCGTCCAGGCGCAGGAAGATGAACAGGCGCGAACCTTGGGCGCCCTGGTCAGCCAGCCACAGTTCCCGAGGGGCCGTGGCCCGCTGCCCAGCAGCGAGCAGCTGCTCCAGCAGGGCAGATGAAGGCAGCGAGGCCTGGGCGTCAGCGTTGTACAGCCAGCGCATGGGGGCCTGCGCCGCTGTGTCGACATACAGCAGGTTGACCTGCCGGGCCTTGAGGTAGGCACACATACGCTGGGTCAGCCACAGGCTCCAGCGCTTGCCCGGCTGGCTGCCCAGTTGCAGGTGCACTTCTTCGCCCGGTGCCAGGGGCAGCCAGTCGACACCCGGCGCCGTTTGACGCACGGCTGCCAGGCTCAGGCTCTCCAGCAGCGCCTCGCGGTTGGTGAAGAAGGTATGGGCCTCGGCGATCGCGCTGCTCATGGCACCATGGCGCCGAGCGATATCGGTGTTGAAGGTAAAGGACAGGAAATTGTAGGCCGCGCCGAGAATGCCGGCCGATAGCACGATTGCCAGCAGCCGAAGCAGGCGGCGTGCTGCCTCGGGGTTGGAGAGAAGGGGGTTGATCTGTTGCAGGTAGGCTTTGAGTCGCATCCCGCAAATGTAGGCAGGCCGCTGGCAACTGGACATCAGACGATCCTTAAAGACCGCCTGGCCGAAGGTTTTACTGGTAGTACAGGTCGACCAGCGCCGTGGCTTCGAACGGACCGGAAATGGGCGCCGAGCGCCAGATCAGGTCGGCGCGGAACGGATTGTGGATCACGCCCGGCGCGGCCAGGTCGGCCAGCTTGAACCAGGTGGCGAAAGGCACCGGCTGGTTGCTGTCTTGCTGGGTCAGGGCGATGCCGACGGAGGTGTTGTTGGCGGGCACCAGCAGCTTGTCGATGATGCTGGCGCTGCCAGCGACCGGGGTGAAGCGGGCGCTGACGGTGTAGGGCGTGTCGCAGGATCTGGTCAGGTCGAGGCTGAAGCTGGCCGAGCTGGCGACCTGGCCGACCTGTGCCGAGCTGGCCAGGGCACGGCGGAAATTGACCACCGAAGGCAAGATGGTCAACTCGGGAGAGCAAGGCACGAAGCGGATGTTGTTCATGCCGGTGACGACATAGTTGAGGTTGCTGTCGGGTTTTGGGTTAAGGCCGCCCTTGCCGTCCAACTGGAACACCCGGTACTCGCTGAGCGTGCTGGCTTGTCCGTCGGTTGGCGTTGCGCCGTTCTTTTCGATGAACACCGTGAAGTTCAGGGTGAAGCGGGCCTTGTCCCAGCCCGCACAGTTCGCCCAGTTGCAACCATAAAGCGAGTTGTAGCCAGTGGTGACGGCGCCCGACGTCTGGGTGATGTTCTGCGAGCCGTAGCGAATCCCGACCCGTATGCCCTTGCCTACACTGGCTTTGGCCGGGTTGACATAGAAATAGACATCTTCCCTGATGCCGGTTTCATAGTCGTCGGCGCAGATGACCGGAACCGAGTGTGGTGCCGATTCCCAGATGATCGTGCCGTCGGGCGCGTCGGCCGGTACCGCCAGTGCGGTGCCCAGTGCCTCCTTGAATACCGCTGCCATGGACGGGTCCAGCTTGCAGGACAGTGCGTAGCTGGTGGCGGGGCAACTGGCGGTGACGAAAAGCAGGCCAAGCAAGTGTTTCCGGATCAGGTTCATGAGTGAGTATCCTGTGGCGGTGTGTTCACGGCAGCGCGATGTGGTGGCGCTTCTGCAGGCCGATATCGGTGAGTTCGCTGAACGCCACGCGACTTTGCGCGGGCAGGGGCGAGGGCGCCTCGAGGGTGAGCGATGTCCCCGGGCGCAGGAGGGCGTAGTCCGCAAGCTGGCGCGACTGCCCGGGGCTGTCGAGCTGGAGGTTGACCAGCGAAACATGAAAGGCACTTGGGTTGCTGACTTCGATCAGGCCAGGCTGACGTGCGTGCCATGCCAGGCCCTCGACCGCCTCGCTGGCCGAGCCGGGCAGGCCGGCGGGGCGGTAGAACAGCTTCAGGCGCTGGCGAACGGCGAATTGCAGGGTATTGGCCTGTTCGGGTTTGCGCGGGATCTCGAGGATGTTCAGCCAGAACAGTGACTCCCTGTCCTCGGGCAGGCCCTTGCCGGCGTACAGCACCCGCAGCATGTGCCGGCCGTTGGGCGGTATCAATGCCAACGGTTGGACGATGGCGAAGGGGGCATCGTCGCGTTTGTCGGTACTGCTGACCCAGCTTTGCATGACCGTGTCGAGGTCGCTGCGATTGACCACGCTGATGCTTGCTTCCTTGTTCGAGCCTGGGTAAATGAGGCGTGTGCCCTCGACTTTGAGCTGGCCCCAGGCACTGGACGCCAGGCCCATCAGGACCAGCGCCGCCATGGCTGGGCGCGAGAGGGTATGAAGCAAGCGCGACATGGTCAGGGCAGGGCTCCGGTGAGGGTGACTGGGAAGGACCTGGGCATCCTAGATAGCTGGGCCGCCCCCGGCTTTGAGACGTTTCTTAAATTGCCGTGTGGTTTAAATGCCTGCTTTGTGAACTGCCTCACGCGCGCAGACGGCCCGGTCGCTGCTCATCCGATAGGCTCAAACGTGGGTATCGGGGAGTGGAAACCATGAGCGGCAAGCGATTCGCATTGAGTGTTGCAATGAGTCTGGCCCTGGTCGGTCAGGCCCAGGCAGGCGCCGTCGTCGCCTCGGGTATGCTGCAGTTCACTGGCAGCATCGTCGAGCCGTCCTGCACGACCACCGTGGGCAGTGCCGGTTGGCGCATGGATGACTGTCCGGCGCTGGCGCGTGACAGCGTCATCGGCATTGAGGGCGTGGACGGCCAGGCACTGCCGGCGCAGGCGGTACGCGTCGATCAGGGGGCCACGGTCGACCAGGCCTACAGGCTGGTCGACGGGCGGGGCGAGCCGCTGACCCAAGGCCATTACGTGGTGATCCTGACCTCACCTTGAGGGCGGGCAGCCGCTCGCTCGCGCTTTGGAGAACATCTTCAGCTTCAGCTCTCAACACAACATGAATTGCCGTACAGGCAATCCGCCGGTTCGTTTGGATGGCGGCTCGGGAAGCGAGCCGCTGGTTCTCAAACCTGGGACGCTGGAAAATCGACGCCGCGAGCGGTGGCTTCCCAGACGCTGAACTCCGTACGCATGGCGGACAGCTTGGCCATCGCCACATCGAATGCTCTGTTGCCCAGCAGCAGGCGGTGTGGTGGCTGAGGCGAAGTAACCGCAGTATGAATCGCCGCAGCTGCACGGGCCGGGTCCCCCTCCTGCTTGCCGACCGAAGCGTGGTAGGCACGGCGCGCCTTACCTGCGGTAACCTCGTAGTCCGCTATCGGTTCCGGCACTTCACCCGATGAGCCTGCCCATTCGGTGCGAAATGCGCTGGGCTCGACCGTCATGACACCGATCCCCAGGGGCTCAAGCTCAGCACGCAAGGTTTCCGATAACCCCTCGACAGCGAACTTGCTCGCGCAGTAGTAGCCCACTGCGGGGAAGCCCGCGAGCCCACCTATGGAGGTCAGGTTCACGATCATGCCCTGACGCCGCTGGCGCATGCCGGGCAGCACTGCTTGGATCATATGGGAGGTGCCGAAGAAGTTAACGTCGAACAGGCGGCGCGCCGCCTGCGGGTCTGTTTCCTCGACAGCGGCGAAGTAACCGATACCGGCGTTGTTGACCAGTACATCCACCCTGCCGAATACGCGTTCAGCTTCAGCCACCACGGCCTTGGCCTGTTCGGCATCGGTTACATCCAGTGGCAGTACCAGCGATTGGCCGAGGCTGGCGAGATCCTGCACCTGTTCGGTCTTGCGTGCGGTGACAACCACGCGCTCGCCTTGCTTGAGCAAATGGGCTGCAATGTGGCGGCCAAAACCGGTGGAACAGCCGGTTACCAGCCAGGTGTTCTGTGTACTCATGGGAGGGTTCTCCTGCAAGTGGTCGGGTTCAGTGCTTGATCGTCTAGGCGCGCCGCTCGAACGTATGGACCTTGGGGACCTCGCTGCAGAACGTGTCGAGTTCGGTCATGAAGGCCTGCACATAAGGTGTCTGCAGATGTCCGTCAAAGGCCTCGGACGAGTGCCAGTCCTCGTAAACAAGCCAACCCTCGACCGAGTCGCCCGATTGGTAGATGTCGTAACGGACGCAGCCAGGCTCCTGCCGTGTGGGGCCGACCAGCGCCAACAGGCGCTGGCCGAGGGCACCGCTTTGCCCGGGGCGTGCGGTAAAGAACGCAAGCTTTGTGAGCATGCTATGGGCTCCTTTATGGGGGGTAGACCGATCAACCGGCGGTCACGGTCATGCCGCCGTCGGCCATGACAACTGAGCCGACCATGAAGCTGGCCCGTTCGGACGCGAGAAACGCGACGAGCTCGGCAATTTCTTCCGGCTGTGCGGCACGGCCGATGGGGGCCGCTTCGCCGTGCTTGGCAAGAAAGCCCGGACCGTCTTCGACCACGTCATTGAGGATGTTGGTGACTACGTCGCCGACGCCGATGGCGTTGACACGGATACCGTACTCGATGGCTTCGAGTGCCAGCGTACGGGTCAGCTGTGCCAGCGCACCCTTGGAGGCGGTGTACGCCGCGATGGTTGGAAAGGCGAAGTAGGCTGCATAGGAGGCGATATTGACGATTGCGCCGGCCTTGTTAGGCATCATTGCCTTGACTGCCTCGCGGCAATGCAGAAAGGCCGCGGTGGTATTGACTGCCTGGATGCGCTCCCAGTCTTCGCGGGTCATGTCGATGACCAGTTTGTTGATGATGATCCCGGCGTTATTCACCAGGATGTCCAGACGGCCGAACCGCTCGACGGCAAGGCCTACGGCACGTTCGGCAGCGCCATCTTCGCTGATGTCCGCCACCAGTGGGACCAGCCCTGGACGTGCGAGGTCTTCTACGGCAGGGTCGATATCTTCGGCAACGACCTTGGCGCCACGTGCATGCAGCAAAAGCGCAATTGCCTTGCCGATGCCACTGGCGGCGCCGGTGACCAGCGCGACTTTGCCTTCGACTTCATGGGGAATGTTGGGCGTGATAGTAGTCATGATGCTCTCCTGCGTTGTGAGCCGAGGAGACATTCGCCGGCTCTAGCCTGTAAGGGACGGCTTTACTGTCGCGCAACGCGCAGAGAGAGGCTTTCGTAAGCTTGCCGAGGCTGTCGGGATTTTGCGCCGATATGCAGTCACTCGGTCCGTAAGCGCGAATCATGCTTTGAATCGCCAGCCAACCCCGCCATCCAGGAGCGGAGTAAACACACGTGCACCTGGCTCATCGGGGCTTTGACCCGCTGGCTTACCTGCAAACCTCAGATAATATGAGCCGGAACGTTCGAGAGAAGAGCAATGATTTCAGACCCGGGTACCCCAACGCTCGATCAACTGCGGGTATTTCTTGCAGTAGTCGATGTCGGCAGTTTTGCTGGAGCAGCGCGCAAGTTGCATCCGGTCCGGGCTGCCGTTGCCCTGAATGCGCCGATTCCTGCGTTGGTCAGTTAAGGTGTCGCTCGCGCTTACGCAACGCCGCTGCACGGTTGCCGGCTCGCTGAGCCCCTGGCTGTTCGGCTGGAGGGATCTTGAAGGCACACTGGGCGGTCGGTAACAAAAACCGATGCGTTCGCCGAGCTTCTATACGGCATCGTGTTCCCCTATTGGCGGTATTGCGTGGGCGTTACGCCCACCTCGCGTTTGAACACCTGTGAGAAATGGCTGTGACTGCTATACCCAACCTCCAGGCCTACATCGATGATGCTCTGATCGGTCTCGAGGAGAAGCTGCCGGGCCCGAGCCATCCTCAACCTGATGAAGAACTGCAAGGGTGAATATCCGGCGGCTTTTTTGAACATTCGGCTGAAGTGGCATTCACTCATCCCGGCAACCTCGGCCAATTGTCTTAAATTGAAGTCCTTAGCCAGATCGGCTTCCATGGCCGCCAGCACGCGCCGAAACTTGTACGCAGGGAGAGCGTTGCGGCGTGGGCGATCGACCGCTGAGCTATCCAGGTAATTGCGGGCAAGGTAGACGGCGATGCATTGGGCGAGACCTTGCAAATACAGCGGGCTCGCGCCACGTCCCATGAGTTCCAGCCGAACATGCTCCAGCAGTACCGACAGTCCTTCGTCACGCCCGCCTGACACTTCCCGCAGGCGAACGGCCTCGACAGGCCCGCCCAGTACTTCATGGAGGGCTTTTTCCAGGAGCGGGACACCGAGATAGATGTGCATGACTTCAAAGTCGTCTGCGCTGGAGACGTTCCAACGCATCTCATACGGTTGCGCCGAAGTGGTCAAAAAGAAATCGCCTTTAGCAACTTCGCTGGTTTCCCATTCCCCCCCAAGCTCACGTTCCTGTACGGCAGCGTTTCCCGAAATGATCCAGACCAGCAAGGGTTCGGCCACCGCTGGGACGATGAAGTTACCTTCCTCACGTTCCCGGTTGAAAATCTGCACCAAGATGTCCCGGTCGGCCAGCACGTCCGAAGCGGCAATTCGCTTGCCCCGGATGTGTGCCTCCAAACCATGGGCAGAAGTCCGCTCTGTCACATCCATGGTCATAGTGTCCTCCCTCTTTCTTGGCGAGTACGCCGGATAAAAGCTGTCTCGCTTCCTGGGTGCCGTACGGTCAGGTACAGGTTCAAGGCGGACAGCGCGGTGTATTTCACCTGATCTGGTCACGGCAGTGACAACACACTCTGGACGCAACGGCAGGGCTTTCAGGGTTCAGAGTCACGACAAAGCCGGAATGTCTCCATTCCGGCTTGCGCTTCAACGTTCGGGGTATAAAACCATCCCGGCGTGGTACAACACATTGTCGCGAAACTCACCATCAGCGGTAAATCCAGTGTCATCGACATACTCGATGTGATCACCCTCCAACCAATAGCGGCCTTGGTAAGCACTTGCTTGCCGACCGCGTGCTTCGTCGTAGCGGCCCCCGGGCAAGAGTTCATGGCGAATCCGACCGTCAGCCGTCACCCACATGCCAACGTATGTGTTCTGGTTTCCATATGGCTTGCCCATCTCTGTTCCTCGCTATCGTCAATAAAGCATCAGAATGGACTCGCGGTTGGACGCACGATCAGCTCGCTGACGTCGACATCCGCTGGCTGCTCGACCGCGTAGGCAATCGCACGGGCAATGGCCGCAGCGGGAATCGCGATCTTGCGGAACTCCCTCATCTCCGTGCGTCCGCCTTCATCCGAAATGCTGTCGGCCAGCTCCGATTCGGTAACGCCTGGTGCAATCACCGTGACTCGAATATCACCCCCGACCTCTTGACGCAGACCTTCGGAAATTGCCCGGACGGCATATTTGGTGGCGCAGTACACCGCAGCGGTAGGGCTCACGGCGTAGGCACCAATTGAGGCGATATTGATGATCTGGCCAGCACGCTGCTGTTGCATGAGCGGCAGCGTTGCAGCAATACCGTGTAGTACGCCGCGAATGTTCACGTCGATCATCCGGTTCCACTCATTGACCTTCAACGCTTCCAGTTTCGAGAGTGGCATTACGCCGGCATTGTTGATGAGTACATCGACGCGACCATGCAATTCGACAGCGAAGTCGATGAAGGACTGCATGTCGTCCAGGCTGGTGACGTCCAGTGCCAGCACATCAGCGGTACCGCCTGCTGAACGAATGTCATCGGCCAGGGCTTCAAGGCGGTCGGTACGGCGGGCCCCCAGAACGACGCGAGCGCCTTTGCTGGCGAGCAGGCGGGCTGTGGCTTCGCCGATACCACTGCTGGCGCCTGTAATCACGATGACTTTGTGTTCGATGCCGTGCATTTTTCTCACTCCTGTTCCTGGTTTCAGAGGCACCTGCTGAACGGCAGGTGTTAAGGCAAGAGTAAGAATCCTGGGGGGAACAGCGTTATGTGATTCCTGCGACGGTCATGCACGATCCTGCATGATTGATCTGCGACTTATGTCAGCCCTTTGCCCGATCCTGGACTGTCTGAGGGCTGCACGACCCGGATACGGTGTGGACCGAGTCATCAATGCCTGATGTGCCTGGGCTGCGCCAAAAGCCCGGAAAAACCGGGCTTTTGGCAGATCAAATGATCGATTCGGCATCTACCCAAATGGATGCGAACCCACCTATCCTCTGCAATCGGGACAGCCGAACGGGGAGGTAACGGTAGTGAGTGATCTGGACGATGAGCTGACACGCCTCAGGGCCGAACTGGCATCAGCGATGCAACGTTTTGCTCCGACATACGGCGTCTATCAAACGGCGATTGATCCGTTGCATTTCATACGCAGCGACACGCCAACAGACGTCATCCATACGGTTCATAAACCGGGACTGTGCATAATTGTACAGGGCCGGAAACAGATCCAGTTGTGGGATGAAAGCTATACCTACGATCAACTGAACTATCTGGTTGTCTCTGTGACACTGCCTCTGGCTGGGCAAGTGACCGAGGCCTCTCCAGAGAGGCCCTACTTCTGCATTCGCCTGGATATCGACCCGGCAGAAATCGCTCAGCTGATTGCCGACGTCAGCCCAATCGGCGTACCCAGCCAGCCATCTCGCCGCGGCCTCTATCTGGACAGGATTGATACCCCATTGCTTGATGCCATGTTGCGACTGGTACGTCTGTTGGATGTGCCCTCCGATATCCCGGCATTGGCTCCGCTGGCCCTCAGGGAAATCTTCTACCGGTTGCTCAAAGGCCAGCAGGGCCAGCGATTACATGAGATAGCCATCAACGACAGTCAGACCCACCGGGTGACAAGAGCTATCGAATGGTTGAACAACAACTATGCGCAGCCGCTGCACATCGATGAGTTGGCGAGCTATGTCAATTTGAGTAATTCCACGCTTCATCACCGATTCAAGGCAATCACCGCGATGAGCCCGTTGCAGTACCAGAAACAACTGCGCCTGCAGCACGCACGAAGGTTGATGATTTCAGAAGGGCTGGATGTTTCCACGGCCGGGTTCACGGTGGGCTATGAGAGCCCGTCACAGTTCAGCAGAGAATACAGCCGGATGTTCGGAGCCCCTCCAAGCAAGGACATCGCAAAGATTCGATCGATGGGATGAGTTGCAAGGTGGAAAGGGCATGCAAAGAGGCCCCCCTATGCCCCGCAAGCAAGTAAAGGGGGCAGCGTAGGGTATTGATATCGGTCGGGCTGATGCGTCAGCCCTCAGCAGTCTCGCTGTGCGCCAGGATCAATAACTTGTCAGTTTCGATCATTGAGCCCTTTCAAACGGCTGTTTAATGTCGCTGACAGACAAACGACGGGGCCCGCCACCCAGTGAGGTGCCCGCAATCCGTGATCACGCCATCAGGGGACCTTTCCATGGCCGCCGACCGCTACCCGCACCTGCTTGCCCCGCTGGACCTGGGCTTCACCACCTTGCGCAATCGCACCCTGATGGGCTCGATGCACACCGGCCTCGAAGAGCGCCCCGGCGGTTTCGAGCGCATGGCTGCATACTTTGCCGAGCGCGCCCGCGGCGGCGTTGGCCTGATGGTCACGGGCGGCATTGCGCCCAACGATGAAGGCGGGGTGTATTCCGGTGCAGCCAAGCTCAGTACCGAGGAAGAGGCCGAAAAGCATCGTATCGTCACCGAAGCGGTGCACGCCGCCGGTGGCAAGATCTGCCTGCAGATCCTGCATGCCGGGCGCTATGCCTACAGCCCGCGCCAGGTGGCACCCAGCGCGATCCAGGCGCCGATCAACCCGTTCAAGCCCAGGGAGCTGGACGAGGAGGGCATCGAAAAGCAGATCGCCGATTTCGTCAATTGCGCAGTGCTGGCCCAGCGCGCCGGGTATGACGGTGTCGAGGTCATGGGTTCGGAAGGTTACTTCATCAACCAGTTCCTGGCCGCTCACACCAACCACCGCACCGACCGCTGGGGCGGCAGTTATGAGAACCGCATGCGCCTGGCGGTGGAAATCGTCAGCCGGGTACGTGGCGCGGTCGGCCCGAATTTCATCATCATCTTCCGGCTGTCGATGCTCGACCTGGTCGAGGGTGGCAGCACCTGGGACGAGATCGAGCTGCTGGCCAAGGCTATCGAGCAGGCCGGCGCTACCTTGATCAATACCGGGATCGGTTGGCACGAGGCGCGTATTCCGACCATCGCCACCAAAGTGCCGCGTGCGGCCTTCAGCAAAGTCACTGCCAAGTTGCGGGGCGTGGTGAGTATTCCGCTGATCACCACCAACCGCATCAACACCCCGGAAGTGGCCGAGGCGGTGCTGGCGGAGGGCGACGCGGACATGGTCTCGATGGCCCGCCCGTTTCTCGCCGACCCGGACTTCGTCAACAAGGCCGCTGCCGGTCGCGCGGATGAAATCAACACCTGCATCGGCTGCAACCAGGCCTGCCTGGACCATACCTTCGGCGGCAAGCTGACCAGTTGCCTGGTCAACCCCCGTGCCTGTCATGAGACTGAGCTCAATTATCTGCCCGTGCGCGAGGTGAAACGCATTGCCGTTGTGGGCGCCGGCCCTGCCGGCCTGGCCGCTGCCACCGTTGCCGCAGAACGTGGCCACACAGTGACCTTGTTCGACAGTGCCAGTGAGATCGGGGGGCAGTTCAATGTCGCCAAGCGGGTACCGGGCAAGGAAGAGTTCTTCGAAACCCTGCGCTACTTCCGCAAGAAGGTGGAAAGCACAGGCGTCGACCTGCGCCTGAATACCCGCGTAGACGTGCAGGCGCTGGTGGCAGGCGGCTACGACGAAATCATCCTGGCCACCGGCATCGCCCCGCGTACCCCGGCCATTGCGGGTATCGAGCATGCCAAGGTGCTCAGCTACCTGGATGTGCTGCTGCAACGCAAACCGGTAGGCAAGGCGGTAGCGGTGATTGGTGCGGGTGGCATTGGCTTCGACGTGTCGGAGTACCTGGTGCATGAAGGTGTAGCCACCAGCCAGGACCGCGACGCCTTCTGGAGAGAGTGGGGCATCGATACCGGGCTCGAGGCGCGCGGTGGCGTAGCCGGAATCAAGGCCGAGCCGCACGCCCCGGCGCGCCAGGTGTTCCTGTTGCAGCGCAAGAAGTCCAAGGTAGGTGACGGGTTGGGCAAGACCACCGGCTGGATTCACCGCACCGGGTTGAAGAACAAGCGGGTGCAGATGCTCAACAGTGTCGAGTACCTGGGCATCGACGATGCCGGGCTGCACATTCGCGTTGGTGAGGGTGAGCCGCAGGTCCTGGCGGTGGACAACGTGGTCATCTGTGCAGGGCAAGAGCCGCTGCGCGAGCTGCAGGATGGGTTGGTGGCGCAGGGGCAGTCGGTGCACTTGATTGGTGGCGCCGATATTGCGGCCGAGCTGGATGCCAAGCGTGCGATCAACCAAGGGTCGAGATTGGCGGCTGAGCTTTGAGACTGCCGGGGCCGCTGCGCGGCCCATCACCGGC
Organism: Pseudomonas sp. DCB_BI; assembly: GCF_026240995.1. NCBI lineage: Bacteria > Pseudomonadati > Pseudomonadota > Gammaproteobacteria > Pseudomonadales > Pseudomonadaceae > Pseudomonas > Pseudomonas sp. DCB_BI. The sequence continues at coordinate 14,578 of NZ_JAPFCG010000024.1, read as the reverse complement.
AAACCAGCGCTTACAAGTAGTGCACTGGGCCCTCGGGGTTTCCTTGTAAACTGCGGTCCATGCACGCATTCGACCTCCCCCAAGCCCCCCTGCAACCCCTCAGCTTGCCCTGGCTGCAACACGCCCAGGTGCAGGCTGCCATCCTGCGTCTGGACCTGATCGACCCGCTGATCAGTGGCAACAAGTGGTTCAAGCTACGCCACCACTTACAGCAGGCCAGCGCCAGCAACGCCCCAGGCTTGATCAGCCTGGGTGGCAACCACTCAAACCACCTGCATGCCCTGGCCGCCGCCGGCAAGCGCTTCGGTTTCGCCACCGCCGGGCTGCTGCGCGGCCATGCCCAAGACACGCCCACCGTGCGTGATCTGCAGGCGCTGGGTATGGAGTTGCACTGGCTGGGCTATAACGGCTACCGCGCCCGCAATGAGGTGGGTTTCTGGGAACCATGGCAGGCGCGCTACCCTGGTTGGCATTGTATTCCCGAGGGCGGTGGCGGGTTGGTCGGTGCACAGGGCTGCACGCTGATCATGCAGCAGGCCCGCGCCCAAATCGCGGCACTGGGCTGGGCGGACTACGACGCCTGGTGGCTGGCCGCCGGAACCGGGACTAGCCTGGCCGGCCTGGTATTGGCCGAAGCAGGTGCACATGCTGTGCATGGCGCATTGGCGGTACCCAGGGATCACGGTGTGCCAGAGACGGTAACGGCACTGGCTGGCGCCCATGGCTACCAGCTACACGACGCTTGCCGTGGTGGTTTTGGCAAGTTCGACGATGACCTGCTGGCGTTCATTGCCGACTGCGAGCGGCACACTGGCGTGCCGCTCGAAGCCCTCTACACCGGCAAGGCCCTGCTGGCCCTGCGTGACCAGGTGGCGGCGGGGCTGTTCACGCCCGGGAGCCGCCTGATCTTCGTGCATACCGGGGGGCTGCAGGGCCGGCGCGGTTACTTGTAGGGGAGCATGCGCAGCAGCGTGTTGTCGCGCTGCACGTAGTGGTGGTACAGCCCAGCCAGCGCATGCAGGCCGATCAGCCAGTAGCCCCAGCTGCCGATGCGTTCATGCCAGCCCTTGATGAATTTAGCCTGGTCCGGGTTCGGGCCGATCAGGTGCGGCAGCTCCAGGCCGAAGAACGGCACCGGTTTATCGGCAGCGCTGAGGATCAGCCAACCGGCCAGCGGCATGCCGATCATCAGCAGGTACAGCGCCAGGTGCATCAGGTGCGCCAAGCCGGTCTGCCAGGCTGGGGGCTTGGGCACGATGGGCGGGGTCGGGCGGCTCAGGCGCACGGCCAGGCGCAGCCACACCAGCACGAATACGCTCAGCCCGAGCATGAAGTGCAGGTCCTTCATCAGGTTGCGTTCGACGCTGTCCTTGGGGAACAGGCCGCGCAGTTCGATAAGGGCGTAGACAGCGGCCAGCAGCACCAGCATCAGCCAATGCAGGGCGATGGACAGGCGTGCGTAGTGGTTCGCGGGGGTGGATGAAACCATGATCGGTCCTCGTCATCAGGTCGGAATGGCGCTCTTGCTGGCGCTCAGGTGTCATTTTACTGGCTACCGGGAACAGATCTTTGCGCTGGGTCTGTGAAAATTGTGTTGTCTGCCCCAGCCCCTTCGCGGGCGTGCCCGCCAAGGGGCCGGAACAGGCGACATCAGTGACCGGGCAGATACGGCCAGTCATCAGCCACCAGAAACACCCGCTCTGCTTCCTGCCAGGCACCATCGGCATCAGGTTCCAGTCGCACCAGCAACTGTGCGGGTGCCTGCTGCTCCAGCACATGTAGCCAAGCCGCGAAGTGCTCCGCCTGCCAGCATTCAGCCGACTCGACCCGCGCCGACGCCAGCCAGGCATGCCGCGGCAGCGGCTGCCAACGCTCGCCTTCCCCCATCACCCAGTCCCGCCGCCGTAGCCAGCGCCCACGCAGATGCTGCGGGTTGGCGCGCTCGGGCGCCTCGGCATGCTCAGGCCATGGATAGAACAGGTAGCCACCCAGCCACATATGCGCCTGGACCTGCTCCACGCCTAGCTGAACCAGCGCTTGACGACTGTGCACCCCCTTCGACATGGGCAACTGGTGCCCCGCCAGGTGCGCCAGCTTGGTCCCCAGCCGGTCATGGCAACCTGGCCCCAGCCAGGCATGGGGATCGTGCCCGGCACCTTCCGGGCCCAGGTACAGCTTGATCGCCAGTTCCAGATGGTGCACGCCGTCACCGTCGCGCAGCAGCACGTCCAGCTCACCCAAGGTATGCCCGCCATCGCGGATGGCCAGGTTGGCCGCCAGCAGCTCGACGCCCGGCGCCTGGCTCAGGGCGAATTGCCACAGGCGTTCGTAGTAGTGCCCCAGACGCCGGCTGCCGAGCTTGGCCAGCCACTCGCGCAACGGCCGATCCTCCTCCTCCAGCCCCCGCAACCACTGCTCCAGACGCTGCGGTTGCTGCGCCCACAGGCTGCCGGCCAGCGGGTGGCGCTGGGGGCAGGGCGGGGCGCTGAGCAGGGGCGGCGACAGCAGGGCCCAGGCCAGGTCACGCACGGCCGGGCGCTGAAGTTGCCGGGGCAGGTCTTGGAGTTGGGCGAATGGCGTCATCCTGCGAGCATAGCCGGTTTGCCGCTGCCCGGTGGTTTCGCCCATAATCGGCGCATCGTCACCCGCCGCAGAGCCTCGCAGGAGCCCCATGGAGCAATTTCGCAATATCGGTATCATCGGTCGCCTTGGCAGCTCGCAGGTGCTCGACACCATTCGCCGACTGAAAAAATTCCTCCTCGACCGCCACCTGCACGTGATCCTCGAGGACACCATCGCCGAAGTACTGCCCGGCCATGGCCTGCAAACCTCCACCCGCAAGCTACTGGGCGAGGTCTGCGACCTGGTTATCGTGGTTGGCGGCGACGGCAGCCTGCTGGGCGCCGCCCGCGCCCTGGCCCGGCACAACATTCCGGTGCTGGGCATCAACCGTGGCAACCTGGGCTTTCTTACCGACATTCGCCCCGACGAGCTGGAAGAAAAGGTCGCCGAGGTGCTCGACGGCCACTACCTGGTGGAAAACCGCTTCCTGCTGCAGGCCGAGGTGCGCCGCCACCATGAAGCCATTGGCCAGGGCGATGCGCTGAACGACGTGGTACTGCACCCGGGCAAGTCCACGCGCATGATCGAGTTCGAAATCTACATCGACGGCCAGTTCGTCTGCAGCCAGAAGGCCGACGGCCTGATCGTCGCGACCCCCACCGGCTCCACCGCCTATGCGCTGTCGGCCGGTGGCCCGATCATGCACCCCAAGCTCGATGCCATCGTCATCGTGCCGATGTACCCGCATACCCTGTCGGGCCGGCCGATCGTGGTCGACGGCAACAGCGAGCTCAAGATCGTGGTGTCCAAGGACCTGCAGATCTACCCGCAGGTGTCCTGTGACGGCCAGAACCACTTCACCTGCGCCCCCGGCGATACCATCACGGTCAGCAAGAAACCGCAGAAGCTGCGCCTGATCCACCCGCTGGACCACAATTACTACGAGGTCTGCCGTACCAAACTGGGGTGGGGCAGCCGCTTGGGGAGCAGTGACGACTGATGCTCGATCCGGCGCGAAGTTTTGACATCATCGGCGATGTGCACGGCTGTGCACTGACCCTTGAACGCCTGCTCGACGCCCTCGGATACAAGCGCGTGGCCGGCGTGTGGCGCCACCCGCGACGTCAGGCGCTGTTCCTGGGCGATATTGTCGACCGTGGGCCACGCATCCGCGAGGCGCTGCACATCGTCCACGACATGGTCGAAGCCGGCCAGGCGTTCTGCATCATGGGCAACCACGAGTACAACGCCCTTGGCTGGGTCACCCCGGCGCTGCCCGGCAGCGGCAAGGCCTACGTGCGCGAACACACGCCACGGCATGCCCGGCTGATCGACGAAACCCTGACCCAGTTCGCCCACCACCCCGGTGACTGGCACGACTTCGTCAATTGGTTCTATGAGCTGCCGCTGTTCATGGACGCCGGGCGCTTCCGCCTGGTGCACGCTTGCTGGGATCCGCAGCTGATCGAGCACCTGCGCCAGCAGTACCCCGACGGGCGCGTCGACGAGCACTTCATCCAGGCTTCGGCCGTGAGCAACAGCTTCGCCGCCACCGTGTGCAACCGCTTGCTGCGCGGCACCGACATGCGCTTGCCGGACGGCCTGACCCTGACCGGTGGTGACGGCCTGACGCGGGCATTCTTCCGCACCAAGTTCTGGGAAGAAGACCCGCAAACCTACGGCGACATCGTGTTCCAGCCCGATGCCCTGCCCGAGGAGGTGGCCAGCGCACCGCTCAGCCACAGCCAGAAGAACGCCTTGCTGCGCTACGCCGAGGACGAGCCGCTGTTGTTTGTCGGGCATTACTGGCGCAGCGGTCACCCGGCGCCGATTCGCCCCAACCTGGCCTGCCTGGACTACAGCGCGGTGCTCTACGGAAAGCTGGCCGCCTACCGGCTGGATGATGAAACCCGCATCGACCCGCACAAGTTCGTCTGGGTCGACGTCGACCGCCCACAGGCCAACCAATGAACATTATCGAAGTGATGCGCCTGCCGCTGTCGGTCGACCTCAGCGGTTTCATCCACCTGCTACAACGCCTGCAGGTGCCGCACCGAGTCAGCGAGGAGGGCGACGCCCAGGTCCTCTGGGCCCCCGACACCCTCGCCGAAGATGTGCTGCAACTCTACCAGCGTTACCCCGACGGCAACGCCGACCTGGCCGCCAGCGCCGACCCTGTAGCAGCGGATTCACCCGCGAATGCCCCCGCCCAGCCTTCCCTGGTAGCGCAGGCCAAAGCCTGCAAGATCACCACTCTGACCCTGCTGCTGTGCTTCATCGTCGCCGGCCTGACCAACCTGGGCGACAACTTCACCACCATCAGCTGGTTCACCTTCCTCGACTTCCGCGTGCAGGGTGACTACCTGTACTTCACCCCGCTGGCGCAAACCCTCGACCAAGGCCAGTGGTGGCGGCTGGTATCGCCCATGCTGCTGCACTTCGGCGTGCTGCACCTGGCCATGAACAGCCTGTGGTACTGGGAGCTGGGCAAGCGCATCGAACTGCGCCAAGGCCCGTGGCTTTTGCTGGGCCTGACCGTGCTGTTCAGCCTGGTGTCCAACCTGGCCCAGCACTACACCAGTGGGCCGAGCCTGTTTGGTGGCCTGTCTGGGGTTTTGTACGGCTTGCTGGGGCACATCTGGTTGTACCAGTGGCTGGCGCCCAATCGCTTCTTCAACCTGCCCAAAGGCGTGCTGGTCATGATGCTGATCTGGCTGGTGGTGTGCCTGACCGGTGTGGTCGGTACCCTCGGCCTTGGCCAGATTGCCAACGCCGCCCACGTCGGCGGGCTGCTCATCGGATGCCTGACCGGGCTCTTGGGTGGGGCGCTGGCCCGGCGTAAACTGTCGGCTTGAATCAGGAGACACTATGTCCACTTTCGCGCAAATGATTGAAAACATCACCCCGGAAATCTACGAGAGCCTGAAACTGGCCGTGGAAATCGGCAAATGGTCTGATGGCCGCAAGCTCACTGCCGAGCAGAAAGAGCTGTCGCTGCAGGCGGTCATCGCCTGGGAGATGAAAAACCTGCCTGAAGACCAACGCACCGGTTACATGGGCCCGCAGGAGTGCGCGTCGAAGTCCGCACCCATCGCCAACATTCTGTTCAAGTCGGACTCGGTACATTGATCGAACTCGCTCGTGGCTCGTTGAGCAAGATGGCGGTAAGCCTGCAGGCACCCGTAGTGCAATACAGCTTCCGCCTGGATGACACGCAGGTGGCGGTCAACCCCCTGATCGGCCAGCGCCTGCGCCTGGAATACCTTGGCGCCATTCACTGCAGCCATTGCGGCAAGCGCACCAAGACCAGCTTCAGCCAGGGTTACTGCTACCCGTGCATGACCAAGCTGGCGCAGTGCGACGTGTGCATCATGGCCCCGGAAAAGTGCCACTACGACGCTGGCACCTGCCGCGAACCGTCGTGGGGCGAACAGTTCTGCATGACCGACCACGTGGTCTACCTGGCCAACTCGTCGGGGATCAAGGTCGGCATCACCCGTGCGACCCAATTGCCTACCCGCTGGCTCGACCAGGGCGCCAGCCAGGCGCTGCCGATCATGCGCGTGGCCACCCGCCAGCAATCCGGCCTGGTCGAAGACGTGCTGCGTAGCCAGGTGCCTGACCGCACCAACTGGCGTGCGCTGCTCAAGGGCGATGCCGAGGTGCTCGACCTGCCGGCCATCCGCGAGCAGGTCTTCGAGGCCTGCGCCGATGGCCTGCGCGAGCTGCAGGGGCGCTTTGGCCTGCAGGCGATCCAGCCGCTGCCGGATGCCGAAGTGGTGCAGATGAACTACCCGGTCGAGGCCTACCCGACAAAGATCGTCAGCTTCAACCTCGACAAGGACCCGGTAGCCGAAGGTACGCTGCTGGGCATCAAGGGCCAGTACCTGATCTTCGACACCGGTGTGATCAATATTCGCAAGTACACGGCCTACCAGTTGGCCGTGCTCCAGTAAAAAGGACCTGCACATGCGTACCGAACAACCGCAAGTGATCTACCTGAAGGATTACCAGGCGCCCGAGTACCTGATAGACGAAACGCACCTGACCTTCGAGCTGTTCGAGGACCACACCCTGGTCCACGCGCAGCTGGTGATGCGCCGCAACCCGGCTCGCGGTGCAGGCTTGCCGCCGCTGGTACTGGATGGCCAGCAGCTGGAGCTGGTCCGTGCCTCGCTGGACGACCAGGAACTGCAGCCCGCTGACTACCAGCTCGACATCGACAGCCTGACGGTTCAGCCGAAAACCGAACGCTTCACCCTCGACACCAGCGTCAAGATCCACCCCGAGAGCAACACCGCGCTGGAAGGCCTGTACAAGTCGGGCAAGATGTTCTGCACCCAGTGCGAGGCCGAAGGCTTCCGCAAGATCACCTACTACCTCGACCGCCCGGACGTGATGAGCACCTTCACCACCACGGTGATCGCCGAGCAGCACCGCTACCCGGTGCTGTTGAGCAACGGCAACCCGATCGGCAGCGGGCCGGCAGAAGACGGCCGCCACTGGGCAACCTGGGAAGACCCGTTCATGAAGCCGGCGTACCTGTTCGCGCTGGTGGCCGGAGACCTGTGGTGCGTCGAAGACACGTTCGTGCGCCAGTCAGGCCGCGACGTGACCCTGCGTATCTACGTGGAACCCGAGAACATCGACAAGTGCGACCACGCCATGGTCAGCCTGAAGAAGTCCATGCGCTGGGACGAAGAAGTCTATGGCCGTGAATACGACCTGGACATCTTCATGATCGTGGCGGTCAACGACTTCAACATGGGCGCCATGGAAAACAAGGGCCTGAACATCTTCAACTCCAGCTGTGTGCTGGCCCGTGCCGAAACCGCCACCGATGCCGCCCACCAGCGTGTCGAAGGGGTGGTCGCCCACGAATACTTCCACAATTGGTCGGGTGACCGTGTCACCTGCCGTGACTGGTTCCAGCTGTCGCTCAAGGAAGGCTTCACGGTGTTCCGCGATGCCGAGTTCAGTGCCGACATGAACTCGCGTACGGTCAAACGCATCGAAGACGTCGCCTACCTGCGCACCCACCAGTTCGCCGAAGACGCCGGCCCAATGGCCCACCCGGTGCGCCCGGACAGCTTCATCGAAATCTCCAACTTCTATACCCTGACCGTGTACGAGAAGGGCGCCGAAGTGGTGCGCATGGTCCGTACCCTGCTGGGCGCCGAGGGCTTCCGCAAGGGCAGCGACCTGTACTTCGAGCGCCATGATGGCCAGGCAGTGACCACCGACGACTTCATCAAGGCCATGGAAGACGCCAACGGCGTCGACTTTACCCAGTTCAAGCGCTGGTACAGCCAGGCCGGCACCCCGCGCCTGGAAGTCAGCGAGGCGTACGACCCCGCCGCGCAGACCTACAGCCTGACGTTCCGCCAGAGCTGCCCGCAGACCCCGGACAAGGCCGCCAAGCTGCCGTTCGTGATCCCCGTGGAGCTGGGCCTGCTGGATGCTGCCGGCAACGACCTGCCGCTGCAGCTAGTCGGTGAAGCGGCTGGGCAAGGGACCAGCCGCGTGCTGTCGGTGACCGAGGCCGAGCAAACGTTCACCTTCCAGGGCATCCAGGCCAAGCCGCTGCCGTCGCTGCTGCGTGGTTTCAGTGCCCCGGTGAAACTGAGCTTCCCCTACGACCGCGACCAGCTGATGTTCCTGATGCAGCACGACAGCGATGGCTTCAACCGCTGGGAAGCGGGCCAGCAGCTGTCGGTGCAGGTGCTGCAGGAACTGATCGGCCAGCATCAGCGCGGCGAAGCGCTGAAACTCGACCAGCGCCTGATTACCGCCCTGGGCACAGTGCTCGGCAACGAAGCGCTGGACCCGGCCATGGTTGCCGAGATGCTGTCGCTGCCAGGTGAGGCTTACCTCACCGAGATCAGTCAGGTGGCCGACGTGGATGCCATCCACGCCGCCCGCGAGTTCGCCCGCCAGCAAATCGCCGCGCAGTTGTTCGATGCCTTGTGGGCGCGCTACCAGGCCAACCGCGAGGTGTCGCGCAGCACCGCCTATGTGGCCTCTGCCGAGCACTTCGCCCGCCGCAGCCTGCAGAATATCGCCCTGTCTTACCTGATGCAGAGCGGCAAACCGCAGGTGCTGGCAGCGACGCTTGAGCAGTTCGAGCAGTGCGACAACATGACCGAACGCCTGACTGCGCTGGCGGTACTGGTCAACTCGCCGTTCGAGACCGAGCGTGCGAAGGCGCTGGAAGCCTTTGCCGAGCACTTCAAGGACAACCCGCTGGTCATGGACCAGTGGTTCAGCGTGCAGGCGGCCAGCGCGCTGCCGGGCGGGCTGGCCCGGGTCAAGGCGCTGATGCAGCACCCGGCGTTCACCCTGAAGAACCCGAACAAGGTGCGTGCGCTGATTGGTGCGTTTGCCGGGCAGAACCTGGTCAACTTCCATGCGGCGGATGGTTCGGGGTATCGCTTCCTGGCAGACCTGGTGATCGAGCTGAACGCGTTGAACCCGCAGATTGCCTCGCGTCAACTGGCACCGCTGACCCGCTGGCGCAAGTATGACGACGCGCGCCAAGCGCTCATGAAGGGCGAGCTGGAGCGCATTCTGGCGTCTGGCGAGCTGTCCAGTGATGTGTATGAAGTGGTGAGCAAGAGCCTGGCTTGAGTTTTCTGTAGTCAGTGCCGGCCTCTTCGCGGGTAAACCCGCTCCCACAGGTACTTCACCGTTTTCATGGATGGTGTAGCACCTGTGGGAGCGGGTTTACCCGCGAAGCTTTTTGGGCCGACAACAAAACATAACACCCCGCCCGTTGTACTCCCGCCAACATCCCCGCTACGATCCCTCAAGCTATTGCAGGCCTCTAGACCAGGCTTTTCGCAGTACCTGCAATGCATTGACCCGCCAAATAAAAACACAAAGGGGACAGTCATGAGGGAACAGAACAGGCAACTCGCCTGGCCATTGGCAGCCGCAGCGGTACTGGCGCTGGCACTTGGCACGTGGGCCGACAGCGTGCAGGCCGCTGCTGCTGACGAATACTCCACCGAATCGGCCAAGGCCAGCCAAAGCCTGCTGATCGGCGCCACTCATGCCGGCAAGCGCCTGGTGGTGGTGGGCGATCGCGGCCACATTCTGTTCTCCGACGACCAGGGCACCACCTGGACCCAAGCCCGCGTGCCTACCCGGCAACTGCTCACCGCCGTGTTCTTCCTCGACGACAAGCGCGGTTGGGCCGTCGGCCATGACGCGCAGATCCTCACCAGCAACGACGGCGGTGCCACCTGGAGCAAGCAGTTCGAGGACCTGGCCCGTGAAGCGCCCTTGCTCGATGTCACCTTCCTCGATGCCCAGCATGGTTTTGCCGTGGGGGCCTACGGCGCCTTGCTGGAAACCACCGACGGGGGGCAGCACTGGCAGGACGTGGCGGCGCGCCTGGACAACCCCGACCAGCTGCACCTGAACGGCATCGCCCGGGTCCGTGATGCCGGCCTGTTCATCGTTGGCGAGCAGGGCGGCATGTTCCGCTCTGCCGATAACGGGCAGACCTGGGCCAGGGTACAGGGCCCCTACGAGGGCTCGCTGTTCGGCGTGATCGGCACCAGTACCCCCCACACCCTGCTGGCCTACGGCCTGCGCGGCAACCTGTTCCGCTCGGCCGATTTCGGTGACAGCTGGCGGCCGATCGAGCTCAAGACGGCGCGCGCCACCCTCGAATTCGGCCTGGCAGGCGCTACGCTTGTCGAAGATGGCAGCCTGGTGCTGGTCGGCAACGGTGGCAGTGTGCTGCGCAGCACCGACGACGGCCAGACCTTCAGCGTCTACAACCGTGCAGACCGCATCGCCCTGGCCGGCGTCAGTGGCCTGGCCAATGGCGGCCTGCTGCTTGTGGGGCAGGGCGGGGTGCACCTGGCTACCGCGCAAGGTGCCGATGAGGTGCGTCCATGACCAGCAGGGAGAGCATCACCATGCACCCGCACCATCAGGACAAGGCCACGCTGCTTGAACGCCTGATCTTCAACAACCGCCCGGTGGTCATCGCCCTGTGTGTGCTGATCAGCATTTTCCTGTTCTGGCAGGCCACGCAAATCCGCCCTTCCACCAGCTTCGAGAAGATGATCCCGCTGCAGCACCCGTTCATCGAACAGATGATGGAGCACCGCAACGACCTGGCCAACCTCGGCAACACCGTGCGCATTTCGGTGGAGGCGGTCAACGGTGACATCTTCGACAAGGACTACATGGAAACCTTGCGCCAGATCCACGACGAGGTGTTCTACATCCCCGGTGTCGACCGTGCCGGGTTGAAGTCGCTGTGGAGCCCCAGCGTGCGCTGGAGCGAGGTCACCGAAGAGGGCTTTTCCGGTGGCGAGGTGATACCCAATACCTACAACGGCTCGCAGGACAGTCTCGATACCCTGCGCGATAACGTGCTCAAGTCGGGCCAGGTAGGCCGGCTGGTGGGCAACAACTTCAAGTCCAGTATCGTCGACGTGCCGCTGCTGGAAAGCTACCCCGACCCGCAGGACCCGGGCAGGCAGGTGAAGCTGGATTACCAGCAGTTCTCGCACCTGCTGGAAGAGAAGATCCGCGACAAGTTCCAGGCGCAGAACCCCAATGTGAAGGTGCACATCGTCGGCTTTGCCAAGAAGGTGGGTGACCTGATCGACGGCCTGGTCATGGTGGCGATGTTCTTCGGCGTCGCCCTGGCGATCACCTGGGTGCTGTTGTACTGGTTCACCTGGTGCATCCGCAGCACCATCGCCGTGCTCATCACCACCCTGGTCGCAGTGGTCTGGCAGCTGGGGCTGATGCATGCAGTGGGTTTTGGCCTCGACCCATACTCGATGCTGGTACCGTTCCTGATCTTCGCCATCGGCATTTCCCATGGGGTGCAGAAGATCAACGGTATCGCCTTGCAATCGAGTGATGCCGATAACGCACTCACGGCTGCCCGGCGTACCTTCCGTCAGCTGTTCCTGCCGGGGATGATCGCCATCCTCGCCGACGCGGTGGGCTTCATCACCCTGCTGATCATCGACATTGGTGTGATTCGCGAATTGGCCATTGGCGCTTCCATCGGCGTGGCTGTGATCGTGTTCACCAACCTGATCCTGCTGCCGGTGGCCATCTCCTACGTGGGCATCAGCAAGAAGGCCATCGAGCGCAGCAAGAAGGACGCAACCCGCGAGCACCCGTTCTGGCGCCTGCTGTCGAACTTCGCCAGTGCCAAGGTAGCGCCGGTGTCGGTAGGGCTGGCGCTGCTCGCCTTTGCCGGGGGGCTGTGGTACAGCCAGAACCTGAAGATCGGTGACCTTGACCAGGGCGCGCCGGAGCTACGCCCCGACTCGCGCTACAACCAGGACAACAATTTCATCATCAGCAACTACTCGACCAGCTCCGACGTGCTGGTGATCATGGTCAAGACGCCTTCGGAGCAGTGCTCGATCCACTCGACCATGGCGCCGATCGACGAGCTGATGTGGACCATGCAGAACACCCCGGGCGTGCAGTCAGCGGTTTCCCTGGTGACCGTGTCCAAGCAGGTGATCAAGGGCATGAACGAGGGCAGCCTGAAATGGGAAACCCTGTCGCGCAACCCGGACATCCTCAACAACTCCATCGCCCGTGCCGACGGCCTCTACAACGGCGACTGCTCGTTGGCGCCGGTGCTGGTGTTCCTCAATGACCACAAGGCCGAAACCCTGGAGCGGGTCACTGCCGTGGCCAAGGCATTTGCCGACAGCCACAACAAGGAAGGCCTGCAGTTCCTGCTGGCGGCGGGTAACGCCGGGATCGAGGCGGCGACCAACGAAGTGATCAAGTCGGCCGAGCTGACCATTCTGGTTCTGGTGTACATCTGCGTGGCAGTGATGTGCCTGATTACCTTCCGTTCGTTCGCTGCAACCTTGTGCATCGTGCTGCCGCTGGTGCTGACCTCGGTGCTGGGCAACGCGCTGATGGCCTACATGGGCATCGGCGTGAAGGTGGCGACCTTGCCGGTGGTGGCGCTGGGTGTGGGCATTGGCGTGGACTATGGCATCTACATCTACAGCCGGCTGGAGAGCTTCCTGCGGGCCGGGCTGCCGTTGCAGGAAGCGTATTACCAGACCCTGCGCTCGACCGGCAAGGCGGTGCTGTTCACCGGGCTGTGCCTGGCCATCGGCGTGTGTACCTGGATCTTCTCGGCGATCAAGTTCCAGGCCGACATGGGGCTGATGCTGACCTTCATGCTGCTGTGGAACATGTTTGGCGCGCTGTGGCTGCTGCCGGCGCTGGCGCGGTTCCTGATCAAGCCGGAGAAGATGGCGGGCAAGGAAGGTGGGTCCATTTTCGCCCATTGAGTCGCAGATGGCCGCTTTGCGGCCCGATTGCCGGCAAACCAGCTCCGACAGGTACAGCGCAAGCCCCCAGGTTTGTGTGGCCCCTGTGTCAGCTGGCTTGCCGGTGATTGGGCTGCAAAGCAGCCCCAAGGTTATAATGCCGACTTCTTTCAGATTGGTACCGCCATGTCTCCCCTCGCTACCGCCCTGCAATCCTGCGACATGCTCCTGATCGACGGTCTGCACGCCTTCGACTTCACTGCCGACGCGTCCGGCCTCACCGTCGAATGCATGGACGGCCGCCAGCTCCGCCGTTGGTCCTTCACCCCTGAACAAGTCGCCGCCGCTATCGCCTCAGGTGATGAGTGGCAACTCAACGATGCCAACGGCGAGCATCGGCTAGTCTGTATGAGTGCCTTTCGCGCCCCGGATGAAGACCACGATGAACCGGATCTGGACGAGCCTGCTGACCGCTAGCCTGATGAGCCTGACTATCCACGCCCATGCCGCGACATTGCTGGTGGGCAGTTATACCGATGGCGCCAGCCAGGGTATCTACCGTTATCAGTTCGACGAAAAGCGCGGCCAAATCGACCCGACCCCGCAGCAAGTGGTGAAAAGCGTCAGCCCGTCGTGGCTGGTGCTGTCAGCGGACCAGCGCCTTTTGTTCGCGGTCAATGAAACCCCGGGCGGCCACGCCAGCAGTTTCAGCATCAGCGCCAAGGGCGAGATCAAGCCGCTCAGCCAGGTGCCCACCCAAGGCGATGAGCCGACGCATGCCAGCCTTAGCCGCGACCAGCGCTACCTGTTCGTGGCCAACTACGCGGTCAAGCCTGACCCTGGTGGCAGCCTGGTGGTGATCCCGGTGGCCAGGGACGGCAAGCTCAAGCCCGTGTCGCAACAGGCCCGGCACAAGGCAAGTGGGGTGAACCCCGAGCGCCAGGCCGGTGCCCACGTGCATTCGCTGGTGCTGTCGCCGGATGGCCAGCACCTGTATGCCAGCGACCTGGGTGCCGACAAGGTGTTCATCTACCGCTACGACGGTGCCAGCCAGGAGCAGCCATTGAGCCCGGCCATCCCGGCCTCGGTGGACTTGCCAGCCGGCAGCGGGCCACGTCACCTGCTGTTCGACGCCAAGGGCCGGCATGCCTACCTGACGCTGGAAATGAGCGGTGAAGTGGTGATGTTCGACGTCCAGGACGATGCCCTGGTCGAGCGCCAGCGCCTGCCGTTGACCGAACGCAGCGAGGCGGCAGCCAAGGCAGCGGGAGGCCTGCACCTGTCGGCGGACGGGCGCTTCCTGTATGTGAGCAACCGCGGCACGGCCAACGAGATCGTGGTGTTCAGCGTTGGCAAGGACGATGGCCAACTGGCGTTGCTGCAGCGCCGCTCGGTGGAGGGTGACCACCCACGGGAATTTGCCCTCGACCCGAGTGACAACTTCCTGCTGGTGGCCAACCAGAAGAGCAACCAGATCGTGGTGATACGCCGTGATCCCCGTAGCGGCAAGCTGCTGGAGACGGTGCAGACACTGCAGCAGGATGCGCCATCGGACCTCAAGTTCATCGAGTGATGATGTGTGAGGGTTTGCTGTTGGATGTTTAGCGCCTGTGAGATCGAGCGCCGCCCGCGCGGCGCATCGCGAGCTGCGCTCGCTCCTTGTATGTTGTGTCTGACCTGGCCAGAGAGGTTATTCTCGTCAGGTTCAAGAAGCACTTCCGGGGAGACCGATC
>NZ_JAPFCG010000061.1:0-591 GCF_026240995.1 Pseudomonas sp. DCB_BI | reverse complement strand
CCGGAGTCTGAGCCGGGTTGCTCAGGGTCACGGTGTAGGTGATCACACCGCCCTCGGTCACCGACGGGTTCGCCGTCAGGGTCGCGGTAGTGTTGTCGACCGAATCGTTGATCGTGGTCTGAGCCGGAGTCGGATTCGGGGTCAACTGTTCGAAGTTGCCGCCGGTTGCGCCGGTAATGGTGGTGCTGACGGTCGAGCCATTGTTGTAGACGTCGTTCGCCGGGGTCTGGAAGTCGACACTGCCCTGGGTCTTGCCGGCTTCAACGGTGATGGTCTGGCCATTGGACAGGGTCACGGTTACCGGAGTCTGAGCCGGGTTGCTCAGAGTCACGGTGTAGGTGATCACGCCACCCTCGGTCACCGACGGGTTCGCCGTCAGGGTCGCGGTAGTGTTGTCGACCGAATCGTTGATCGTGGTCTGAGCCGGCGTCGGATTCGGGGTCAGCTGTTCAAAGTTGCCGCCAGTTGCGCCGGTAATGGTGGTGCTGACGGTCGAGCCGTTGTTATAGACGTCGTTCGCCGGGGTCTGGAAGTCGACACTGCCCTGGGTCTTGCCGGCTTCAACGGTGATGGTCTGGCCATTGGACAGGG
>NZ_JAPFCG010000023.1:0-114241 GCF_026240995.1 Pseudomonas sp. DCB_BI | reverse complement strand
GACTGTGGGAGCGGGCTTGTCCCGCGAACACGGGCGACGCCCGTGCCATCCACCGTGCTGGATGCTTCGCGGGGCAAGCCCGCTCCCACAGGGACCCCCGCTGGCTTGAGGCTGATGCAGTACCTGGGGAAACAACTGGCTTGCTCAATTTCCAGAAGCTAGCGCAATCCCTTGTGGGAGCGGGCTTGTCCCGCGAACACGGGCGGAGCCCGTGCCATGCACCGTGTTGGATGCTTCGCGGGACAAGCCCGCTCCCACAGGTACCCCCGCAGGCTTGAGGCTGACGCAGTACCTGGGGAAACAACTGGCTTGCTCGATTTCTAGAATCTAGCGCAATTGGACTGTGGGAGCGGGCTTGTCCCGCGAACACGGGCAAAGCCCGTGCCATCCACCGTGTTGGATGCTTCGCGGGACAAGCCCGCTCCCACAGGTACCCCACAGCCTTGAGGCTGATGCAGTACCTGGGGAAACAACTGGCTTGCAAGACACAAGCGGCCTTTCGTCGCGAAAGGGCCAGTACCGGCGATGAATCAGTACAGGTTAGGCTCCATCTCCAACACCACCCCGAACCGCTCGAAGATGTCGGCCTGGATCCGCTGCGCCAGCGCATGCATCTGCGCCCCGCTGGCCTGGCCATAGTTGACCAGCACCAGCGACTGCAAGCGATGCACCCCGGAATCACCGTCGCGATAGCCCTTCCACCCCGCCTGCTCGATCAACCAACCCGCCGCCAGCTTCACCTGGCCATCTGCCTGAGGGTAAGCCACGACGCCGGGATACTGCGCGCGTATTCGCTCGACCAACGCTGCAGCCACCACTGGGTTCTTGAAGAAACTCCCGGCATTGCCCAGCTCAGCCGGGTCTGGCAGCTTCTCGCGACGAATGCTGCAGATTGCGTCACTGATCGCCTGAGCGGTCGGCTTGGTCACGCCCTGCTCTGCCAGGCGCTGGCGTACCGGGCCATAGTCCAGGTGCGCTTGCAAGGTACGGTGCAGGGCAAAACGCACCCGCAGGATCAGCCAGCGCCCAGGGCTGCGCTTGAACACGCTGTCGCGATAACCGAAGGCACACTCCGCCAAGTCGAAGTCACGCAGCTCGCCAGTCTCTCGGTCCAGGGCAGTCAGACCAGCGAATACGTCCTTGATCTCCACACCGTAAGCGCCCACGTTCTGCATCGGCGCGGCACCCACGGTGCCGGGGATCAGGCTGAGGTTTTCCAGCCCGCAATAACCCTGGGCCAGTGCCCACTGCACAAACGGGTGCCAAGCTTCGCCGGCCTCGGCTTCGACCACGACATGCTCGCCATCGTCACTGAGCACGCGCCGCCCCTGGCTAGCCATGTGCAGCACCAGTGCATCGATATCCTGGGTCAGCAGCAGGTTGCTGCCGCCGCCGATCACCAGCACCGGCAAGCCTTGCTGCCGGGCCAGGCTCAGCGCTTGACGCACCTGCTGGTCGTTCCGTGCCTGGCTGAAATAGCGCGCCTTCACATCAATGCCGAAGGTGTTGAAAGGCTTGAGCGATACCTGCTCCTGCCACTGCTCAGTCATGACCGCCCCTTGATTTCCAGCACCAGCGCCTGGCATGCCGCCTCGACCAGGTCGAGCACCTGCTCGAAACCATCGGCACCGCCGTAGTAGGGGTCTGGCACTTCGTCCAGCGCCGCGCCATAACGGCGCAGGAACAGGTCGAGCTCGCCTGGCGCATTATGCGGGCGCAGGGCACGCAGGTCGCGCAGGTTGCTCTCATCCATGGCCAGCACCAGGTCGTACTCGGCGAAATGCGCCGCCGTAACCTGCTGGGCCCGCTGCTGCGACAGGTCGTAACCGCGCGCCAACGCCGCCTTGCAGGTGCGGCTGTCAGGTGCCTTGCCGACGTGCCAGTCACCAGTTCCGGCCGAGGCCACATGCACCTTGTCGGCAAGCCCGGCGGCCTGCAATTGGTGGCGCAGCACGCCTTCGGCAGTGGGCGAGCGACAGATATTACCCAGGCACACGAACAGGACGCGCATCAAGCCTCCAGCAAGCGCCGTACGCGCTCCAGGTCTTCAGGGGTATCCACGCCCACGGCAGGTGCCTCGATGGCGTCCTCGACGTGGATGCGCACGCCGTGCCACAACGCCCGTAGCTGCTCCAGCGCCTCGGTCTGCTCAAGCCAGCAAGGGCCCCAGCTGACAAAGTCTTGCAGGAAGCCGACGCGGTACGCGTACATGCCAATGTGGCGACGGTATGGCACGTTCGGCGGCAGCAGGCTGCGGTCGCTGGCAAAGGCGTCACGCGCCCAGGGCAGCGGCGCACGGCTGAAGCTCAAGGCCAGCCCGTTCTTGTCGCTGACCACTTTGACCGCATTCGGGTTGAACACGGTTTCCGGCGTGTGGATCGGCTCGGCCAGTGTGGCGATGCCAGCCTCTGGGTGGGCGGCCAGGTTAGCGGCCACCTGGTCGATGATCACCGGCGGGATCAACGGCTCGTCGCCCTGCACGTTGACCACGATGGCATCGGCGGGCAGGCCGAGGTGTGCGGCCACTTCGGCGAGGCGGTCGGTGCCGGACTCATGGTCGGCACGGGTCAGCAGCACTTCGGCGCCAAAGGCCTGGCAGGCTTCAACGATGCTGGCATCGTCGGTGGCGATGACCACACGGCTGGCGCCGCTCTTGCGTGCCTGCTCCCACACATGCTGCACCATGGGTTTGCCGGCGATCTGCAGCAATGGCTTGCCCGGCAAGCGTGTGGAACGCAGCCGGGCAGGAATCACCACGGTGTAATCGAGGCTCATTTGTCCAGACGCTCGTCGTCGGTAAGGGTGCGCGCCTCGCTTTCCAGCATGACCGGGATGCCGTCGCGAATCGGGTAGGCCAGGCCGGCGCCCTTGCTGATCAGCTCGGTCTTGTCGGCGCTGAGCTTGAGCGGGCCCTTGGTGATCGGGCAGGCCAGGATATCGAGCAGTTTGGTGTCCATTGAAGGCTTCCTTTAGGCCAGGTGGCCGGAAATTGAAAACGGGCTCAGGGCTTGCGCAGCAGGCGCTGTAACTGGTTGTCGAACCAAGCGCTGAACGCCTGCGAGGGCTGCGCCTCGACGGCCAGGTACCACCAGTCGTCGGCGGCGAAGGCCCGGCACTTCACCGCGTCCTTCTCGGTCATGACCAGTGGCAGCGCCGGGCTGAAGGCCAGGCTCTGGGCGCTGAACTGCGCATGATCGGCAAACGGGTGCGGCACCGGCTGCCAGTTTAGCCCTAGCAGGGTATTGAAGAAACGTTGGGGGTTACCGATGCCCGCCACCGCATGCAGGCGCTGGCCTGGGGGGAAGTGGTCGAGCGTGCGCCGCTCGCCACTGCGCAGGTTGACCAGCGCCGACGGCTGCAGGCAAAAACCGAAGCCGTCGCTGCGGTCTTCGCTGGCGCCGTTGAACAGCACCGCATCCGCATCGTGCAAGCGCTCCGCCGGCTCACGCAGGGGGCCGGCTGGCAGGCAAAGGCCGTTGCCCAGCCCACGGGCGGCGTCGATCAGTACCAGTTCCAGGTCACGGGCCAGGCGGTAGTGCTGCATGCCGTCGTCAGACAGGATCAGGTCCAACGGTTCACTGGCCAGTAACGCCTGCACGGCTCGTGAACGGTCGGGGTCGATCATCAGCGGCACACCGGTGCGCTGCACGATCAGCAGCGGCTCATCCCCGGCCTGTTCGGCAAGCTGGTCGGCCTGGACGCGCCAGGGCAGCTGTGGCGGTTTGGCACCATAGCCACGGCTGACGACGCCAACATTCAGCCCTTGCTGGCGGCAGTGCGCGATCAACCAGAGGATCATCGGCGTCTTGCCGGTGCCCCCCACCGTGATGTTGCCCACCACGATGACCGGTACCGGGGCCCGGTAGCTGGCACTCTCGCCACTGAGAAAGCGCGCCCGCTTGCGCATGACCACACGGCGGTACAACGCCGCTAGCGGGCGCAGCAGCGCCAGCGCTGGATGCCCGGCGTACCAGGCAGCGAGCAAACGGTCGGCAATGGCCATCAGGGCGTGCCCTGAGCCGCCTCGACCGTGGTCATGCGCAACTGGCTGAAACCGAGCTTGCCGGCAGCATCCATCGCGGTGACCACAGCCTGGTGCGGGGTCTTGCCGTCAGCACTGATGGCCAGCGGCAGCTTGTTGTCGCCGCCGGACTCACGCTCGATGGCCTCGCTCAAGGTGGCCAGGTCGCTCTTGGGCAGCAAGTGGTTGTTCACCGAATACACGCCTTCGGCGCTGATGGTGATTTCTACCAGCTTGCCCTGGTCGGCCGGCGCCGGCTCGGCGCTACTGGCTTCGGGCAGCTCGACGCGAAGTTGCGTTTCGCGGGTGAAGGTGGTGGTCACCACGAAGAACAGCAGCAGGACGAACACCACGTCGATCAACGACGCCAGGTTGATGTCGACGTTTTCCCGCTGCCGATTACGCCGGAACTTCACGCCTTGCCTCCGGCCACTTCCACTTCACGGTCGCCCTGGATCACTTCTACCAACTTGATTGCTTCCTGCTCCATGCCCACCACCAGTTCATCGATGCGGCGCAGCAGGAAGCGGTGGAAGAACACGGCCGGGATACCAACCATCAGGCCGGCAGCAGTGGTGACCAGCGCTTTCGAAATACCACCTGCCAGCACTGCAGCGTTGGCGGTCATCTGCGAGCCCATGAAGGCGCTGAAGATGTCGATCATGCCCAGCACGGTACCCAGCAGGCCCAGCAACGGGGCCATGGCGGCGATGGTGCCCAAGGTGCTGATGTAGCGCTCCAGCTCGTGGATGACGCGCGAGGCAGCTTCCTCGATGCACTCTTTCATGATTTCGCGACCATGGCGCGAGTTGGCGAGGCCCGCTGCCAGGATTTCGCCCAGTGGCGAATCGGCCCGCAGCGCCTTGAGCTTGTCACTGGTCAGTTGCTTGTCCTTGATCCACATCCACACCTGGCCCAGCAGGTGGGGCGGGGTGACGCGGCTGGCGCGCAGGGTCCACAGGCGCTCGACGACGATAGCCATGGCAACGATGGAACTCAGAATGATCGGCAGCATCATCCAACCACCGGACTTGACCAATTCCCACACAGTAAACGCCCCTTCGGAAAAAGGCCGCCACTCTACCATAGGCGCGCCGGGGGCTCATCTGCCGGAGGTCAGGGAATTGGGGGTGGGGCTGACGGGTGCTTGGCGCTAAACCTGTAACGCCATACACCCACCAGCCCCCCCTAATCCCGTTGACCCCGCCAAAACCGCCGCTGCCCCCGAACGAACTCAACGTCTCCCTGCCGCCCCAACACCAACCGCAACGCCCCCTCCACCGCCGTGTCATGCACCGCCAGCCCATGCCGCTGATACCGCTCCATCACCTGCATATGCGGGTGCCCAAAGCTGTTGTTGCGCCCTCGTGAAATCAATACCCCCCGCGGCGCGGTCGCCCGGATGAACGCCTCGGTGGACGAACTGCGGCTGCCGTGATGCGGCGCCTGTAGCCAGTCGATACGCGGCGCTTCAGTCTCTGCCAGCCAGGCCCGTTCGGCCGCAGCTTCCATATCCCCCGCCAGCAGCAGGCGCTCGCCCTGCGCCTCTATCAACAGCACACAGGAACGGTCATTGCTGCTCTGCCCGTCCGCCCAGCGCCACAGCGAAAAACGCACGCCATCCCAGTCCCATTGTTCGCCACTGACGCAAGGTTGCAATTGCACAGCATCCAGCGCTTCCCCGCCGATCGCCCGCCTGACCGGCAGACCACGTTGTATTGCCGCAGCACCGCCGGCATGGTCGGCATGTGCGTGGCTGATCACCAGCAGGTCAAGGCTGCCCACCGCCAGCTTGCGCAGCGTCGGCAGCACCACCCGCTCCCCCAGGTCGCTTTCCCCCCTGGCCGGCCCGGCATCGTAGAGCAGGTTGTGATGCCGAGTCCGCAGCAGCACCGCCAGCCCCTGACCGACATCCAATTGCCAGACCTCGACCTGGCCGAACGGCACCGGCTCCCTGGGTACCCACAGCGCCAGCAACATGACCCCACCCAGCCCGCGCAAAGGCACGCCACGGGGCAGCAGCACCAGCAGCGCACCCAGCACCACCAGTAGCCAGGCCCACCCTGGCAGCGCCGGGGGCACCCACGCCGGGCGCTGCTGCGCCACCAACGCCAGCAACCGGAACAGCCCGTCCAGCAGGCCACCCGCCAGCCACAGCAACGCTTCCCCTACCCCACCCAGCGGCAGCAGCACTGTACCCAGCAACGCCATCGGCAACACCGCCAGGCTGACCCATGGCACCGCGACAAGATTGGCCAGCGGCGCACTCAGGCTCACCGGCAACCCCGTGGCCAGCAACACTGGCAGCAAGCCGATGGCGATCACCCATTGCGCACGGGTCCAGGCCTGCCAGGGCCGCCAACCGCCCAAACGGCCGCTGAAGCAATAGATGAGCGTGGCCACGGCGGCAAACGACAGCCAGAACCCAGGCAGCAGCGCCGCCAGCGGCTCGACCAGCAGCACCACGACCAGCGCCAGCAGCAGCGGCAGCAGCGCACCGAGGTGGCGAAAGCGCAGGCGCCACAACAGCACGACTGCCAGCATCAGGCAGGCACGCTGCACCGGCACACCCGCCCCGGCCAGCCAACCGTAGGCCAGCGCAGCCGCCATGGCCAGGCCACAGGACCACGGCAGCCAAGGCAACCGAGCGGGCCACAACCCCCAACGCGCCAGCCCGGCGACCAGGCCGTACAGCAAACCGGCCACCAGGCCGATGTGTTGGCCCGAGATCACCAGCAGGTGCACCGTACCGGTGGCCTGCAACGTCTGCCAATCCTCTCGGGCCAGGCCCGCGCCGTCGCCAAGCACCAGTGCCACCAATGCGGCCTGCCGGCCATTGGCGTCGACCGCCAGCAAGCGCTGGCGCAGTGCATCGCGCCAACCACCCGTTACCGGCGCCAGCATTTGCCCGGTTTTTACCGTACCGGTGGCGCCCACCCGACGCGCCAGCAGTTGCGCCTCACGGTCGGGGCCATGTGGGTTGAGCAGCCCGGCCGGGCGCTGCAAGGTCACGGCCAGCCGCCACTGCTCACCCGCCCGCAGTGGCGGCCCGTCGAACCAGTTCAGTTGCAGCCGTCGCGGCAGTTCGGCCCGCCGCGAGCGTGCCGCCTCCAGTTCGAAACGCACGCCCTGCGCAGTTCGGGCTGGCAAGCCCACCACCCGCCCCTCCAGCCACAAGGTACGGCCATCCAGGCCGGCAGCCAGTCGATCATCGAGGGCCTGCTGTGCAGACCAGCACGCCCAACACAGGCCCAGCAGGAAACAGCCCAACGGCCAAGCGCGGGTAAACACGCTGACGGCAGCGCAGGCAGCCAGCGCTATCAACCATCCGACCGATGGCAATGCGGGGAGGAAGCCCAGGCAGATCAGCCCGAGCGCGAGCGCAAACATCCCTGTGCGCATGTGGTAGAGCTCCAGAAGGCAGATCACCTGCTGAGGCATAGCCCAATTGCCGACAAAGCTCGCTAAACAATTGTCACAAACTCTAAACAAGGCTGATCGGGAATAAGGGCATACTGCCCGGATCAACGCTCCGGGAGCCTACATGCCGCGCCGACTGTTCAAACGCTACATGCCGGACCCGACCAGCATTCGGGAACACAAGTCGTTACGCTTTTTCGGCAGGTTGCTGCACGACCCGAATCTCTGGCACCTGAACCGCCACTCGGTGGCACGGGCCATGGGCGTAGGCCTGTTCGCGGCGCTGATCCCGATGCCGGCGCAGATGCTGCTGGCCGCCGCGTTGGCCATCCCGTTGCGCGGCAACCTGCCGATCGCGGTCAGCCTGGTGTGGCTGACCAACCCGCTGACCATGCCGCCGGTGTTCTTCGTCACCTACATGACCGGGGCCTGGCTGATGCAAGTACCGCCGCGCACCCTGCCCGACGCGCTGACCTTCCAGTGGATCACCGACCAGCTGTCGACGCTGTGGCAACCGTTTCTGCTCGGCTCGGTCGTGTGCGGCGTGGTGCTGGGCATCCTTGGCTACTTCACCACCATGCTCTACTGGCGCTGGTGGGTGGGCCGGCAGTGGCGCCTGCGCCAATGCCGGTGCAAGGTTTCAGGCACGCATGCCGCGGCCGCTGACCAGCAAGCGAACGCACAGCATGTAGAGCACCGCAGTGGCCACCAGCATGAAGGTGATCGCGGTGCCAATGCTGATATCCGACACCCCTAGAATCCCGTAGCGGAACGAGTTGACCATGTGCAGCACCGGGTTGGCCAGCGACACGGTCTGCCAGAACGGCGGCAGCAGGTTGATCGAGTAGAACACCCCGCCCAGGTAGGTCAACGGCGTCAGCACGAAGGTCGGGATGATCGAGATATCGTCGAAGTTGCGCGCAAACACCGCATTGACGAAGCCCAGCAACGAGAAGATGGTGGCGGTCAGCAGCACAACGACCACCGTTACCCCCAAGTGATGCACCTGCAGGTCGGTGAAGAACATCGACAGGATGGTCACGATCACCCCCACCGCCAAACCACGCAGCACCCCGCCCAGCACATAGCCGACAAGAATGGTGTGCGGCGATACCGGCGATACCATCAACTCTTCGATCGAGCGCTGGAACTTGCTGCCGAAGAAGCTCGATACCACGTTGCCGTAGGAGTTGGTGATCACCGACATCATGATCAGCCCCGGCACGATGTACTGCATGTAGGTGAAACCACCCATGTCGCCGATCTGCCGGCCAATCAAGTTACCGAAGATGACGAAGTACAGCACCATGGTGATCGCAGGCGGCAGCAGCGTTTGCGGCCAGATGCGCAGGAAGCGCCGCACTTCGCGGTAGACGATGGTGTTCAGGGCGACCCAGTTGGTGCGCAGTTCCACACTCATACGGCCACCTTCGACAGGTTTTTTTCCACCAGGGACACGAACAGCTCCTCGAGACGGTTGGTCTTGTTGCGCAGGCTTTGCACTTCGATGTTCTGCAGTGCCAGCTGGCCGAACAGCGCGGTGATGCCAACCTCCTTGTCCACCTGCACTTCCAGGGTGTGCGGGGTCAAGAGCCGGCTTGGGTAACCCTGCAATACCGGCGCCGTGGCCAGGTCCTGCTTGAGGTCGAGCACGAAGGTTTCGACATGCAGCTTGCCCAGCAACTGGCGCATGCTGGTGTTCTCGACAATGGTGCCATGGTCGATGATGCCGATGTTACGGCACAACTGCTCAGCTTCCTCAAGGTAGTGGGTGGTGAGGATGATGGTGATGCCCTTCTGGTTCAGCTCGGTGAGGAAACTCCACATCGAGCGGCGCAGCTCGATATCCACCCCCGCGGTGGGTTCGTCAAGGATCAGCAGGCGTGGTTCGTGGATCAATGCGCGGGCAATCATCAGGCGCCGCTTCATGCCGCCGGACAACGAACGCGACTGCACATCACGTTTGTCCCACAGGCCCAGTTGGGTCAGGTACTGCTCGGCGCGTTCCTTGGCCAGCTTGGGCGGGATGCCGTAGTACCCGGCCTGGGTCACGACGATGTCGAAGGTTTTTTCGAACTGGTTGAAGTTGAATTCTTGCGGCACTACGCCCAGGCAACGCTTGAGCGCTGAGGGCTCGCGGTCCAGGTCGTGACCGAACACGTTCACTGTGCCGCTGGTCTTGTTCACCAGGGTTGAGAGAATGCCGATGGTGGTGGATTTACCGGCGCCGTTGGGGCCGAGCAAGGCGAAGAAGTCGCCTTCGGCAACATCGAGGTCGATGCCTTTGAGGGCCTGAAAGCCATTGCCGTAGGTCTTGGTCAGCTGTCGGATGGACAGGGCAGAACTCATAGCGGGTCGCTTACCGAAGAAAAAGGTGCAGGGACACGCCAGGCGAAGTCACTGGCGCAGTGAGTGCGGCCCATGGTGCAAGGCCTGGCCGCACAAGTACAGTCATGTGTATTGATAGTGACTATCGAACCAGCCGCGGTGTTCGATCAGGTGAGTGCGGTCATCACGGCTGCCTGGTAGGCCGGGCGGGCCTTGAGGCGCTCGTACCAGGCCTGCAGATGGTACATGGCCGGGCGCTCGATGGGCATTTCGAACCAGGCGTAGATAAAGCTACCCAGTGGGATGTCGCCCATGCCGATCTGGTCACCGGACAGATACGGTTGCGTGGCCAGGGTTTCGTCGGCGATGGCCAGCAACTGGGCGCACTGCTTGTGCGCGGCATTGATCGCGACCCAGTCGCGCTGGTCTTCCGGCGTGCGCAGCAGGCCCCAGAACAGCGGGCGGAACGGCGTGGCGAAGGACGACGTGGTCCAATCCATCCACTTGTCGGCCAGGGCGCGTTGGCGCGGGTCTTCCAGGTACCACCCCTGCTCTGCGCCGTATTCGGCACACAGGTAGCGGACGATGGTGTTGGACTCCCATAAGGTCAGGTCGCCGTCCTCCAGCATCGGTACCAGGCCATTGGGGTTGCGGGCGCGGTAGTGCGGCTCGTTGACCACACCAAAGGCGCCACCGGCATCGATGGACTCGAAGCTAAGGCTCAGTTCGTGGGCGATCCACAGCGCCTTGCGCACATTGCTCGAGTTCTTGCGGCCCCAGATCTTCAGCATGGCAACGTCCTTTTGAATGCGGAGGTGGCACAGTCTACTCCAGACTTTCACCGCCTGTACTGGCCTCTTCGCGGGACAAGCCCGCTCCCACAGGTCCAGAATTGATCAAGCCAGTTGTTTCCCGAGGTACTGCATCAGCCTCAAGCCTGCGGGGTTGGACTGGACTGTGGGACCGCGCTGGATTCTAGAAGTTGAGGTGAATGAATGAACTGAAACTCCCACCGCCACACCCTGTCACTGTTCTGAACATACTGTTCACAGCGTGGCGTCTAAGCTGTCTGGGACGGCTCAAGCCCTTGGTTCCAAGGAGGACCGATTATGTTGCTGTTGTGGTTGGTAGTGTTGGTGATCGGCGCGGCGTACCTCACGCACCGGCGCCTGGCGCCCTTGCAAATTCTCGGCATCATGGCGGCCTATGTGCTGCTGATGGGCATTTTCAGCAGTGCCCCCGGCTGGCTGCTGGCCCTGATCTGGGTGGTGCTGGCCCTGAAGGTCGCCCTGGTTGCGCTCCCACAGTGGCGACGCAAGGTGTTTACCGCCCCGGTATTCCGCTGGTTCCAACGCACCCTGCCGCCCATGTCGCAGACCGAGCGCGAAGCCATCGACGCCGGCACCGTATGGTGGGACGGCGAACTGTTCAGCGGCCGCCCCGACTGGCGCACCTTGCTGGCCTACCCGGCACCCAAACTGACTGAAGAAGAACAGGCCTTCATCGATGGCCCTACCGAAGCGCTGTGCGCCATGGTCAGCGACTGGCAGATTGGCCAGGACCTCGACCTGCCGCCCGAAGCCTGGGCCCATATCAAGCAACATGGCTTTTTCGCCCTGATCATCCCTAAAGAATACGGCGGCAAAGGCTTTTCCGCCTACGCCCACTCCCAGGTGGCGATGAAACTGGCCACCCGCAGCGGCGACCTGGCCTCCACGGTAATGGTGCCCAATTCCCTGGGCCCAGCCGAACTGTTGCTGCACTATGGCACCGACGAACAACGCAACCATTACCTGCCGCGCCTGGCCCGAGGCGAGGAAATCCCCTGCTTCGCCCTCACCGGCCCACTGGCCGGCTCCGACGCTGGCGCCATGCCCGACACCGGGATCATCTGCAAAGGCCAGTGGCAAGGCGAAGAAGTGATCGGCCTGCGCCTGAACTGGGAAAAGCGCTACATCACCCTTGGCCCGGTCGCCACCCTGCTGGGCTTGGCGTTCAAGGCTTACGACCCGGACCACCTGCTGGGCGATGAGGAAGAACTGGGCATCAGCCTGGCGCTGATCCCTACCGACACCCCCGGGGTGGACATCGGTAAACGCCACCTGCCACTGGGCGCTGCGTTCATGAACGGCCCCAACAGCGGCAAGGACGTGTTCGTCCCGCTGGACTTCCTCATTGGCGGCCAAGCCATGCTCGGCAAAGGCTGGATGATGCTGATGAACTGCCTGTCGGTAGGCCGCTCCATCTCACTGCCTGCCGTGGGTACAGGGGCCGCCAAGTACACCAGCCTGGTCACCGGCCAGTACGCCAATATCCGCGAGCAATTCAACGTACCACTGGCTGCCTTCGAAGGTATCCAGGAATCGCTGGCACGCATTGGCGGCAACGCCTGGCTGATGGACAGCGCCCGCCTGCTGACCGCCCAGGCCGTGGACCTGGGCGAGAAACCCTCGGTGCTGTCGGCGATCCTCAAGTACCACCTGACCGAGCGTGGCCGCGAATGCATCCAGCACGCCATGGACGTGCACGGTGGCAAGGGCATCATCATGGGCCCGAACAACTACCTGGGCCGCAATTGGCAAGGGGCGCCGATCTTCATCACGGTCGAGGGCGCCAATATCCTTTCGCGCAACCTGATGATCTTCGGCCAGGGTGCCATCCGCTGTCACCCGTTCGTGCTCAAGGAAATGGCATTGGCCGGGCGTGAAGACCACGATCAGGCGCTTCAGGCATTCGATGACCTGCTGATGAAACACATCCTGTTCGCCGCTGGCAATGCGGCCAGCACCCTGGTGTTCAACCTGGGGTTGGGGGTTTTCGAAAAAGTACCAGGGGACACGCTGAGCCAGGGGTACTTCCGGGCCCTCAACCGCCAGGCCGCGGCCTTTGCCCTGCTGGCGGACCTGTCGATGATGCTGCTGGGCGGCGCGCTCAAGCGCCGGGAACGTCTGAGTGCTCGGCTGGGCGATGTACTCAGCTACCTGTACCTGTCCAGTGCCGCGCTCAAGCGCTACCACGATCTCGGTTCGCCCGAGCACATGCAGCCCCTGCTGCGCTGGGCCATGGAAGAAAGCCTGGGCCAGGCGGAGCACGCCCTGGACCGGTTGCTCGAGAACTTCCCCAACCGCTTCGTCGGCTGCGCGCTACGGGTGTTGGTGTTCCCCTTCGGTCGCCGGCACACCGGGCCGAGCGATGAGCTGGACGCCGAGGTAGCCGCACTGATCGGGCGCGGCAAAGGCGACCCTGCACTTGAGGAGCTGCTGGCCGGTTGCTTCCGGCCGCAAGCTGACGCCGACCCGGTGGCAGCCCTGCAACGGGCCTGCGACCTGCTGGCTGAGGCGACGCCGCTGCGCCACGCGCTGCATCAGGCGATCAAGGAGGGCAAGGTACGGCCCGCACCTGGGCAGTCGGTGATCGATGCGGCAGTCGAAAGCGGCGTGCTTCAGCCTGATCAGGCGCAACGCCTGCATGCTGCCGAACAAGCGCGCCGTGCCGTGATCGATGTGGATGCCTTCGACAAGGCGCAGTTGCTGCCCGAAGCCGGCAAGGTCCGCTGAGCCAAGGGGCCGCTTTGCGGTCCCTTCTGCAACCCGCGTATACTCCGCCCCCGTTTCAACCACCGCGAGGACCTGTCATGGCCAACCCCCACCTGGAATATCACCTGCAACTGCTCAACCACCTGCGCACTATCCTGGTAGCGTTGGGTGAGGCCGAGCAGGTACCGGAGGAAAGCCATGCCCTGTTCCTCGACCGCTTCGACGAGCTGCTGACCCTGCTGCCGCAAAGCCCGCTGGAAAGCCAATACCTGGGCCAGGACCTGATCTGCCAGGTCATCCAGCGCTACCCGCAGATCGCGCACCTGGTGCCCCGTGACCTGCTGTGGTTCTTCGCGGGTGACTGCCTGCACTACATGCCCGATGAAGAGCTTGAGCTTTACCAGCAACTGGAGGAGCTGCGCTTTGAAGCCAGCGAGCGCGGCGAGCCTTTCGACTGGCACAAACAAAAGCAGCTGCTGAGCCTGCCGCGCAACAGCCAGAATCACTGAGTTCGGCAGCCTCCCTCCAATGGCAAGGGGCCTTGTCGTAAATGCCCATCGATTTGCGCGACTCGGCTTACAGCCATACACCGTCGCAATCCCTACCCTGAACGGCGCACTGAAAGCATCCAGTGCCGTGCGTATGGCGCACGCCAACCAACAGCGTAGGACGTACTTCAATGAAAAAAGCCCTCATACCCCTGGCCCTGGCGTTTGCCAGTAATGCCGCCCTGGCCGCGCCAGCACCCGGCATCATCAACTTCTATGGTGGGGTGCAGCCTGCCGGTCCCTGCCCCATCGAGGTAGTCGACCCGACCACGGGCATACCAAGCCAAGTCGAGCTCGGCTTCCCGTATGCGTCGCAATTCAAGAACGAAGGCGACAAAACCCCAGCCAGGGATTTCGCCCTCAAAATCACACCTGTTGCCGGCGTGTGCGATATCGGCCCAGGCGTAGAAGTGGCTGTGGTGTTTGAATCCGTGGGGGGGGCCACAGGCTCGGGTAACGACCTGTACAAGCTACTGCCAGGCTCTACACCGGACCTGGCAATCTCGATCCTTGACAAGGACGGCAATCGGCTTGCCCCAGGGACCGCCTCGGCGATGTACCCGGTGGCCCAACTGGGAGACACTCTAATGCCATTTTCCGCGCATTACGAGGCAATCAAAGTACCAGTCACGGACGGATCTGCACTGGCCAACGTGAAGTTCGTTGTCAACATTCCTTGACGCTGCACCCCGGGTGTAAAGCACCCGGGCCCATCTCTGTTCATTGCCAGGCCTACACCATGCCCCCCATCTCAACCTGTATGCGCGCAGGCGCATGCCTCCTCGCCTTGCTCGGCTGCCTGAACAGCGCGCACGCAGCCCTTACCCTGAGCAACAGCCGCATCGTTCACGAAAGCGACAAGAACAGCAGTTCTGTCACTGTCGGCAACCCCAGCAAGAAAACCTATGCGGCTCAGGCCTGGGTGAACACCGAGGCGGACGACACCACCACAGCCGCCCCCCTGATCGCCTCACCCGCCCTGTTCCGCATAGCGCCGGGCGATGAGCAATCGGTGCAGATCAACCGCCTGCCCAACGACCTGCCGCAAGACCGTGAGTCGCTTTTTTTCTTCAACCTTCAAGAAATTCCTCAGGTCGATACGGATAGCGAGCGAAATGGCCTTAACATTGCCCTGCGCACCCGCATCAAGCTGTTCTACCGGCCTAGCCAGCTCAAAGGCAACCCGCAAGTCCACCTCAGGGACTTGAAGTGGTCAGTGCAACGCATCGAGGGCAAACAGCACTTGGTGGTCGACAACCCCTCGCCGTTCCACTTCACGTTCGGCGTACTGGAAGTCAGCGGCAACGGCAAGACAGAACAGTTGAAAGGCCGCGAAATGCTGCGCCCGTTCGATCGTCAAACCTTCGCCCTTGCCAGCACCACGGCGGTGGCCAACCTTTCAGTGACGTTCACCACCTTCAATGACTATGGCGGCAGCACGCCAGCAATCACTCAACCACTGCTTACCGCTACACCCTGAGGTGGCCATTCATCTGATAGTCAAACTGAGCATGCCGCAGTTCGGGAGAAGCGGCCAGGTTGCCCCGTCGTCATAGCTGATCTTGACGGTGACATCCATTGGTGTGTCTTCTTCCAGCTGGCGCAGGTACGATAGAGGAATGGTCACATTCCCTCGACTGCCTATACCTTCGGCAACATCTGTAGTGGTCAACTTGTAATTGGTCAGCACAGGGTAGTTTGGCTGACCAGCGGATACGCCCGATGCCTGTATCGATACCCGCTGATCGACCCCCATATGCTTCCACCCTTCCAAGGTAACTGCAGGAGCCGACGTTAACGCTCCAACGTCGAGGTCACCCCCGGATTGCCCATTGGCCTGTGGCGTGGGCATATGCGCCACAGCGATGGGCATCACTTTCACTTCACGCACAGCAGACTTCAGCGTGGTGCCGAGCGATATGACCCGGTAGTACAACTGCGCCACCTTGCCGCTCATGGCTACCACATTGCGCATCGGCACAACGAAGTCTCGCTGCCCCTCCCGGCCAGGCTGCGTCCAGCTTGCAAAGCTGCCCTCCTCGCCCCAGACCAGCTCGAAGTCCTCTCCCGGATGTATGACCGCGGCCTGCGGTATGCTCACATCGAGCGCTTTGTCGAATGTCCGCAGGTCCAGATCGACCGACGGAAGCGTGCCCAACGAAGGGGTTTCCAAGGCCGGAAGCACACGCGGCACCGGTTGCGCAGCCACGTTCAGGTCCAACGGCTGCGCGACCTGGCTGGCATTGCCAGCACGGTCCTCGATGACATACTGCGCGTAACGCACCCCGTCCCCCCGTTCACGGATCACATCGCCCGGGTAGGAAAACTGCAGGGGTTTGCCGATGTCATCGCGGGTCAGCACCCATCGGTCAACCTCGTTGTTTTCGAACAGCTTGCTGTCCCAGTAATGGATGATCACATCCCCCGGCGCAGCGTCTACATAGTCGGGTACCAGGGCTTGCAGGCGATCGTCGTGGGTGCTCAGGAAATAATCCGTCAGGTCATTGTCGCCCAGCTCGGGAAACTGCAAACGCCCATTGCCGACACCCAGGCTCGGTGAGGTCTTGTCAACCGTCAATGTCAGCACCTCCGAGTAACGTACGGTTTGGTTATAAACATGCCCGACACAGTGAAACTGCAATCTGCCCTGGGTGAAGTGGGTGGAAGGGATATTCACGAAGCGCTCGCTTTCCGGCAGGGGTTGCGTCCATGCTTTTTCGCCTACCTTGTTACCATTGCAGTAGATCTCTATCGATTCCTCGTCATCCGGTGTCGGCACGGAAATAGGCCACAGGGTGAACTCGATTCGCACAGGGCTGGTCAACGCGCTGATGGGCATCAGGTTAGGCTCACCACCCGGAATGTCCGGCAAGGCCGCTGGCGCTACGGGAGCGGGATCATCAGCGACGAAACCCGCACGAATGTCGTTTGTGTCCTGCATGGCGCTCTCCCGATCCAAAGGCAAAAAAAAGGTAGGCCCAATGCCTACCTTGTGGTGAGGTACTACCAGCTGTAGCGCACCCCGACATTCGCCCCCCAGGGCTGCTCGATGTGTTCGCCATTGCTGTAGTCGAAATCGGCGTGCAGCTGCAACCGATCATTCAGCGATACAGCCAGCCCTGCACCCAGTTCACCGCGCGAACCCGACAGGTCGTTGTCGAAACGGTTGTCATTGACCTTGACGTCATTACCGTTGACGAACTCATGGGCGTAAGCCATGCGTACGTAAGGCTGGGCAAAGCGCCCCTGCCCCAGGTCAAACGTGCGACCCACGGTGGCGCCGACCTTGCCCAGCAAGGAACGGGTATCGTCACTCTGCGCCTGCAGGCCGTTGTCCAGACGGTAGTCCTTACCCTCGATGGTGACCGCCGACCACTGGGTATAGGGCTCGACGAAATAGCCATCGCCCAATTCAATGTGGCGGCCGAATTCGGCAGACACGCCCAGCCCGAGGTTGTCGTAGTCCCCCTTGGCACGTTTGCCATCGCTGAGGGTCACATCGGATGAGTTGTCAAACCGGTTGAGCTTGACGACACCGTCGAAGTAGTAACCGCTGGCTGCATCGAGCCACGTGGCGTAAAGGCCCAGGTAGTAGCTTTTCACATCGGCCGAAGCGCCTCGCTCAAGGTTCAGGTCCGAATTGCTATGGCCCGCCATGACCCCGGCAAGCCATTGCCCATCACCTACAGGCAACTGCGCATCAGCCCCGATAGAGAAACCTTGCTGGGACTGTTGGTAGTCACTGCCGGCTGCGGACGAGACGTTGAACTTGTTGCCATACGCCCTGGCCCAGGCGCCCGCCTTGCCTTGGTCCCGGCGTACTTCGCCCATGCGGCTGCGCAAGGTGGTGAGTTCGCCGTACCAGACGGTCGGCGCGGTGTTGGCCAAGGCCAGTACCGAAGCCGTGCCTGGGCTGATGACCTTTCTCGAACCATCGAGGAACCAGTCATTGCCTCGTTGCACCAGCTGATAGGAAAACGCGCCCAGATCGACCGAGCCGTTGACCAGCGAAAACTGCGCATCGCCACTGGCGGTGTGAACCAGGTGCAACTGGTTTTCCGTCACCGGGTCCGCGCCGCTACTGCCGACCAGCAGGCTGTGCTCGCCCGTGGCAGTGCCCGTCACGTCGAGGAAGTCGGTTTGCCCGGTGCTGAAATCGGCATCCATGATGAAGGTGCCACGACCACTCAGCTCTCCCACCGTCAGGCGCTGGTACTGATCGGCCTCGCCAAAACGCACGGAGCCTGCATTCATGGCCAGGCTGCCCACGCTGCTGTCTTCGACCATGTTCCAACGCGCCTCGTTGGCCAAAGACAAAGCCTCGACGTTTATCAGGCGCCCGGTCAGGCTCGCCCGGTTGTCGAGGCTGATGCTCGCACTGGAACCAGCCTCCACGTTCACATCGCCAACCAGATCACTTCCGTCGACGGCCATGGTCGCGGCCGAGTTGCCAAGCACTTCCAACAGGGTGCCATTGCTGCCGATCAGGCGCGAACCCGGCCCGACCTGGATGTCCGCCTTGGCAGGCCTGCCAGGGAAGTCACCCACGACGATAGCCGACCCGTTCTTACCCTCCAGTGTACTGCCCACCAGGTTGACCTTTGCCGCGTCGGCGAATGGGCTGTCACCGATCACCTTCAAGCCAGCGCCTGCCCCCGTCAGGGTACTGTCCTGAGCGTTCAGCACGGCGTTGCCGAACAACACGGCAGCGTTGGACGTACCTGCTCCTACCAATGTGCTGCCTTGCAGGTTCAGGGTCGAGTTCCCCGACAGCTGCGCCCCGCCTTGTGCGCCCTCTACATGGCTGCTGATCACTGTGGCCGTGGACCCCACCAGGTCGCTACGCTGCAAACGCAAGCCTGCTCGGGCACTGACAATCTTCGAATTGCCAGAGATGCTGGCAGTGGCACTGACCAACGCCACGCCGTCGGTGACATCGCTCGTAACCGTGCTGCCTGACATCTGCAGGCTCGCGCCGGCACGCACATCAATGCTTTCAATGGTGGCATTTTCGGCGATCAGCTTCGCACCCGGGCCGACCCGGTAGCT
This sequence comes from Pseudomonas sp. DCB_BI, assembly GCF_026240995.1. Classification (NCBI taxonomy): domain Bacteria; kingdom Pseudomonadati; phylum Pseudomonadota; class Gammaproteobacteria; order Pseudomonadales; family Pseudomonadaceae; genus Pseudomonas; species Pseudomonas sp. DCB_BI. The sequence continues at coordinate 95,339 of NZ_JAPFCG010000023.1, read as the reverse complement.
GTCAACCGGCGTACCTGCACCGATGCTCAGCTCGTCGTCGACCACTGTCAGGGCATGGGCGACTTGTGACACCGTGAATGTCGAGGCCAGGAGTAAAGCCTGGGCGAGCGGATGCATTCCTGATGATCCAAGAACCATTGGTAAACCTCGTTAATAAACTGTTACGACGAAGCCGCCAGAGTACAAGCCCAACTCTGAAATACCTGTAGGAAATTTCTGATATGTAGAGGATTCACCTCACAAACTGGCCTTACATATCGTCCCAGTCCACATCATGGTTTAGGCCTCAACGGGCAGCTGCCGCCGCCGTCGTGCATGGAAACGATGGCCTCCTTGGTTTCGGACTCATACGATTTACCACCCAAGCTAAAGGAATACTTCACTCGGCCGCGGCCATCAGGCCTGTTATTCGCTGGATCATAAATTTGTTTCACATTGGTTTCGAATGGCACTTTCCAGACAAAACCTTTTTCCGTGGTCGCGTTCAACACAATGGCCTCATCCAGGGCAGCACCAGCAACTACATCCTCACCGGTACGACCATGAACTGCAGACCAGTGCAGGGTCACAGTGTCTCCACTCGCCAGACCATACTGGGTCAGGTCCTCCATCTGCACACTGACGGCTGCCTCGGTATCGTGCTCATCTTGGTAAATCGATGAACAGTTCAACCAACCATTTATAGCCCCAAGGTACTCAGGTGCAGCGGGATGAATACCCACAGCTTCTACCAGCACGTCGGTACCGCGCGAACGAATCGGATTTGGATTACCGGGTCGTTGCACCCAATAATGAACGGGTACGGTGTCATTGCCTCGCGCTTTGATGACATCCCAGGTCACCGTCTTGGTGATTGTCGTGCCGGGCTCACCATCTGCGACCGTATGGTCGATGCCTTGAATATGCTCGTCATCCCAATAGAACGTGAGCTCATCGTCCTTTTCGAGGGCAAGATTGACTTCAAGCGTCAGCGTTGCATCTTTGAATTCGTCTTCAGGATCTTTCAGGTGGTTCTCCACGCCAGCAGACCCCGTGATCGTCACTGTCTCCAGTCGCGGGTTTACCGGGCCTGGCCACTCCGGGTCCGGGTCCGGATCTACCGGGCCGATGCGTTCCAGGTTGACCGTCACAGAGATACCCTTGTTACCTACCGGCGCGGTGCCGCGCTGAACCTCGTAAGCCACTGGGATAGTCTTCTCTCCCGCAGTGTCGGGGCCATACTCAGCAAACAGGGTGGATGCCTGGATAGCGAATTCCTGAGGAAACGAGCCCGTATCACTGATCGGGCGCCATTGCGAGGTGTAACTACCCCAAGTGACGCGCAGCTGGTCCGAGGGCTTCCAGTTATCGAACGCCGGAACCTGCACGATGACCCCATCAGCGGCATCCTGCTGATTGATCAGCCCATCCACAGCCAGCGGCACCACAGGCTCCTTGAGGTTGCTGGGCAAATTACCCAATGCAACCGCGATATGGGTGATGTCCGACATGTGACTATTGTTGCCTGCCTTGTCCAGCAAGACGTAGACAGCCATGACACCACCATCGCCAACCTGGTCGATCGTAGTGGATGGGACAGGCAGCTTCTGGGAGCGTGCCGTGACGTCTACAAAATCTACAGGCGAGGCAGCCCATGGATCCTCCGGAATTTCCGCTAGCCACCAGTAGGCGACTTTGTCACCAGGCTGATAATCAGGATAGTCAGGCAGTTCGAGTTCGACTGTGCCTTTATTGACATCCGTGATCGTAGCAATACCCGGCATTTTGTCAGGCGCAGTCTGGTTATAAGGCGCGGCACGGTCGAACATAAGCGTCAATTCAGGTGAAACACTGTGACCGAAATTGTAGTGCTCAACCTCATAGTGAATCGTATTTGGCCCATCCCCCCACGTACTGACAAGATCTTTCGGCAGCTCAAAATGGTATGGAAACTTAGCCTCATCTCCAGGATGGAATTCTATAGTCTTGAATAGATTTCCACCTGTTTGCTTATGGTAGAACTTCACTGTATCGAAGTCGCCAGGGAAGGACGCCATCTCATCCCAGGGAGTCTCAATGGTAACAACCATTGGAAACGCCTCATCCCTGAGATATTTGGCAAGCACCGTATTATCGCTTTTGTCCCCTAGCAGTTCATCTTTAACACTCGGCGCGACCACAATTGCCCTGGTTTGCAAGCCGCCTGTCAGCACGCGGCCATCGGAACCTGACTTTCCTTGCGTTTTCATAGGTAACCTCGTGGGGAAGACTGTTCTTTTTAGGGGGCGACAACCAGTAGAATCTTTCATCAATCTTCCTATCCCCCTCCCGCTCGAGCAACTAGCATTTTTATCAGGTTGACAATACTGTCCAGACAGTAAAAAGCCCGCCATTATCGGCGGGCTTCATTCAACATCGATCGACACCAATCAATATTGCTGGCTGGTCAATCGGTCCAGGGGGTCATAACCATACTTCGCAGTTTCAGCGTCGTGCAGGGTGGTGCACCACAACAGCCTGCCACCCGCCTCACGCACGGCTGACAATGCTTCCCCGTTGGGGCCAAGCATGGGCTCCACATCACTGGCCGGATGCGTTGCAGCTGGCACATCGACCCGGATCACGTTGCCTTGCTGGTCAGCAGTAAGCCGTCGCCGGCCCTCATCCCAGACGCGATTGCCATGCTCGTCGTACGCCTCGCCAATCGGCGCGGGGAGCTCGACACTGATCAATCGCCCCAGCCCGTCATACGCCAACGTGCGACCCGCATCGTCGAGCGTGAGGTTGCCGTCAGGGTCATACTTGAGCTCGATCAGTGGCGGGTAATCCGGATGGCTGTTTTCAATGGATTTCAATTGCGCAGGGTCCTGCTCATCGAAGAAATACCTGGCGACGTTGGGACCTCCGGCGAATGCGGTATTGACTCGGATAATGTTATCCAGGGCGTCAAACCTGAAGACTTGCTCATTGATGACCTTACCGTAAGGGTCTTCAGGGCACAGGCTACCTTCGCAGTTATACTTGTACATCCGGCCGCGAAGGTCGTATAGATAAGTTTCGCGGCGTAGCAAACCTGCACTTTCGCGCAATTCCTTCCAGACGATTGCATTTTCAACATCGTAGCCCTGCGTCAGCGACTGCAGCGTACCGCCCATATTGAATGTACGTTCTACTTCCCTGTCGAACTCATCGAACGCCAATACCGTTTCCAGATAGTGGTCCCCCTCCTGGGTCGTCGTCTTGTACATCCGCCCCAAGTCATCGTAATCGAAGGTGGCAACCGTTGTGCCCAGGGTCGTCTGCCTCAGCCTGCCCTCAGTATCGTACTCATACGATTGCTGGCCGCCGAGCACATCGATGTAACCCAACTCGCGCCCCAGCAAGCTGGTCTGGTAGTGCATGGTGTGGGATTCGCCCTGATATTCCCGGGTTTCGCTCTTGACCTTCCCGTGGGTGAAATACTCGCGCGCCAGTGCCAACCCTTGCTCTTCGCAGTGCACGAGGCGCGCGTTCCGGGAATCGTGCCGATAGTCAGCCTTGATCCCCTTTTCGACAATCTGCCGCATCTGCGGCTCCTCGGTCAGCTCAGGCTTATAGAGGTATTCGATCAGCTGGTCACTTGGGGTCAGCACCGTACTGGGCTTCATCTGTCCTGGTTTGAAGTCGAATTTGCGCACGCGCCCGCCGGTTTTCGACTCGATCATGCGGTCCAGCCCGTCGAAACGCTGTTCTCCCAACACCACGCCGTTCACGCTGATCAATATGGGCAGGTCTTCGCTGCTGTGCTCGGCATAGTCGCGATGCACCACATCATCGGTGGCCAGGGTTTCATCCACCAGGCGATCGAACACATCATAGGCAAAGCGCTTTTCTTCACCACGGGCGTTGACCTCACGCGCCTTGCGCTGCAAGCCGTCATACAGCGTCAGGTTAATGCTGTACGACTCGCCGTTGGCGTCGAACCTTTCGACACGTGTTGGCTCTTCGAACAGTGTCATCCAGGTGATGGTCTTGCCACTGGCCTGCTGGCCATCAGCGGATTCGCGCCACTGGGTTTGAGTGGGCCCTTGCAAGATCGAGGTACCGATCGGGTCGTGCCGTTTATAATGGCGCACCTTGTCGACCGCGATTTCGCAATACTGCTGCCCCCACCCATCGAACAACATCTCTCGCGTCAATGCCAGCTCACGGGGCGCCTGCCCCGGATAGTCCAGCCAGTCGAAATCAGTTTCAGCGATCAGGTTGCCCAGTTCGTCGTATTGGGCAGCATAGGTCGGCCGCCAGGCAGCGCGTTGTTTCTCATCCGCGTTGTCGGCGTCCTGGCGTGACTGCGCCACTGCGCGGTTGAGCCCATCGACCACGGTGCGGGTTATGACGCCGTTGACATCCTTGCTCGTTTGCGTGGCTTCCCCGCCGGTCTGGCTGACCAAGGTATAGGTGTACTCGCGTTCAGCTTCGAAATCGCCACCTGGCGAGACCGTCTCCTTGGTCACGCGGCGCAAGGCATCATATTCGTAAGCTATTTCTACCTCGTTGTCGTCGAAGTTGAGCAGTGGCTGGTTGATCAACACATTGTGGTGCAAGGTATTGACCTTCTGCACGTGGCGAACCGCGCCATTGCCAAGGTCCTCGCCATGGTTGAAACCGGTCACGGTGCGCACTTCATTCAGCACAGCGTCGCCCAGGTCGGCGCGTTTGGTGAAAGCGTACTCGGATTTCGTTTGGTGGCCATTCATGATCTTCGTCTGCAAGGTCATGCGGCCGTGCTGGAGTGCATCTCCAGGTACGTCCTGGTATTCACGTCGGGTGTATTGCCGTTGGCGATCATCCCCACCGGCTAGCGGCAGAAGGTCTTCTTCATGGGCCTCGAGCCAGCCCTTGCCCACCGTTGCGCCTTGAAGGGCTCGCAGATACTTGTAACGGAAACGGGTCTCCAAGGTAGCCGCCTGACCTTCGCCATGGGTGGCTGGGTACACGGTGCTGGTCTTGCGGCTGCGGGTGAACAGCTGCGGGTCGGGCGGGCAATCGGCGTCGTTATGGGTAGACGGGTAATAGGTATGACGGGTATGGACCGTGGTGGCCAGGGTGGCGTCCTCGTCGATCGCATCGCCCTTGTACACCGGCGCTGCGGCCTTGGACTCCAGGGCCAGGTTGCCATGCTCGTCGTAGTAGGTGATCAGCACTTCTTCACGCAGCCGGCTGACATCCTCCTTGATCTTCCAGCGCTTGAGCTGGTGCTTGGGCATCTGGAAGTAGTTCGGCTGCAGCTTGAACTCCTCGTTGGTCTCGTGGTAGACGGTCTCGAGCTCATGCAGGCAGGTTTCGCGCCGGGGCTGCGTGGCGTGTTCGTCGTAGACCTCGTGGGCCTGCTCGGTCACTTGCAGGGTCAGCAGGTGGAAGCGGTTGAAGCTGCGAGTGATGGTGCGCGGCGTAGTGCCAGCCAGGTAAGTCGCGGTCGAACCGTAGCTGAAATCGGTGCCGGTGAACTCGTAAAGATTGTCCTCGCCGTTGTCGCGCCAGGTGATGCCGCTGCCCCTACCGAGGAAGTTGTTGCTGGTGTAAGCGTAGGTGGTGACCATGTCGGGCTGCTCGGCGCCCGGCTTGATGGTGTGCCTGGTCACCCGGGGCAGCGCCGTACGCGCGTCGCCGGGGAAGAGGTGGCCGTCATCGTTGTACTCGATGGTCTCGACGCCGCCGACCGGGCTACGCACTTTTGTCAGGCAGACCACCTCACGCACCTTGTCGTAATCGAGTTCCCAGCTGGCCTTGTCGTCGCTGGGCAGGACAATGGTATGGGGCAGGCGCACCGCCGGGCTGAAGCGGCGGTCGTATTCCAGGGTGTAACTGGCCAGTGGGGTAAAGCCGGGGCCGGATTCCGGGTGCAAATCGACGGTGATTAGGTCGTCGGTGTAGGTGATGGCCAGCAGCTTGAGCCCGGTGTCGTCCTCGATGCCGACCAGGCATGGGGCCTTCTGGAAAATGTTGTAGCTCAGGGTGATGCCATGGCCCGAAGGCGCCTCGACCCGGGTGGGCACGGCGATAAGATTGTCGCTGGGGCCTTTCAATTCGAGCAGTTCGACCAGGCCGGCCTTGTGCTCGACGCGATAGCCCGCGCCGTGATCATGGAAGTGGAAGCTGCGCAGCTTGCGCTCTTTGAACACCTTGCCGGTGCCGTCGCTGGCATCGCTGCCGGTGACCTTGAAGCTTTCACCGGTGTGCAGGTGCAACAGATTGGTGCCGGGGTCGTATTGGGTGAGGTTGAGGGTCCAGCCCATGCCAAAGCCCGAGTCCTGGGTGTTCATCGGGTTGAAACCGATGTGCAGAGGCAGCGAAGGGCCACTGAGGTTATTGGCGACCAGCTCCGGCAACTCGATGCCCAGGGTGTACTGGCCGGTGCGGGGGTCGACGCTGTTGTTGAGGAAACTGAGGAAGTTGAAGGCGTTGGAGTGCAGTAATGATTTAGTGGTCATAGCCAGAACCTTTTAGAGGAAAGCCCCGCCCCGCTTGACGAGGCGGGTGCAATTCATTGAATGGATAACACCACCTGGTTGCGACCATCTTGAATGCTGGCCGGCGGGAAGCCGATACGCAACCGATGCCGGTTTCCTCGCGTATCGCGGAGTATGAGCATCATCGGTTTATCCAGCGCGGCCCTGAACATCTTGGTTTGATCACCGTTTGCATGGACGTCACTCCAGAACGGCATGTTATCCACGCGATGCAGCACGATGAACAATTGCCCAAACCCTGGCTCCTCCCCTTCGATCAATGCCTTCTCGATGCCGGTATACTTGAGCTGTGCGGCCATGGCAGTCAGCATCGCGTCTTCCTTGAGCTCAGCGGGCTTGTCCGGCTGCCCCGGCACCGGCGACTCCCTGAAGGCACAGCACATGTAACTGAAAAACACCTCATCCCCCTGCTCGCTTTCCCAACGTACGGAGGCGGCGCCCCCCTCGAACTGAAGCGTGGCGAAGTCGATGTTTTGCATCGCCTCCGTGTATTGCAGGTGCCAGTAATCGATCGACTCCAGCATGTAACCGAAGGGATCTTGGGGCTCTTTGTCGGGTATGAAGCCGCGGATATTGGCTACGCGTTTACGTGTAAGCTTGTAATCATCTTTCCCCGGGTCCGTGGGTGCTATGGCTTGGAGCTTGACAACACTCTTTTTGTCAAGCGAATTCCACCACACGTCGTCGTCAGACTGGAACCTGGCGTAGAACTCCCGCTCCTCGGCTATGCCGCTTTGAACCCAGAGAATCCTGGCCTTGCGTGTATCTTCGGAGCGCACGGCTGGGCCGTCGCTGGATGCCGGAGCACCGTAAGCTTTGAAACGGTTTGATTTCACGTGAGTGGCCCAGCTCGCATCTCCATGTGCCAACCCGTCGTCTTCCTTATCGATAAACGGCACCTCGACCCCGGTGTTACGGTGAACCAGCCTCATGCTGGAGAGCTCGGTCGGTGTCAGCGGGATCGCCAGTTTTTGACCCATGTAATCAACTTCCGTGGTTTCCACCACAATCTCTAGCGTGATCTGCTGCATGCCATTGGCCAGGCAGATGGGCTGACCTCGCACTTGGATTTCGAATGCAGTAAGTTCAGTCCAACGGATGGGGGGGTCCTGATAATTGTGCTGGACAATCGCATAACCGCTGAACCTGTTATCGATATCGGCCATGACCACGCTGACGGGCGCTTTGGCTGGGCTCGGCGGAATATACACATTGCCTTGAACCTCTCCCTCGCCAAAAACCTTCCAGGTTGCAAGGTCGTGCATTTCTGCTGGCAACCTGAATTCAATCGGCTCGTTGCCTCTGAGCACTGGCACATGAAAAGGCGTGACCGTGAGGGTTTGCGGGTAGGCAAAAATAACCACCGTGGCGGTACCGCTGGTGTTCTTCGCCTTATTGGTGACGCGAATGTGCTGCAAGCGCACTTCAGGCACGTAGTCATCCGGTTTGAACGGTTTGAATATTCGCCAGTTGGGTTGCTCGGGATCAGGCACCAGCTCCCCGTGAACAAGCCCATCGTCCTGGATCAGCGCCCAATCCAAGTCGTCGGTCAACGAGCCGGCACGCAGCGGGATGTCCGCCATGCCAGCTGACCAAGTAGTCACACGAGGAAGCACGTTGACGCCTTGCAGGGATTCGATCAGCAACCCCGTGCGTACCTGCTCCCCGGCCGCAGAAGGAAAACGGCCGGATACCAGTATCAATTGCTGGTCACGCTTGAACTCCTCTGCCGGTAATGCCTGATAGGTCCCATTGGTCATGCTCCCGGCCGACCGCGGCAGATCCAATGCCGAAACCTCCCATTGTGCTTCGACCGCCTGCCCTTGGTTATCGATGATGAAAGGCTGGCGGCCCTCCGGTAACAGGGCGCTTTGCATCGGCTCGACGAAGAACGACTGCGCAGTGGGTTCGACACCGCCGAAAATCACATGGTCCAGCGGGTCATGACGATCCACCATGCTCACCTGGTGTGCATTGGGCAGCTTGAGCTGACGCAAGATACCTGGCGCTTGCTGGTCATCGACGAAATGGCGCAGCGGTGCAGCGATCAACGCCGTCGTGCTATAGGCAGAGGCGCCTTGCGGAGTCAGGTCGTCAGGTATCAGGTAGGGGAAGGAGCTCCCTGGCGTGTCGCCGCGTGTTTTGTTCATGCGCAATTGGCTGAACACCACGACCGCCCCTTTGCCATATTGGGTCGACTGCGGATTGTTACCCTCAGGCGCCGGCTGGGTGAGCACGCGGAAGCTGACCGGGCTCAGAGGCCCATAGTCGCTGAAATCCAGCATCGCGAAGCTATAGAGTTGCCGGTAGGCTGGGTGCGCCTGGATCTGCTCGCCCAGCTTGGCGCCGATCGCCAGCCTGGTTTCGTCAACCAACCCAAGGTTGCAGCTAAAGTGCTCCCCCACCGAAAGGTCCAGAATCACTCTGCCGCGCTCTTCCAAGCTGCCCACTCGCACGTCCAGCGCAGCAGACATTTCAAGCACAAGGCCCATCTCTTCAGTCAGCATCTGACTATGCGCCAGGTAGGGCGGACGACCAGGCAGGTGAATGGTCGAAGAATAAGTACCCGCAAGGATATTGAGCTTTACCGTGGCTTTGGAGTTGGTAAAGGTCGCGCGCTCGAATGAGAGCTGCGGAGCACCGAGCACGATATTGCTCAAGGTTATATGTTCCGCATCGCCAATGACGACTTCATTGCTGAATGGCAACAGGAAGTTCAGATCGTTGAACGCTGCCATGTACTGCTCCCGCAGCATGCGGTTGACCTGGTCGCGGTCGAACGCCAGGATGGCGCCCCAGCCGTACATGACATTGCCCTGAGCCAAACGCTCCAAAAGTTCAGCCTTGGAATTGGTTTTCATAGCTCGCCCCCCTCGTTAAATGCTGGATCGTCCGGTTCCGTCAGTTTTTCAATCAATACCTCGGGAGTAACCAACGGGAAGGGCAAGATGACGAAGGACCACAGCCAAAAATGATTGTTGGTTTCCACCGCCACTATCACTGCGTAATTGCTCAAGGGCTTGCCATCCGTTGCGACCGGGGTATAGAGGCCATCCTTTAACGTACCGTTGCCAGACACCAAGTACCAAGTCGTGAGATCAGCAGGTACTTCATACTGACCACTTTTGTTTTCACCCCAAAACTTAAGCCGCACACCGTCCCCTTCAGCCTCGTGGATGAACCAGTGGGTTTCAGGCTTCAACGGCAGCAGAATCGGAATCTGCTCCTTCCCCCCCGATTCAGTAGTCACTTCAACGGTGTCGATTGCCAATACTTCCGCCAGATCGTCCTCAATGCGCCAAGCCGCTGTAGCACGCAGGCGTCGCCAGGCTTCGCTCTTGCATGGATTCGCTTCATAGCTGCTAGCTGCCGGGGGCGCGATGTAGAGCATGCCCTGCTGTACTTCGGGATCGGGCGCAGGGTCTGGCGTCAAACTGCCTTTGGCACCGGGTAGCAGGGTGAAGGTCACCGGCTCCCGTCCTAGGGCCGCCGCCGATAGCTTGATCGTGGCACCCGTATTGACCGCCCTGACCAACGGTGCGACCGCGATGCTGCGAAGGTTCACGCTGAGCAACGCCTTGCTGTAACTTGAGCCACTGGTGGCGGTGACAATGACCCGTTTGTTGCTGCGCAACACTTCGCTGGAGGGCGGCGCGGTGTAAACCCCCGTCGCCTCATCGATCGAACCGGGGTTGTCGTCTTCTTCACCTGGCAGGTTCTCCACGGTCCATTTCATTGGAAGATCCGAACCAGCGGTGGTAACGAACTCCTGTTTCCCCCCGGCCACCACCACGGCCTCGCTGGGCTGCACCTCGAATTGCGTGCGGGCCGGTGCCAGGAACCCAGGCAGGGTCAAATCACCAGGGAAACGTACCGTCGAGGGTTGTACAGCTTCCTTACCGCCGCGGAAGAGCAAGCCGTTGAGGCGAAATGCGTCGATCTCCTCGGCCACCGTGGCGATAATACCGATCGTAGTAGCGAGATAACGGTCTATCTTGTCTTCACAAAAATTGACGAATTCTTCCATTTCGTCACCCCACAGGGTGTTCAAATCAGCATCGGGCGAAACTCTTTGGCGAAGTGTTGGCGTCCCGAACGGCTTGAGCGACAACTTACCTATCTCGTCACCGCTTGTTTCAACCACGAACTCGTAATCGATCGTATACTCCCAACGGCAGACTGCCCTCCCACTCGCTACGCGTTCAGTCTTTGTGTTGATGGTCACGGGCGAAGCCTGTTTGCCATACCATTCGAATCTCAGTTTTTCATTAACGGCCTTGACTTCGAATCGGGTAAAGTCGTCTGCCTCGTCACCTACAAGACTTAACGTCAGCCCTTGGGGGAATTCAATGGAAACGAGATTCGCCGTCGACCCTGCGACGGGTACGACTACCTTCCCCGCCGTCGCCTGAATACCGGTTATATGCGTGCTTACCCCATCGGTGGTGTATTTGACCTCAAACGGACCGACCAGAGCCGGGAATTTTTCGAGACCACGCGTCACCATTCGTGCGATCAGGAACTTGTTTCCTAGCAAAAAATTCATCGTGTAATCTACGACCGCATTGGGCAGTAGGTAATGCATCTCTTCGGGTATACCCGCGTCTCCGTTGTCGCTGCCTTTCATCGTTACGAACAGCAACACGGCACCTTCGCCGTATTGGTCTGAACCCCGTACCTTGCCAGACGGAGCAGCATCGGTTCGAACCACAAATTTTTCCGGTTGCAGAAAGTCGGTTTCCATCATCTGCAATTTATTCAGGACATAAATCTTCTTTTCATCCGGCCAGCTATCGAAAATCCGCTTGTAGCGCTCGCCTCCGATCATGTTCTCTTCGTCAGTGTCGGCAAAGCTCAGGTAGAACGCACTGGCCTTCTTCAAGTCGATGTACACTGTACCCGCTTGGGTGACCGATCCTGAGGTGCTGTCCAACTCTATTCGCATGTGCAAGGCCGGGCCATCGAGCGCATCGCCCATTTTAACCCCGGAAACTTTCTTAACGGCAGCGCCGGACGCCTTGTCTAGCGTCAGTTGATTGCCACCGGTAATTCGCATGGTCAAGTCAGCCCTTGAACTCGACAGGCTGGAATTTTCGAAGGAGAGCCGAGGCTTATCCAGCAAAAAATCAATCGACTTTTCCCAGCGGACGCCCGGTGTGATGACCGTACTGAACGTCACAGGCTCGAAGTATTGGTCACTGTCGAAACGGTCGATATACTCTTGCAGCAACAATGTGTTGGCACGAAAACGGTCATACGCGAGAATGGCATCATACCTGTGTGTGGATGGCGCTTTCTTTAGAAACTCCACCAGCTCTTCCAGCGTTTCTTTTTTAGCCATGATTGCACCTCTAATAGTTACATAAACACGTACATGTACTTACTTGCGTAGCGTCAATGACATTTCCGGGAACAGCGTCCAACTGTCATCGAACGCGTCGCCCTCGAAAGCAATACTGACTGTAAATACCAATGGCGAGTCATCATCGAGGGACTCGAGCGTTGTCTTCAATACCTTGGCGGTAACGAGTTTTGCTTCCACTTCAGGCTGGGACACCATTTCATCGCGGATGGTAAAGAATACGTTCGCGCCGCCGCGAGCACCCTTCAAGATAATCCCCAGGCGTTGCTTTTCGCTCATGAATGGCCAACTGGCCAGCGTGAGATCGGCGTGCGGGCCGACGATATCGGCCAGGTGGATTTCGGTGTCTCTGCGCGGGTAGCACTGCAGTGTGGGATAACTGCTTCTAGCCAGCGGAAGAATGCGCAAATGCAGCTTCTGAGACTCATGCCCCACGGGTAATATCCGGTAGTAGACCGGGAAGCGTTTTAGCGAGGTGTCGCCTAACTCCATGTTGGCTGCGACCGCCGCTGCCGGTATAACCAAGGGCTCAGTGGGTATTGTGCTGAACGTGAACTTTTGGTTACCCAGTGCGGAGCGGCCCTCCCAGTAAACTTCCAGCGTCTCTGAAGCGGCCAACTCGATATCCGACAGGTCAATTAATGCCCCTGATAATGCCTTGCTCGCGGGCAGATACGCACTCACCCCGGCTTCGCTCCCTTCACTCTCAGCGAAAAGCACTTTCAACGGCGCATCTTCACGACGAACCACCAAGTCGACCTGCCGCTCTGTCGCACGGTACGCAACACCTTCCCGAGCGACCTGATAGCCCAGCGTGATACTCGCCAGACCTCGAAGTCTTTCTGCGGGCAGGTTGAATGCAATCACCCCACTTTCAAGGCAGCTCAAGTCGATACGCAGTTGTTGCTCACCGAGTACTTCATTGAAGTTGAGCAACACCCAGTCACTCACCATCAGCTCTTCATTGGCGGGCACGCGCAATACCAAACCATTGGGAAACTTTTCCGGGTCGAGCGGGCCGCTGGAATAACCGTCTATTTCCAGTTGCGGGAGCAGGGGCGGGGGGTTAACAGGTATCGGATCGATGCGGAAGGTCTGCATGGGTGCTGTCAATGTAGCCGGCAAGTCGGCAAACGCGATTTCGTAGTGAACTTCAGCGCGCCCCCCGCCAAGGAAGGCGAACTGATCAGGAGGTACTTGCCACCGCAATACCTTCCCGACGTCCTGCTCCCCGACTTCTGTTGTCCTTGACCAGGTTGTATCTTCCGTGCCGTCGCTTTCAAAGCCCACGAATGTGAGCGTTACCTTGTCTTTCGCTTGCATGGCCTGATAGGCCGGCACCAAGAACGTAGCACCTGCACCGCCCAGCGAGCTGGGATCGATGAACAGGTTGTGGGACTGCGGCGCCTGGGCCACCGGCATATGCTCCAGCCGCCGCGGGCGCACCCCCACGAAACAAAATGCGCGCAGCGAAGGCTCCAAAGCCGGTTGCATGGGCTCGAATGCCACAAATGCATAGCCATTGGTAGCCGCCACGACGAACCTGTTTGACACCGAAATACGCGCCCGTAGGGTTTTGGGATCGAAATTGTTGTCATCAATATCTACAGCCCCTTCAAAACTCGATGCCACACCGTGTTCATCCGCGCCAATCCATTCAACTCGAACTATTTGACCTGGGCCAATAGTGTCGTAAGTTATATAAAAAACCAGGTCTTCATCCCCCAGCTTATCTAGATCAACCTCATCGTACGGCGTGAGGCCTTCAATTGTGGGGCGCGGGGGTGGCGCCGCGTTGCTCCGCTCGGCAGCTGGGTGCGTATTCATTTATTCAGCTCGGCATTTGGGTGAGAGATGCCCACACACTAGCGCCCGCCCCAGGCGCTGCCTACTGGCAAAAATAACAGGTGGGTTTCGATCGGGCTGCTGTGATAGATCGCGCACCGCACTTCAGCACGCGGGGTACCTAGCATTTTTGCTAGCTGTCGCACGCTGAGCCTTTCGCTAGACTCGGCTGGTGAACTTCTTACAGCGCCAACGAGGAACCTTGATGAATACTCAACGAAACTTACTTACCGCTGCAAGCTTACTGTTTCTTATGTCCAGTACGGCGCACGCTGCGGTCGCAACCATACAAAAGGACACTAGTTGGACCCGGTTCGAGAAGGAATCAGCTCATGACTTCAAATGCCCTGACAACAAAGTCTTGGTAGGCCGCGGCCACGACGGCGACGAAAATCAGCCCACCACGTATTTATGTGGAACCGTTAGCCAAAACGGTACTGTACTCAAAAAATTCAATGAGCAAAAGATTTCCAGTGATTGGCTCGGGATGTGCCCTGCTGGAAAAGTCATGACTGGCCGGGGTAGAAGCGGCGATGAAAATGAGCCTTTCTGGGTTTATTGCGCCGAGTTTCGGGACGCGTGGGAAGACAATTTGGTGGTTACCCCCTCGCAAATTCTAGAGGGCGATGAAAGTGACCACAAACTGGAGTGCGCCACTAATGGGGTATTCTGGGGAACGGTACATGCCGGTGATGAAAATAAAAATACCTCTTACTTTTGCGCCAAATTATTCTAACCCACTTCCCGAGACCCCACCATGCAGACCTCAATAAAACTTGTCACCCTTGCCCTCCCCGTGCTGCTGAGCATTCCGCATGCTGTGTACGCGGAGGAGAATACCGGCTCAATATTATTTTTGGACAAAGACAATGGTCAGTGTGTAATCGCCGCTCCCGGCGAAGGCACAGGCAAACGAATCCAGAACGAATTCCATCACACGGACGGCTACTCCGAGTGCAAGGGTTTTGCAGCGCGAAAAATGTCGCTCGATGGACTTTCCTCTGCCGTCCAAATACTGATCACCGGTGATTCAAATTGCAGTAAAGAACCTGCACCGGGCAAATGGTGGATGGAACTTCGAACCACCCGAAGGTTCACTTCCACCGAATGGTTCGAACTCGATGACCTTGCTTCCCGCGAGAATGGCAAAATTATTACTCCCGGCTTAATAATGGTTGACAAAAAGGTCGAGCCTTCCAGCGCTGCCAGGGATAGCACTGCCTGCGTACGCGTGATCGCCGGGAGGGCCGCAGGCAGTGCCCCCAAGGACACTGAAACCGCCAAACCGAATAAAATATTCGTCTATGAGAACATTGATCCAGTCGGGGTATTCACCTGCAATGCCGACCAAATAATATGGGCGCGCGGGCACGAGGGCGATGAGAATGACAAAAAAACCACTTACAAGTGTGCGACTTACAAGCATGGCTCAACTGAGCTTAGTATAAGCGATAACGAGTGGACGCCCTGGATCCATGAACACTACGACGAATGGTTCATGTGCCCGGAAGATACCGTCATGACGGGCCGCGAGCACGAGGACGATGAAGAAGGTAAAACCCGCTATAGGTGCGGCAAACTAATGAAAGGGACTCAGCAAATGTCGATTCACAAGTTCACTGAGTGGTCTGGCGATACAGATGAGCCTGACCATTTTTACTATTGCGACCTCGAGCGGTTCATGGTGGGCCGCTGGCATAAAGGTGATGAAAATAAACCGACCCGATACCGCTGTGCAACGGCGTGGATGCAGGGAGCTGAATAATCATGACTACTACCTCGAATACAGCATCCAACGCCTTCAACTTCCTGAGCTTCGTCAACAACAGTGTCGACCCCCGCACCGGGCAGTACACCCTGGGCATCGAGTTGCCGGAGCTGGTCGCCAATAACCTCAGTGGCCCTTCGCTGCCGCTGCACATCGGCTTCAACCCGATGAACACCGAGGACTCGGGCTTTGGCATGGGCTGGACGCTCAACCTCACCCAATACGACCCCGGCACCAATCTGTTGCACCTGCACACCGGTGAAAGCTTCAAGGTCACCGGCAGCGATGCCAGCGACGGCACCGGCAAGCAGTTCAAAGAGCGCAAGCTGCGCAGCTTCCACTTTCATGACCACGGGGCGGGCTATCGCGTCGAGCACAAGGCCGGCCTGGTCGAACTGCTCGAACTGAAAGGCCCCAGCGACAATCTTATCGCCGTGCCCACCCGGGTCGAGACGCCTTCAGGCCATGGCATCACCCTTAGCTACGACACTTTCCAGAAGGCCCCATGCCTGGTCGGCATCGAGGACGACACCGGGCTCAAGCTGCTGGCCATCACCTACACCGACGACCTAATCACCGTCGATTTGCACCCGGAATCCGGTCCCGGCTTTACCCCACTGGCCCGTTACACCCTGGAATACGACCGCCGCTTCAGCCCGGCGGTGCGCCTGCCCCATACCATTGTCCTGCCCAGCGACGACAAGGCCAGCTGGGGGCTCGATTACGACAAGGTGCGTGAGGTGGTCTGCCTGACAAAAGTGCGTAGCCCGGTCGGCGGCGTCGAGACCATCGAGTACAACGATGACGGCCACCTCTTCCCCGGCGACGTGCGTGACGCGCTGCCCCGGGTGACCAAGCACACCATCAAGCCTGGTGCCGAGCAGCCCGACATGGTCACCACCTACGCTTACACCAGCAACAACTTCCTTGGCAGGGGCAGCGGCATCACGTGGCGCGACAACGGCGAGGACAACCTTTACGAGTTCACTGGCACCGATTTCAGCTACGGTTCGACCGCGACTTACCTGGCTGACGCTACCCCTCTGCGCACCATCACTCGCAGCTTCAACCGCTTCCACCTGCTGACCCGGCAAGTGACCGAGCAGGTCCACGAGGTCTACGACGAAGGCGCCACGCAGCCCCGGCGCGAAACCTGCCTGCATGAGCTCGAGACCGTCTACCACGAGACCAACGAGGAGTTCAAGCTGCAGCCGAACTACTTCCAGATGCCCAAGCATCAGCTCAAGCGCTGGAAGATCAAGGAGGATGTCAGCCGGCTGCGTGAAGAAGTGGTCATCACCTACTACGACGAGCATGGCAACCTGGCCCTGGAATCCAAAGCCACAGCGCCGGTGTACAGGGGCGCTGAGATCGACGAGGACGCCACCCTTGCCACCACGGTCTATACCCGGCATACCTACTACCCGCCTACCGACAATGGCGACGATTGCCCGCCCGACCCGCAGCTGTTCACCCGCAGCCGCAAGACCAGCACCGTGTACCCGGCCGCCGATGGCGAAGGCTCGGCGGCTACCCTGCGAACCCGTTACCGTTACCAGCACATTGCGGCATTGAGCAGTGCCAAAGGGGCCATGGGCTACGTGGTCGCCCATAAGGAAGACGCGCTGCAGGTGGACGGCGACCAGGAGCAACTCCTGCACAGCACCACGCGCCGGTTCTTCACGGAAGCCACAGACGGTAAGTTCCTGCATGGCCGCCTGGATCAGGAGACCAACACACTCAAGCACGCGAGCGATGCCAGCAAGGACAAGACCTCGACATTGACCTTCTTCCATTCGCTGGTCGAAGACGACAACCAGAAGAAGACCTTGCTGCAGGTGCGCGAGACCTTCAAGGGGCATGACCTGGCAGAGCGGGTGACGGCCAGCGCGACGTCCATCCATAACGGCCTGGTGTGTCGCACCCAGGATGCCGACAGGGTCGAAATCCACTTCCGTTACGATATGCTCAAACGTTTGATTTCCGAGACCGTCGCCCCCGGCACCGCCCACGCCGCGACCCGGGAACGCACCTACACGCTGGGCGGGCAAGCGAACGAAACAGCGAAAGATGTCAACGGCGTGGTCACGCGGACCTGGTTCGATGGCTACAACCGCCCCATCCGGGAAGAGCGGGAAACCCTGGATGAGCAAACCGCCCAGCGCAACTGGCGCGATGTGCAGACCACGCAGTACGACAGCGCAGGCCGGGTCGAGTCGGAAATCACTTACGACTACCTGGAAAGCGAAACACTCACACTGACCAGCCAGTTTACCTATGACGGCTGGGGCAACCGTGTCACCAGCCTGCTGCCGGACGGTGTCGTGGCGTGCACCGAGCGCTCCCCCTTCGGCAAGGAAGGGTTCATCGTACAGCAGTGGCAAGAGCGCGCGGAGGACGCCAGGCCACGCAAGCGCCGCCAGTTTACCAGCACCGAATTCAACCGTTTCGACAAACCCCTCAGCGACAGCCGACTGGACCTCGATGGCATACTGGTGGGCAGCAAGCGCTACTATTACGACGGGGCCGGCCGCTGCGTACGCGAGGTCCAGCAACTGCGTGACCCACTGTTCCCCGATAAAACGCTGGAGCAGACCACCCAGTTCGGCTATGACGTGTTGAGCCGCATGACCAGCACCACACGCCCTGACCGCAGCGTGCTGCGACGCCGCTTCGCCAGCCACAGCGTCGCTGAGCTGACCACCGAACTGGAACTGACACCAGCAGACGGGGAAAGCACGATTATCTGCAAGCGGGCATTCGATAGCCTGGAACGGCTCACCAGCCTGACCGTCGGCAACCGGACCGAGACGTTCCGCTATCAAGGCCAGACAACGCTGATCGACGAACATGACAAGCCTTCGGGACGCACGTTCAAGTATACCTACACCCCCGAACTGACCGGGCAACCCACCTCGATCACCCTCAAGGGCGCAAAGGCCGCCAACGGCGAAACCACCTTCGGTTACGCCAGGCCCGATGCGGAAATCACGTTGGCAGACAATGGCGCTGGCACACGGCACTATGCCTATACCGACCAGGGGTACCTGAGCAAGGAAACCTGGACGGATAAACAATCGGGTGAGAACTACACCATCACGCACACTGCATCGCTGCTAGGCCGCCCAATCGAACGCAAGAGCAGCGACGCCCCCCTCACCATCACCCGGTACAGCTATAACGACAAAGGGCAGCTGCAAACATCGACGCAAGGCGATCTTGGCGCAACGTTCACCTACGACCTGGATGGTCGCCTGCACACCACCACCACCGTTGACAGCGTCAGTAAGCGGCAGTGCGTCAGCACCGTCCTTTATGACGACCTGGGCCGTGAGTGCGAACGCACTGTGGCGCTGGATGACGGCAGCACGCGAACGGTAAAAATGGTGTGGCGAGACGACGACCTGCTGCATAGCCGGGCCACGCTGCGAGACGGCGAGAAGCGCTTGGTCGAAACGTTCAGCTATGACCAACTGAACCGGCTGAGCACCGTAGACTATACCCTCGAGAACGCGAGCGATGCCGAAGACTACCTGCCGCGTAACCGGGCCGGGCGCTCCATCAAAGGCCAGATTTTCCGCTTCGACGACTTCAACAACCTGACTCGCTGCCAGACCGCCTTCCATGACGGCGCAACGGATGCCGCCAAGTTTGTTTATGGCGCCGCGAGCGCGAACGACCTGCATGACATGTTCCAGTTGCGCGAGCTGACCCACACCTTGGCGCCGGACTACCCGCTGGCCCAGACCTTCACCTATGACCCTGACGGCAACCAGAACAACGATGAATGGGGACGCCAGCTGACCTACGATGACCATGGTCGTCTGCAACAGGTGAGCAGCAAGGATGGCAATACCGTGCTCACGCGTTATCGCTACGATGGGCATGACCATCTGGTGGGCGTGACCTACGATCAACAAGCCGAGCAACTGCGCCGCTACGAAGGCTACCGCCTGAGCACCGTGAGCCAGGGCGATGAGCAGATCAACTACCTGCATGGCGACACGCATCCGCTTGGGCTGCAGAACTCGGCCAATAAGCAGGACACACGCCTGCTGCTGACCGACAACGCAGCTTCGGTCACTGCCGAATACGGCGCTGCCGGGGTCAGCGAGGCGCACTTCAACCTGTATGGCGAACGCGGTGATGATGACACGCTGCGGAGCCTGCTGGGTTTCAATGGGGAAATACGCGAACAGCAACTTGATTGGTACCTGCTGGGACGGGGCTACCGTGCCTACAACCCCGGGCTGATGCGCTTCCACAGCCCCGATTCGCTGGCTCAGGAAGACGTTGGGGTAAACCCTTACCTGTATGCCCTGGGCAACCCGGTGAACTGGCGCGACCCGACCGGCCACAGGTCATCGCCGATACCGAGTCGAGATCCAAAGCCGCCCTATATCGACCCGGTAGAAGAGCCTAAAGGACCAGGCTTGTGGCAAATACTTGGGCTTACAATCGGTTCTATTGTGGGCATGTTACTCGGGGCGGTCGCTGGCGCCCTTCCCGCGACAATTGCGGTGGTGGGTGGCGTTATGGCGGTGGGGGCCGGCATCGGCGCAACGGTGTGGGCTACCAAGGTGGAAAATGAAGTCGTTTCGGGCATCATGATGGGCTTGGGGTCACTCCTCATAACAGCTGGCACGGGGGCGGTCCTGAGGGGGGGATGGAAGATGTGGAATGCCCGCAAAGCTGGAGCGCAAGGGGGTAAGCTTAGTGTGTCAGATCCTTCTGGTGAGCCACCAATTAACACTCCGCGAAACTCGATACATAACACACCACAGAACACACCACAGAACACACCACAAAACATACCACAGAACTCACCTAGAACCAGTGTACACAATAGTCTAGACAATTCACCTCGAAACCCACCTCCACCCCAGCCGATTGGGGAGCCTCAACCAGACTATTCTCTTTCAAGTCAACGCACTAGTTTGGATCAGCCCGTACCTAATCGAGTTCCAACTCCACCGCCGCCTCCGACATCAAACGCAAGACTTCTACGCGGCGACTGGACACTTACGAGCAACGGGTACCGATACAGACCCAGGGCATATGAATTTAGGGAGCAACAAATAATATTGAGCCGCAGTTCACACTAAACCTACAAAACCCCATGTACATCATGGGGTTTTTTTATTGCGGCCAAATCCCCTCATATCTCAAGACTAATCCTACACCCCGCTAGGCCATTCACTTTTATCCTCCTCACCCGCCAGCCCTATGGAACTCGCCTGCAATCCGCAAGCGAGTATTGATAAACCGCCTGTCTCCAACCCTACGCTCTCCATCGCCGGGCATTGGATGAGGACTTCCGCCGTGCCACGAACACAATGGCCAAAGCATCATCCTTTAAGGGTGTGTCTGTTTTCCATGATGACCTCGAGCGCAATTGTTCCGTGGCAACTTTTGCCACGCACCGCTGCTGCCGAGTCTCAACCCAATCAATTCGACGCCAGCTTCATGCGCCAGGCCCCCGACCAGCCTGCCGAAGCCGGCGCCTTGGCCTTGAAATCCCTGGCTGCCGAAACCCCACTCGCCGCCGGCCGCTATCGCCTGCAAGTCTGGGTCAACCTGGCGTTTCTCGCCGAGCACGAGGTGCTGCTGCAAAGCACCGACAGCCAGCACACCCTGCAACCCTGCCTGAGCGCCGCCCTGCTGCGCCAGGCCGGCCTGCGCGAACAAAGCCTGGCGCAACCTTTGCCCGACGACGACCGCTGCCTCGACCTCGAAACCATCGCCCCCGGCGCCACCGCCAAGCTCGACAGCCGGCGCCTGCGCCTGGAGCTGTCCATCCCTCAAATTTTCCTCAGCAGGGATACGGCGCGCATGCCCAGCGCCGAGCAGTGGGACTATGGCATCAATGCCGCCTTCATCAACTACCAGGCCTCGGCGCAAATGCGCAGGCAGGCCTACGGTGGCAGTACGAGCAGCCAGGACCTGTACCTCAACAGCGGCCTCAACCTAGGCCCCTGGCGCCTGCGCAGCAGCCAGTCGCTGCGCGAGGACGAACACGGCAGCCGGCGCTGGAGCCACACCAACACCTACGCCCAGCGCGACCTGCCCGGCAGCTTCGGTACCCTCACGCTGGGTGAAACCGGCAGCAACGGCGAGGTGTTCCGCAGCCTGCCCTTCAAGGGCATACAACTGGCCTCCGACCTGGGCATGCTGCCCGATGTGATGCAAAACTACGCGCCCATCATCCGTGGCGTAGCGCAGACCCGGGCCAAGCTCGAAGTGCTGCACAACGGTTACCCCATCTACAGCACCTATGTCGCGCCAGGCCCTTATGAAATCGACGACCTCGCCGTGGGCAGCGGCAGCGGCGAACTGGAAATCGTCCTGACCGAAGCGGACGGCCAGGTCAGGCGCTTCATCCAGCCCTATTCCAGCCTGAGCAACCTGCTGCGTGAAGGCGTGTGGCGCTACAGCGCCACGCTGGGCCGCTACAACGGCGCCGAAAACCTCGACTCACCGCTGCTGTGGCAAGCGACACTGGCCCGTGGCGGCGCCTGGAACACCACCCTGTATGGTGGCGTACAAGGGGGCGACTACTACCGCGCCGGCACCCTGGGCGTCGCCCGCGACCTGGGCACCATCGGCGCCCTGTCCTTCGATTTGACCAGTGCCCAGAGCGACCTGGGCAGCACACTGGGCAAGGTTCACGGGCACAGCTTCGCCGCACGCTACGGTAAAGCCTTCGACACCGGCACCAACTTGCGCTTCGCCGGCTATCGCTACTCCACCGAAGACTACCGTGACTACGATGAGGCCGTACGCGAACGCAATGCCTACAGCGCCTACCACGGCAGCCGCCGCAGCCGCCTGGAGGCCTCTGTGCACCAGCGCCTGTGGAAAAGCAGCTCATTGAGCTTCACCATGACCCAAGACGACTACTGGCAAAGCAAGAAACAGTTTCGCCAGTACCAGTTGCAGTTCAGCACCAACCTGCACAATGTCACCTACAACCTGTACGCCTCCCAGTCCCTGAACGATCAGAGCCAGAACGACCGCATGTTCGGCCTGAGCGTGTCGTTGCCGCTGGGCTTCGGCAGCGCCTCCAGCGCCAACCTCGACCTGCAGTCACGCAACGGCGCGCACAGCCAGCGCGCCAGCCTTTCCAGCAGCGCCATGGACCATCGCCTGAATTATGTCGCCTCGACCAGCCGGGACGAACGGCGCACCCAGACTTCCGCCCTGTCGGTTGGCTACCAGGGAGCCAGGGCCAGCGTGGGCGCGGGCTACACGCAAAGCGACGATTACCGTGCGCTGTCGCTCAACGCCAGCGGCAGCCTGCTGCTGCATGAAGGCGGCTTGACCAGTGGCCGCTACCTGGGCGAAACCAATGCCCTGGTACACGTCCCCGAAATCGCCGGAGTCGGCGTGAAAAATGCCCCTGGCAGCCTCAGCGACAACAGCGGCCACATGCTGGTGCCTTACCTTCGGCCGTACCGTTACAACTCGCTCGAACTGAACACCGACGACCTCGGCCCACAGGTGCAGATCGACAACGGCGCCCAGCACCTGACACCGCGCCGCGGCGCCATCGTGCTTGCCGAATTCCAGGCACGCAAGGTCAGCCGGCTGATCCTCACCCTGCTCCGGGCCGATGGCCAGCCATTGCCTTTCGGCACCCAGGTCAACGACGCCACCGGCACGTCGCTAGGGGTGGTCGGCCAGGCCGGCCAGGCCTTGCTGGCGGTCGACGACAAAGCTCAGACGCTACACGTGCGCTGGGGTGAAGCCAGCGATGAGCATTGCCAGTTGCAGATCGAGCCCGCGCAGATGGACCAAGCGCAGGGCTATCACCAACAGACGCTGACTTGCCCCACCCCCCTGACCTAGCTCACCCGGCACCGGAACCTATCCCCATGAACGCTTCATTCATCCGACGCGCGATCCTGCCCCTGGCATTGACAGCCTTGTTGGCCAGCAGCAACGCACTTGCACTCTGCAGATGGGACGGCGGCCTCCCCAGCGGGCAACTGCTGTACAACATTCAACTGGGTAACCTTTGGGTACCGCGCGATGCGCCTGTGGGTAGCGTCATCCGAACCGCCAGTAGAATGTCGACGCCCAACGACACAGGCCATAAACTCCTCTGCCCGGTGGCTGTCGCGGGCGACCGTGCCGACGTGAACCTGCCGAACACAGCAAGCATCTTCCCCGGCCCGTTGCCACCCATCAGCGGTGTCGAAACCGACCGCGTGCTCGAAACCAACATACCCGGCGTCGGCATACATGTGCGCCTGGGGGCACCGTACGAGGGCGGATGGGACAACTATTGGATACCACGGACCCCGGTTTCCGTCCCCTACTCTGGCTACCAGGACAGGCCGTCCGGGCTGGCCATCACCACCACCTATCTGGACACCTACATCACCGTGATCAAAACTGGCGAAATACCGCCGGGGCCGCACAGCTTTGCCGGCCAGGAGCTGTTCACCGGCAATTTCACCGGCGTTGGCAGCGTGCTCAAGGCCAATTTGCATGGCACCGTGACGCAGGCGCAGTGCTCGTTGGGGGCCAACCCGGTCAGCGCCGACCCGGTAGACCTCAAACACCACGAGCTGAGCAGCTTTAGCGGCGAAGGCTCGACCACCCCTGCAATCCCGTTCCACATCAACCTCAACCAATGCGCTGACGACAGTGGCATGGCACGGGTGCACATTCAGCTGGACGTTACCAAGGGCGCGACCGTGATCGATGCCGACAAGGGCCTGTTCAGCCTCATACCCGAAGTTGGCAACGCCTCCGGCCTGGGCGTGCAAATACTGCGCGCCGACGGGGTGACACCTGCCAAGCTTGGCGAGGAGCTGGACGTAAGCGCGATCACCCCCGGAGACATGCGCATAGACTTCAATGCCCGCTACTACCAAGTGGCGCCCCAGGTTACGAGCGGCCCCGCCAAAAGTGCACTCAACTTCACGATCTATTACAAGTAGGACGGGCCAGGATCATGGGTGCAAGGGGCAGGTCTGGCCCCTTGCACGACCGACTGCCAGTGAGGGCAAAGAGAAACAGGCGTGAAGAATCGAACGCAAGTCGCTTTGTTCATTTCTCGATCCGGAGCGGGCTGGCATCGGCCACCCGCTCCTCCCCCGTCAACTTGCAGACGCCCCGGATGACTGCGGCAGCTCGACATTGTCCGCCTCACGCTGGGCGCCATCCTCTTCCAGCATTGGCACGGTCAACGCCCACATCAGCTGACGCCGTGCAGCCTCACGCTCGTCGCGAACGCGGTTCATCTCTTCCAAGCGCTCACCGTCCAAAACGTTGCGTTCATCCATCAGTGCCCCCAGGCGGCTGTGGAAAGGTGCATCAAGCGCTTCCAGCCGGTCCCCCTGCGTACGCTGTAAATAGCGCTGCCAGAAGGCTCTCTCCACCATCGAGGTCGCAACGCTTGCTGGAGATTCAGCGTCCTGGACCTGCGCCAGTGCAGCCGCCGTTCTTCGTTCGTCTACACCTGAAATCTCACCAAACAGCATGTCGCTGGGTTGCGCAGGCAGGTCCAGCGCATCACGCAACGACAGCCGATAGGCTAAACCCACCTCGACTTCGTCCGGGTTACCGCCTGCCTCACGCCTTGCCCGGATGTCTTCCAGGGCAATGCGGTCAACCTGCTCCAGGCGCCACAGCTGCCTTCCCAGGTGCAACAAGCCATCCGCCGGATGGTCAGAACGCTGCTGCGCCTGCCATACCAACATGCGCACCTCCAGATTACTGAAGCACAGCGCCGCATCGTCCTGGCAATTGACCTCAGTCACCTCAGAGAGCACCTCCTCCCGCAGGCTGGACCATTCAGCCATGGCCTCAACCATGGTACATACCCGGTCAGCCAATGCCTGGGGCGCGCGCTGAAACTCCGCTGAGCGCAAAAGTGTCGTGAGCACGGCCAAAAACGCACTGGTATCAGGGTCGCTTTGCAAGCTGTCCCACCTGAGCGAGAACTCGCCGCGTCGCGCCCGTTGGCAAGCATCCAGCCATTGCCGCCTCGCGTCAGAGGGTTGAACCGTCAACGCCTCTTGCAAGGTACCTAAGGGCCCCAGCGAAGCGTCCCAGCGCTGAAGCTCCACCTCGGCCAACGGGTTGCCTCGAACCAGGATGCTACGCCGAACCCAGCCGGGAGCCCGGTAGAATGCTTCAGGTATTGCCGCTATCTGATTATCACGAAAATCTGCGAGCATCAGATCGGGGCGAATCGCCAGCGCATTTGGGAAATCGTTGATGCCGGTACTGCGCATATGCAGATGGCGCAACCGGCTCAAGCCACTGACAGAAAAAACACGCCCTAACGGGTTGTAAGACAGGTTGATATATTCTAACGATTCGCAGCACGACAAAATCGTCGCCTGCCCAGCATCCAAGGTAATGTGGTTACCAAACGCGTCCAGGCTACGCAAAGACCTGATCTGCATCAGAGAAGACGGCAACCGCGTCAATTGATTACCAGGCAGTTCCAATGTTCGCAAATGTGGGAATGCCTCTATAAACCGCTCTGGCAACGACGTCAGCCCCAACTCGAACAACGCCAACTCGGTGACGTGGTTGAAACTGACCCTGGCGGGTAGCTCGGGTAGTGTTGGCAAGGACAAATTCAAAACAGCCCAGCGGTAGCTCTGGCTCTGATCACTCGCTGATCTGGAGAAGGTAATACGTCGCTGCCAGCACCCCCGCAACGCCTCCCTGAACGCGCGCCTGGCACTGCGCTCAGTTCCCATGGGTGTTTGCATCTGCCACTGGTAAAGCGCTGTGCTCAATGACTGCAACTCCCTCCCCTGCCTGTCAAGCTCTGCTTCAAGATTCAGGCCCGATGCCTGGATGTCCGCTAGCCAGGCATCGGCCTGCGCCACTGTGAACGAGGGGTACAAGGCACGAACCATGGCGAGCAACGCTTGCGGCCTTGGTCCTTGCGAGCTCCCAGCAGCTCCACGCCCACTCAGCGGGTAACCCACACGTCCATCGCTCAACCGACGAACAGGCTTGAACCAGGCATTGGCATCGTGCTGTGGTGCAAACAGGTTCTCGACCTCCTGCCGCCGCAGTTGAATCTGCCTGCCTAACAAAACCCGAAGATGGTGTGCGCAGGGGTCTGCGATACCCAGTTGCTGCCGCTGCTCTAGGCTATAAGCAGCGGACATGGTTTCGAATAATTCGCCGGGAGTGCCGATGGCATTACCCTGGTCATCCAGCAACTGGAACTTCCCGGCACGGTGAAGCAAGCCTCGTGGCAGGCTGCCCAGTTCACCCTCCGTCAAGACGATATCGGCACCACTGCCGGCGTCGAGCAAACGCCAGCGAATCCCTGCGGCGGCGTTGGGTAGGTGTTTCAACATCGCCACCGCCACGCGTGCGGTATCCGCATCCTGGGGAGATTCAATCAGATATGCTTCGATCACCCGCGCAACGCGGATACGCTGCACGCTACACCGCGCAGCCTCGGACAATCGCAAAGCAATGCGGGTGCCGCTCTCGACCAACCGCTGGTCGGCCACGCTGGCAGCACGCAACAACCCTCTTGCTGCAGCCCCGTGCAAACGTGTGAACGCCCGGCGAAGAAACGCCACGCCCGGTGAATCGCTCTCCTGGGCACCGTCGTACAAGCGCTGGAACAATTCACGACGGCGAACCGAAATCCGATCGGCCAAGTCAGCACCATGGAGTGTGGTGCTTTCCAACAAGCGCTGTGCCTGCTCCACCAGCACCTGATCGGCTACCTGGGCACCCTCCCGCAGATCACGAATGGCGCCCTGAATTCGCTGGTCGATCTTGATGCGCAATACCGTGTCCATGAGCTCAGGATCTACCCGTTGACCATAGACATGCACAGCGCGCAGGTGATCCGCGCTCATACCATGCGCGGCCAAGGCATGGGCTATCTGTTCATCCTCCAGTGTTTGGGCATCACCTCCCAAACGCCGGAACATCGCAAAGGTATCGTCCCATTGAGCAGGCTGCTCACTCCACAAGCGCCAGGCACCGGCGCCGTTGTGGCACAACAACGGTGCATGTCCATGCTGCGCAACCAACTTCCACTCACCCGTCGACGCCTGCTGTGCAACAGCGTAGAACCCATCATCGAGCTTGATCCATGCATGCTCCCCTGCGCGGTAGATCCCCTGACTATCGCGAACGGCCCCTGCCCCCGGCGCCGCGCGACGAAACGATGACAGGTCCTGGTTCCACAGTTTGACAGTACCGTCTTCAAGGTGGGCAGGCACCAGCTCGTCCACCACCGTCGCCCCTTGCCATAGGCGCCGCGTCAACAAGAGACCCGCCGAGGTCGCCGCTACCGCTGCCACATCGCCCCCTACATTGATCAGGTGGCGCAGCGCCTCGTTATCATCACCCTCGCGCCATGCTTCCAGGCCATGGTAAACCTCACCCAGCAACTTCCACGCCGTAACCGCGAGCAACCCCGCACCAATGATGGGTACGAACAGCCCCGCCAAATTCAGCAGTGTCCACCCTTCTGCAGCCATGCGCCGGTTATGCGCAGCTTCGACCTCCCGGTCCAGTTTCGCTACAGGGACGGCGATCATCGCCGCGTCATCTTTGATCTGTTCAATACGTGCCATCGCCAGTGTGTTGAACAGCGGCATTCGGTACGGCTCGAGCTCTTCATCCAGATCGTAATTGGCCGTCATCACCAGGTCTGAATAGGCCGGAATGATTTCGCCGAAGAAAGCCTGGCTGTCGCGTCGTCGTACAAAGCGGCTGAAGAACCGTTGATAGCCAGGGTCGCGCAACCGTCGGCCCAAGGCATTCGCGAAGGTGCGCAAACTTTCGAAGGCGCACCAAGCACCATGACCATCGCCCGGAATATGCACCAGCACCCGCTTGATCGTATTTCGAAGCAAGCCTTCATCCATGACCGCAAGCACCACCACCTGCTGTATCGTGAAGCCCAATAGCTGGAGACGGTTAGCGACTACAAGATCACCCTTCAGTCGCCCCAGCGTATTGTCGGCACAAAGGCTTACGATGAGGTGAAGCTCGGCCTGCGTGAGTTGTCCATTCAGCTTGGCCTGGTAAGCGTCGACCAATAGCGCCTCTCGATGAGCCTCTGCCAATAACCGTGGAGCACCTGTGGAATCGTCGAAACCGGCAGCAGGCTGAAGCACTGCGTCCAGATGACGCTGGTATTGCCCGCCAAGATCCACCTGACGACAGAACCGTGCAAAATGGTCGGCACTGGGGGGCGTAACACTTCCCTGTCGACGGTTCTGCAAGCGGTTCCCCCTGGGCTGGGCGCCCTCCCGGGTTCTATCCGAAGCACACTCTGCCTCAGTGAAGTTTCGCAGGGCTGCCTCCACAAGTGGTATCGGCGCATACTCCACTTCGGTAAGGTGCGCGCCTACGGGTACCGTATTGATCACCACTTGCCGGTTGCCCACCAGCATCTCCCAACGGCGTACCTGATACTCATGCCCGAACTGCACCAGCATCTGCGACTCCAGCAGCGAGGTCGCAAACGTGTCGATCCCTTGGATGCGTGCCATTAGCTTGGACAGGTTGCGGCGCGTCTCCAGGCTGCGCTGCATCGCCCCGCCCAGCTGCTGCAGTTCCTGCTGTGACGCTGCCTTCAGCCAACCTGGCAGGCGCTTGGCAATGAGGTTGTCTTGGTAAGCTTGCGCTAGAACAAGGGGGTCAGGAGCAGTCGTTATTTGGTCTGTCTGCATGGCATAAGCCCGATGGATGATTGGGCAATCAACCTATCGAGGCCCAGAGATCAGAAGCTCTAAACATGTAATACCTGTTTGAGCCTTTCTGCCGCGCGCATGACTCAAGCACTTGGCTGCAACGGGCGCAGGCATCTGAATAGCTCAGTCGCGGCTTGCCGATTGATCGGGCATCGCGAACAGTAGTGCTCGCGAATCGCCTTTGCTGATCGCAGCCAGGCTGACCCAGTTCCGCATCATTGTACGTTCGATCTCCGTCACAGGGCCGCTGGTGACCCACCAGACTCTTTTGTAGCGGTGCTCCAGTGTTCGTGGGTCATTGACCACCCGTTGTGCGACGCGCGGATACAATGCAGTGGCAGGATCGGTGTAGTAAGGTTTGTAGACCAGCGGTGCGGTACCAGTCTTGTTGTAGAAATCAATAGTCAATGACCAGACTCTGTCATCGGCGAGCAGTGCATCACCTTGCAGCCATCGTGAGTTGACTTGAGCCATGACAGCGTCGAGCCGGTTGTCGACCCATTCACTGCCGCCCCGCAGATTAAATTGCCGACAGTATAGATTTACCATGCCTGTCGCTTCGAAGAACACGCAAAGAACCAGTAACAGCACACGCCAGCTCTGACGGAGTTCAGCCAGTGCACTGGCCAGCAGAATGGGTAAGCCCAGCAAGGCAAACAGCAAATAGCGCTCCATGAACAATGGTTTCACCCAGGAAACCAACCAGGTCACCAGCAGCGGGATGAAACAGTAGATGACGAGCATTGATCCGGGTCGGGACAATGCGAGGTCCCGCCACCAGAGGCGCGTTGCGCTAGCAAGCAGAATCAATGTAAAGGCCACTGCCAGCAAACTGGCGCCTGCCATGTCGGTGTCTAATGCGAATGCTCGCAAAAAAGCAAACGGCACCGTCATCGGTGTCGCTGCGGCTATCCACGCTATCAGATTGGGGCGACCGGTCTGCTCGATCAATGTGGGTAGCCAGGGCAAAAAGGCCAACGCAATCCCCACGTTGTAGATCCACCAAGGCCTCGACCAGATGAGCAATCGCCCGTTCTGC
The DNA here is from genome assembly GCF_026240995.1 of Pseudomonas sp. DCB_BI. Lineage (NCBI taxonomy): Bacteria > Pseudomonadati > Pseudomonadota > Gammaproteobacteria > Pseudomonadales > Pseudomonadaceae > Pseudomonas > Pseudomonas sp. DCB_BI. The sequence continues at coordinate 65,131 of NZ_JAPFCG010000023.1, read as the reverse complement.
CCCCTGGCCAACAGTACGTACAACCAAAAGGATAATGCACACAGTACCGCAAAGTAGTGTGTGTACAATCCCGCGACCATCAACAGGCTATAAGCGAGCAAGTATCGATGCCGCTGCTGCTGCCCCCAAAGCAGTACCGCATACAGAGCCGAAAGCATGAGCAAGCCGAGTAGCGAGTACATGCGGATTTCCTGGCTGTAGTAGACCCCAATAGGGAAAACCGCCAAGAGCAAACCCGCCATTGCACAAGTACGCCAGCACGCAAACTGATGTGCAATCTGCATCCCCATGGCGACAGTGGCAACACCTGTCACAGCACTCAGACTACGGACGGCCACAACACTATCACCAAAACAGTCCATCCAGACATGCAATATCAGGTAGTACAAAGGGGGATGCACATCGCGCGCGGTAAACAGGATGACTTGCCTTGGGGACATTCTGGACAGCCACACACTGTAGGCTTCATCGAACCAGACGACCTGCAGTTCAATCTGGTAAAGCCTGACCGCGAGCGCAAGGAGCAAAATGCAAACGACTGCTAACCCATGGGCAATGGATTTACGCTCGATTTCTAGGCGTATCATCAATCTTCCTTTAAAGGATGACGAGCCTTCTGCGACGTGCGCCCCCCTGCCATACCTTTGACCACATATCGCGGCCGGTGCTTGGATTCCATATAAATTCGCCCAATGTACTCGCCCAATACACCGATGCCGATCAATTGCACACCACCCAGAAACAAGATGGCTGTCATCAGCGAGGGATATCCCGGCACCGGGTTGCCGAAGAGCCATTTGTCGATAACCTGCCAGGCCGCTGAAGCCAGCGCGAGCAAGGCGATGGTGCCTCCCACGTACGTCCAGATTCGCAAGGGCACGGTACTGAAGGAGGTGATCCCGTCCAGAGCCAGGTTCCACAGTTTCCAACCGTTGAAACGGCTTCTTCCTGCCGTTCGCGAGGAACGCTCGTACTCGACCACTGCGGTCCTGAACCCTGGCCATGACAGCATGCCTTTCATGAAAAGTTGCTGTTCGGGCATCGACTTGATTACGTCCACGACTTGACGGTCAAGCAAGCGGAAGTCACCGACATTCTCCTCGATACGAATCTGCGATATGCGATTCAACAGGAAGTAGAAAATCGCCGCCGTATATTGCTTCCAGTAACTGTCACATGAGCGATCACGGCGTTTGGCAAGTACGACATCGAAACCCGCCCGCCATTGTTTGATCAGCTGTGGAATGACCTCGATCGGGTCCTGCAGGTCGACGTCGATTGGAATGACTGCATCGCCGCTGGCCTGATCCAGCCCAGCGAACAACGCGGCCTCCTTGCCGAAGTTACGTGACAGGTCGATCAGCGCAACATCGGGGTCCCCTGCGATCAGTTGGCGAATCTGCCGTTCAGTTCCATCCTGGCTGCCGTCATTGATGAAAATCAGTTCGACCTGATCAGCCTCATTGGCAAGCGCCCGGCGCACCGCGTCATAGAACGGCCTGATCGCCTTCTCTTCATTGAACACCGGCACGATCAGCGAAATATGCATCCGCGCTTCTCGATGAAGACCCAACGGGAGAACAAGAAGCCCAGCACCAAGCTGAGCAAAGAGAACAGCGTTACCGTGAACATTGGCTGCCAATCCAAACGGTCGCCGAGATAGCCCAATGCCACGGCGAGGCTGCCCATCCCACCCACGAACCTCAGGTAGCGTGGCAGAGACACCGAGGCCTTGAAGGTGAACCTAGCATTGGCCAGAAACGAAAATGACAGCGCCATGATGAAGGCGACCAGATTGCTCACAGCCTGATTGTTGCCAGTCATCAGCATCGCGATGAATACTGCTACATGGATGGCAGTGTTGCAGACGCCCACAAGCACGTACTTGAAGAACGCAGCCATGGATCAGACCTTTACGTTTTGACTAAAGGCCAACATAGATAAAGCCAATGAGATGCACCACTGGCAAAAATACCAGTTGACGCTGCGGGTCAGCGCGCGCTCGAGGGAGCTTCTGGGATACCCATGGATCCTGATAGCTTTGACTGAAACGAAAAAAGACGCCGAAGCGTCTTTTTTTGAGCGACTTACAGACTTCCGTGGAACTCTGTAGATCGATATGTGGAGCGGGAAACGAGACTCGAACTCGCGACCCCGACCTTGGCAAGGTCGTGCTCTACCAACTGAGCTATTCCCGCAATTTGAAGCTTTACCACTATCGGCGTGAAGCGCCTTTACAGCCTTCACCACCACTGCACCGCATAGACGCCACAGTATTTAAACTGGAGCGGGAAACGAGACTCGAACTCGCGACCCCGACCTTGGCAAGGTCGTGCTCTACCAACTGAGCTATTCCCGCATTTGGCGTCCCCTAGGGGACTCGAACCCCTGTTACCGCCGTGAAAGGGCGGTGTCCTAGGCCACTAGACGAAGGGGACACACAACACTTTTCAGTGCACCAGAACATGAACCTCACGATTCAGCCTGGATTTTCTTTTCCTGCCCCGCCGTTAAGCAGTGCCGGAGAAACTGGAGCGGGAAACGAGACTCGAACTCGCGACCCCGACCTTGGCAAGGTCGTGCTCTACCAACTGAGCTATTCCCGCATTGGCGTCCCCTAGGGGACTCGAACCCCTGTTACCGCCGTGAAAGGGCGGTGTCCTAGGCCACTAGACGAAGGGGACACGCTGCTGGCATTACTGCCTGCTTTCACTCCCTGCCGCGTTTCGCTGTGTGCTTTACGCTGCAAGTGGCGCGCATTCTATGGATGGTTCGGGAAGGCGTCAACCCCTTTGTAGAAATTTATTTAAATCAATGACTTCCGGGTACACCCAGCGCTGTTTCGGTAAGCCTGCAAGGGTTTGGCGTTGATTTTCTGGCGTCAAGTCAGCATTAATGTGCCAGCATCCAGCCATGGCACAGTTCGCCGATAGAAAAAGAGAATGGCTGTCAGGGCCTCTCGCGAGCAAGCTCGCTCCTACACTCAATCATGCAAACCTTTTCATGAGGCATTAACGGTGACACCACTTCTGATCACCCTGCTCATCGTGGCGGGCATCGCGTTGCTGATCGTGATCGGCTACCTCAACAATGTGGTCGAGAATGGCAAGCTGGACCGCGCCCGGACGAAGGTCGAGCTGGCCGACCGCCTGCGCCGCTGTGGCGAGATCACCGAGACGTTCCCGGGCCAGTTCATGACCCCGGCTCTCAAACTGCTACTGGCCCGCCTGGAGCTGAACCTCAACCAGCGCCTGCTGGCGGTGGACAAGCGCAATACCGAACTCAAGGCGCGCCTCGCCGAACTGGAAGGGTTGATTGCACTGGGCGAGAAGATCCCGGTCAACAACCCACCCAACCCGATCCACACCGAGGTCAAGGCCAAGGATGTGCGCTTCTTGCTGGAGGCGCTGCACAATCAGGTGACCCGCGCAGCCCAAGAGGGCTTCTTGCCCGCCGTCGAAGCCAAGCATTGGGTCAAGGAAATCCGCCATATCCTGGTGTTGCTGCACATCGAGTTCTTCAACAACCTTGGTCAGCAGGCCCTGCAAAAAGGCCAGCCCGGCCAGGCGCGCCTGGCCTTCGAGCGCGGCGTGCAGTATTTGCGCAAACAGCCCGAGCCGAAAGTGTATGAAGAGCAGCTGACGTATCTTGAGAAGCTACTGGCCCGGGCCAATGGCCAGGTGCTGGACCGCATGGCCCCCGCAGAGGACGAGCACAACGAATTGACCGATGGGCTCAAGACCGATGAGGAAGAGACCTGGAAGAAGAAGGTGATCTACGACTGATTGATTAACCGGTACCGGCCTCTTCGCGGGCAAGCCCGCTCCCACAGGTTTATGAATACCGTTGTAGGGGCGGGCTTGCCCGCGAAGAGGCCGGCACAGGCAATATCGATCAGCAGTCAGTCAACGCCAGAAAGATCGCTGCCAACCGCTCCAGCCCCACCTGGTCCGCCTCGCTGAACCGCCCGACCGTCGGGCTATCCAGATCCAGCACGCCAATCAAGCTGCCGTCCTTCACCAACGGGATCACCAGCTCGCTGTTGGAAGCGCTGTCACAGGCAATGTGGCCCGGGAACGCATGTACATCCTCAACCCGTTGGGTCTGCCGCGTTGCCGCCGCAGCGCCGCACACGCCTTTACTGAACGGGATGCGCACGCACGCCACTTGGCCCTGGAACGGGCCCAGCACCAACTCTTCGTTGCGGTTGAGGTAGAACCCCGCCCAGTTCAGGTCGTCCACCTGGTTATACAGAAACGCCGAAAACTGCGCGGCATTGGCGATGAAGTCACGCTCGTCGGCAAACAGCGCCTGCACTTGCGCCGCCAGCAGGTCATAGCCGTCGAGGCCGGCGCCACTGGCATTGAGGTCGATCATTTACTTTTGCTCCAGCAATTGCAGCCCGACCCAGTAGCGGGCGAACTGATAGGCACAACGGCCATTACGGTTACCGCGGCCGGTGGCCCAGCGCACGGCGAGGATGTCGAGTTCTTCAGTGCGCTGCCACACAAGGCCCGCAGGTTGTGCCAACTGGCCAATCCAGTGCTGCACAACATTCAGGAAGTGCTCCTGGGTGAAGGGATAGAACGACAGCCACAGGCCAAAACGGTCCGACAGGGCAATCTTGTCCTCCACCGCTTCGCTGGGGTGCAGCTCGCCGTCCACACGCTTCCAGTTCTCGTTGTCGCTTTCTTTCTCGGGCACCAGGTGGCGGCGGTTGGAAGTGGCGTACAGCAACACGTTGTCCGGGGCCTGCTCCAGCGAACCGTCCAGCACGCTCTTGAGCACCCGGTAGTCACCCTCCCCGGCCTCGAACGACAGGTCGTCGCAGAACAGGATGAAGCGTTGCGGCAGTTTCTGCAGCTGCTCGACCACGCGCGGCAGGTCGGCCAGGTGGTCGCGTTCGATTTCGATCAGGCGCAAGCCGGCGCCGGCGTGTTCGGCCAACAGGGCGCGAACCAGCGACGACTTGCCGGTGCCGCGCGAGCCCCACAGCAGCGCGTGGTTGGCCGGCAGGCCGTTGATGAACTGGTGGGTGTTGCGGCCAAGCTGGTCGCGCTGCTGGTCGACGCCGATGAGGTCGCTGAGGCGGATATCCAGGCTGACTTCCAGCGGCAGCAGGTAGCCGCTGCGGCCGTCGCGCTGCCAGCGTGCGGCCAGGGTGGTGCCCCAGTCGATACTCGGGCGTTGTGCCGGCAACAAAGGTTCAAGGCGCGCCAGTACCGATTCGGCGCGGTCCAGAAAAGCAATCAAGCGAGCGTCCATGACGACTCCTAACAATTTCAGTTTTTTGGGGGCACAACGCGCCCACTTGGCGATCAACTGAAATGAACAGACAGACCCACCAGCAGCCGGGGCTATTCGGCTATGCTTGCGCAGCGCAAGGAACGTGAAACCGGCTCGGGACTCATGGATATCAAGTTCACCAATCGCCTGTCATACAAGCAAGCCCGGTTGACAGTCCTGGTCGGCTTCATCCTGGGAACATTGCTCAGTCTCATCCAGATCGGCATCGATTATGCCAGCGAAGACGCGTCCATCAACCGTGAAGTGCGCGCCTTGCTGCAAATCAGCCACAACCCGGCCTCGCGCATTGCCTATAACATTGACGCGGAGCTGGCCCTGGAGCTTACCCGCGGCCTGTTGCAATCGCCGGCGATCATCCGCGCCCGGCTGATCGACAACAACGAAACGGTGCTGGCCGATGTCGAGCGCCCGCCCTTGCAGGACCGCTACCGGCCACTGAGCGATTTCCTGTTCGGCGAGCAGCGCCAGTTCAGGGAGCGCCTGTTCCTCACTCACATGCCCGAGGATTATCTTGGCACCCTGTACCTGGACGTCGACACCTACGCCTTCGGCAGTCGCTTCCTCGACCGCGCCGGCATTACCCTGTTCAACGGCTTCGCCCGCAGCCTGGTGCTGACCGGCATCCTGCTGGCGCTGTTCTACATGATGCTGACCAAGCCGCTGGTCACAGTCATCGGTGCGCTCAGCGGCAGTGACCCGCGCAAACCCCGGCAAACCCGCCTGGAATGCCCGCACGGCCACGAACACGATGAAATCGGTGTGCTGGTGAAGGTTGCCAACCAGCAATTTGTCAGCATGGCCACCGAGATCGAACAGCGGCGCACTGCGGAAAACCGTCTGACTCAGTACCTGAACGAGCTGGAAGACATCGTCTCGGCGCGCACCGACGAGCTCAAGGCCAGCAACAGTAGCCTGAGCCTGTCCAACCAGGAACTGGAACAGGCCCGCAGCCGGGCCCTGGACATGGCCCAGGCTCGCGCCGCCTTCCTGGCCAACATGAGCCACGAAATACGTACCCCGCTCAACGGCATGCTCGGCATGATCGCCCTGGCGCTGGACAACCCGCTGCCCGGCGAGCAGCGCCAGCAACTGGCGATTGCCCACGATTCGGGCAAGGTGCTGGTTGAGCTGCTTAACGATATTCTCGATTTGTCCAAGTTCGATGCCGGCCAACTGGAGCTGGAGCGCATTGCCTTCGACATGGGCTCGATGGTCGAGGACACCGCCAACCTGCTGTCGCAAAACACCGCACAGAGCGTGGAGCTGACCTGCCTGATTGCCGGCGATTTCCCCAGCAGCGTGCTCGGCGACCCAACGCGGGTACGGCAGATCGTCAGCAACCTGCTGTCCAACGCCCTGAAGTTCACCCGTTTTGGCCGCGTCGATGTGCGCCTGGTGACGATCGTCGGTGGTGTGCGCCTGGAGGTGCGCGACACCGGTATCGGCATCCCCGAAGAGGCCCAGACACGAATTTTCCAACCCTTCACCCAAGCCGGGGCCGGTATCACCCGGCAGTATGGCGGCACCGGCCTGGGCCTGGCACTGACGCGCAACCTGTGCAAGGCGATGCACGGCCACTTGCACATACGCTCCGAAGCAGGCTTTGGCAGCTGCTTTACCGCCGAGCTGCCGCTGACCGTGCACACCGAAGCCATCGCACCGGCACCGCTGCACGGCAGGGTGGCCGCATTGAGTGCAGCCGGCAGCGGGCTCAACGAACTGCTGCAGGCACAACTGCCCGCCTGGGGCCTGGTGTACCAGCGGTACGACAGCGTCGCCGGGCTGGACGCCACAGCTTTCGACTTGTTGATTACCGACGACGTGGAACACGTCTTCGAACTGCGCCCGGCACTGAAAACCCCGATCCTGCTGGTGACCGCCTACGGCAACTTCCTGTCCAGCGAGCAGGCGCTGGCCCTGGCACCGCTGCATCAGCTGGCCCGGCCGCTGGCGCGCAATGCCTTATACCAGACGCTACGCCGCACCTTGCAGGGCCACGAGCCCGAACACCCGCTGGCCACCCCAGGCGTTACCCTGGAGCAAGGCCGGGCGCGCATCCTGTTGGTAGAAGACAACCCGGTGAACCAGCTGGTGGCCAAGGGCATGCTGGCCAAGCTCGGCTGCCAGGTACAGCTCGCCACCCAGGGTGCCGAGGCCTTGGAGCTGCTGGAGCAGGATGATTTCGACCTGGTGCTGATGGACTGCAACATGCCGGTGATGGACGGCTACGAAGCCAGCCGACGCATCCGCCAGAGCGGCCGCTGGCCCGAGCTGCCCATTGTCGCCCTTACCGCCAACGCCATGCCCGAAGAACGCGAACGCTGCCGGGCCGCCGGCATGAACGACTACCTGGCCAAGCCGTTCCGCCGCGAAGAGTTGCTGGCGCTGGTCGACCACTGGGTGCCGCTCAGCGGCTGAGCAGGCGCTCGATGTCAGCTTCCAGGGCCTGTGGTTTGGTGAACGGGGCATAGCGGCTGACCTGGCCGCTGGCCGGGTCGACCAGGAACTTGGTGAAGTTCCACTTGATCTTCTGTGAGCCAAGCACCCCTGGGGCGCGCTTCTTCAGTTCGACATACAGGGGATGAGTGCCGGGGCCGTTGACCTCGATCTTGCGAAACAGCGGAAAGCTCACGCCAAAATTGCGCTCGCAGAACTGGGCAATTTCGCGCGCCTCGCCCGGTTCTTGCTTGCCAAACTGGTTGCACGGAAAGCCCAGCACCACCAGGCCGCGCTCGCGGTAGGCCTGCCACAGTTGCTCAAGGCCCTTGTATTGCGGGGTAAAACCGCACTGGCTGGCGGTATTGACTACCAGCAGTGCCTTGCCCGGAAAGTCACCGAGCTTCTTGTGCTCGCCGCCCAGGGTCACGCAAGCGATCTCCAGCATTGATGCCGCCATGGTCAGGCTCCGGTCAGTCGCGAGGGCGCAGGTCGATGCACACCGAGTTGATGCAGTAGCGCAGGCCGGTCGGTGGCGGGCCGTCGGGGAACACGTGGCCCAGGTGCGCGTCGCAACGGGCGCAGGTGACCTCGGTACGGATCATGCCGTGGGAGGTATCGCGAATCTCGATCATCGCGCTGTCCTCGATCGGGGCGTAGAAACTCGGCCAACCGCAGCCAGAGTCGAACTTGGTCTGCGCATCGAACAGTTTCGCGCTGCAGCAGATGCAGTGGTAGATACCGTCGCGGCGCTCGCTGTTGTACTTGCCGCTGAATGGCCGCTCGGTGCCCTTGAGGCGGCAGACCTGGTACTGCTCGGGGTCGAGCATCGACCGCCATTCGTCCAGGGTTTTTTCGATCTTTTTCATGTAGGGACCTCGGCAGGCTGAAATTCACCCCGCACCGTCTTTTCCGGGGCGCGGGTGGCACGTATATTAGTTGGCTTCGTGTGCCAGGCGTTCAGTCTGGCACCCGCTTCCTGCCCTTTCAAACGTTTCGGCGGGGCGTAGCGCGTTTTCTCAATCGGGATCCCATCATGCAGTTCAGCAAATCGAACAAGCTCGCCAATGTCTGCTATGACATTCGCGGCCCAGTGCTCAAGCACGCCAAGCGCCTGGAAGAGGAAGGCCACCGCATCCTCAAGCTGAACATCGGCAACCCGGCGCCGTTTGGCTTCGAGGCGCCTGATGAAATCCTCCAGGATGTGATCCGCAACCTGCCCACCGCACAGGGCTACAGCGACTCCAAGGGCCTGTTCAGCGCGCGCAAGGCGGTGATGCAGTATTGCCAGCAGAAGGAAATCGAAGGCGTCACCATCGAGGATATCTACCTCGGTAATGGCGTGTCCGAGCTGATCGTGATGTCGATGCAAGCGCTGCTGAACAACGGCGACGAAGTGCTGATCCCGGCACCCGACTACCCCCTGTGGACCGCCGCCGTGAGCCTGGCCGGCGGCAAGCCGGTGCATTACCTGTGCGACGAGCAGGCCGACTGGTTCCCTGACCTTGAGGACATCAAGGCCAAGATCACCCCGAATACCAAGGCGCTGGTGATCATCAACCCGAACAACCCGACCGGCGCCGTCTACTCCAAAGAGCTGCTGCTGGGCATGCTGGAGCTGGCCCGCCAGCACAACCTGGTGGTGTTCTCCGACGAGATCTACGACAAGATCCTCTACGACGAAGCCGTGCACATCAGCACCGCCTCGCTGGCGCCCGACCTGCTGTGCCTGACCTTCAACGGCCTGTCCAAGTCGTACCGGGTGGCGGGTTTCCGCTCCGGCTGGCTGATCATTTCCGGGCCCAAGCACCACGCGCAAAGCTATATCGAAGGCATCGACATGCTGGCCAACATGCGCCTGTGCGCCAACGTGCCGGCGCAGCATGCCATCCAGACCGCGCTTGGCGGCTACCAGAGCATCAACGACCTGGTACTGCCACCGGGGCGTCTGCTGGAGCAGCGCAACCGTACCTACGAACTGCTCAACGACATCCCCGGCGTAAGCTGCGTGAAGCCGATGGGCGCGCTGTATGCGTTCCCGCGGATCGACCCGAAGGTGTGCCCTATCCTCAACGACGAGAAGTTCGCCCTTGACCTGTTGCTGTCGGAGAAGCTGCTGATCGTTCAGGGTACTGCGTTCAACTGGCCATGGCCGGACCACTTCCGCGTGGTGACCTTGCCGCGAGTGGATGACCTGGAAGCGGCGATCGGGCGGATTGGCAATTTCCTGAAGGGTTACTCGCAGTAAGGTTCGACGGGTTTTTTGAGTTGATGCGCAGATCGAGCGCCGCCCGCGCGGCGCATCGCGAGCTGCGCTCGCTCCTACCTTTGTTTATGGCCAGTAACGCCTGTGACAGGCGCGCGCGACCGCCTTGTTTGTATGACGCGATATCCCGTCATGCCCCAAGGCTTACGCGCGCAAATCCCGCAGGCAGAATTGGCCCGAAACAAACGTAGGAGCGAGCGCAGCTCGCGATGCGCCGCGCGGGCGGCGCTCGATCTCACAGGCGCCACAGCCCCCGCGCCATACACCCAGTGGCTTCGCCACAACCCCAAACCGAATGTTTCTTACATCCTGCAACGCTCTATCCCACAGCCCCCACGCCATCCTCTGCCATACTCCGCCGTACACAGTTTGAAATAGTCGCCCGATTGAAACGGCACGGCAGTCCCCTTATATACCCCGCAGTAAGCAACAACTCATCCGTCAGGAGAACGTAACAACCATGATGCGCATTCTGTTGTTTGTAGCCACCAACCTCGCGGTGGTGCTGGTTGCAAGCATTACCCTGAGCCTGTTCGGCTTCAACGGGTTCATGGCCGCCAACGGGGTTGACCTGAACCTCAGCAGCCTGCTGGTATTCTGCGCCGTGTTCGGCTTTGCCGGCTCCCTCGTCTCGCTGTTCATCTCCAAGTGGATGGCGAAGATGAGCACCGGCACCCAGATCATCAGCCAGCCGCGCACGCGCCACGAGCAGTGGCTGCTGCAAACGGTCGAGGAGTTGTCCCGTGAGGCGGGCATCAAAATGCCCGAAGTGGGCATCTTCCCGGCCTATGAGGCCAACGCCTTCGCCACCGGCTGGAACCGCAACGACGCGCTGGTCGCGGTGTCCCAGGGCCTGCTGGAGCGCTTCTCGCCCGATGAAGTGCGCGCGGTACTGGCCCACGAGATCGGCCACGTGGCCAACGGCGACATGGTCACCTTGGCGCTGGTACAGGGCGTGGTGAACACCTTCGTGATGTTCTTCGCGCGGATTATCGGCAACTTCGTCGACAAGGTGATCTTCAAGAACGAAGAGGGCCAGGGCATTGCCTACTACGTGGCCACCATCGTGGCGGAGCTGATCCTGGGTATCCTGGCCAGCATGATCGTGATGTGGTTCTCGCGCCGCCGCGAGTACCGCGCCGACGAAGCTGGCGCGCAACTGGCCGGTACCTCGGCGATGATCGGCGCCCTGCAGCGCCTGCGCGTGGAGCAAGGCCTGCCGGTGCACATGCCGGACACCATGAAGGCTTTCGGCATCAATGGCGGCCTGAAGCACGGCCTGGCCGGCCTGCTGATGAGCCACCCACCGCTGGAAGACCGCATCGAGGCCCTGCGCCGCCGCGGCTGATCCACCTGAGAAAACAAAGGGCGACTTCGGTCGCCCTTTGTTATTCCCGGCCTTACGCAGCTTCTGTGGGAGCGGGCGCGCCCGCGAACACCGGCAAAGCCGGTGCCATCTACCGCGCCGCCTGGTTCGCGGGCACGCCCGCTCCCACATGGGCCGGGTCAGCCTGCCCTACCTGCTTACCGGCTGAGCCGGTACACCCGCTCCAACAAACTCGAGGCCCCAGCCAGCACAAACTTCGGGCTCTCCTCAATCACCTCCACAGCCTCCAACTGCTCCACCTGCCACCCCGCAAACCCCTGCCTCAGCTCTTCATCGCTTACCGAAAACGGCGGCCCGGCCAACAACGACTGGTCATACTCCAGCGTCACCACCAACCCGCGGCAATTGGCCGGCAGCAACCCCGACAACAGCTGCATATACCGACCACGCATTTGCACCGGCAAGGCAATCACCGCCGCCCGGTCATACAGCCCCACGCAGTCATCAACATCCTCCGCCCGCAAGGCAAAGAAGTCGCCACACCACAGCTCCACATCACCACTGCGCCACACCTCGAATGCACCCTGCTGCCGCACCTCGGCTTCCAGCCCGTGCTCAACGAAGAAATCCTCCACCGCCCGCCGCGAGAGCTCCACGCCCATCACCTGATGCCCCTGCCCTGCCAGCCAGACCAAATCCAGGCTCTTGCCACACAAAGGCACCAACACGCGGCTGCCCGGCGCTAGCGGCAACTGTGGCCAATACTGCTGCAGATAGGGGTTCACCTGCGCCTGGTGAAAGCCGATCTGGTTGTCGGCCCACCGCTGCTGCCAGAACGCTGGCTCCATGATCACTCCCGATTTTTAGATGATTTGTCGGTAAAACTTGGTTTGGATTTCGATCTGTGGTTGATCGAAGATGACTGCATCTTAACCTCCAGGACCCCTGCCATGCTGCCCAGCCTGTTCATTTCCCACGGTTCCCCCATGCTTGCCCTGCAACCCGGCGCCAGCGGGCCGGCGCTGGCCGGGTTGGCCAACGCATTGCCACGGCCGAAAGCGATCGTGGTGGTGTCGGCACACTGGGAAAGCCGCGAGCTGCTGGTGACCGGCAGCGCACAGCCAGAAACCTGGCACGACTTCTACGGCTTTCCACCGGCCCTGTACGCGGTGCAGTACCCGGCGCCAGGAGAGCCCCGTCTGGCTGGCGAGGTCAGTGAGCGGTTGAAGGCTGCGGGGCTATCAGCGCAGCTGGACATGCAGCGCCCATTCGACCATGGCGCCTGGGTACCCCTGTCGCTCATGTACCCGGATGCGAACATTCCCGTGGTGCAGGTTTCACTGCCCAGCCAGATGGGGCCAGCACTGCAGCTGAAGGTGGGCCAGGTACTGGCAGGGTTGCGTGCCGAGGATGTACTGCTGATGGGTTCGGGCAGCATTACCCACAACCTGGGCGAGCTGGACTGGCATGCAGGGCCGGATGTGATTGAGCCGTGGGCGCTGGCGTTCAGGGATTGGGTGGTAGACCGGCTGCAGGAGGATGACCAAGCGGCGTTGCTGGATTACCGGCAGCAGGCGCCGTTTGCGGTGCGCAACCATCCCAGTGATGAGCATTTGCTGCCGCTGTTTTTTGCCCTCGGGGCCGGGAGCAAGTTCGGCGTGGTGCATCAGGGGTTTACCCTGGGCGCGCTGGGGATGGACATCTACCGGTTCGACTAAAGGGCCTCTTCGCGGGCTTGCCCGCTCCCACACGTACTACACAGGCACTGAAATCTGTGGAGTACCTGTGGGAGCGGGCAAGCCCGCGAAAGGGTCGGTACAGGCAAAAAAAATCCCCGACCTGGGCCGGGGATTTTTTTAGCGCGCCAGGATCAATCCTCGCGGTAGCGACGCAGCTTCAGCTGCTTGCCAGCCACACGGGTATCCTTGAGCTTGGACAGCAGCTTCTCGAGGCCGTCTTCCGGCAGCTCGACCAGGCTGAAGCTGTCGCGCACCTGGATGCGACCGATAGCGTCACGTGCCAGGCCACCCTCGTTGAGGATCGCGCCCAGCAGGTTCTTGGCGGCAATGCCGTCACGGGCACCCAGGGCGGTACGGCAGCGTACGCGGCCTTCGGCCAGCGGCAGCGGCGCACGGCGCTCGCGGTCACCACGGTCAGGGCGCTCGCCACGCTCACCACGCTCACCGCGCTCGGTACGCTCGCCACGCGGGGCGAAGCTTGGTACCAGCGGCTGCTCACGCTCTACCGCAGCCAGGTCCAGCGCCTGGCCATTGGTGGCCTTGCGCAGCAGGGCCGATGCCAGTGCACGGGCGCTGCAACCCAGGTCGTTGGTCAGGCGGTCGAACAGGTCGCCGTGAGTGGCTTCTGCTTCGGCTACCAGCGGCGCCAGGCTGTTGGTCAGCTTCTTGATGCGGGCATCCAGCACGGCCTGGGCATTCGGCAGGCGCGCTTCAGCGACTTTCTGCCCGGTTACACGCTCGATCACCTGCAGCATGCGGCGCTCACGCGGGGTGACCAGCAGCAGTGCACGGCCATCGCGACCGGCACGACCGGTACGGCCGATACGGTGTACGTAGGACTCCGGGTCGTACGGCATGTCAACGTTGAATACGTGAGTGATGCGCGGTACGTCCAGGCCACGGGCGGCAACGTCGGTAGCGACGACGATGTCCAGGCGGCCATCCTTGAGCGAGTCGATCACGCGCTCACGCTGGTTCTGGGCGATATCGCCGTTCAGCGCAGCAGCCTTGTAGCCTTTGGCTTCCAGCGCGGCGGCCAGGTCCAGAGTGGCTTGCTTGGTGCGCACGAAAGCGATCAGTGCGTCGAACTCTTCCACTTCCAGCAGACGCAGCACTGCCGGGATCTTCTGGTCGGCGTGGACCATCAGGTGGGCCTGCTCGATCGCGGTAACGGTCTGGGTCTTGCTCTGGATCTTGACGTGCTTCGGTTCACGCAGGTGACGCTCGGCGATCGAACGGATCGACGACGGCAGGGTCGCGGAGAACAGTACGGTCTGACGGGTAGCCGGGATTGCGTCGAAGATCACTTCGAGGTCATCCATGAAGCCCAGCTTGAGCATCTCGTCGGCTTCGTCCAGTACCAGGTACTGTACAGTCGACAGGACTTTTTCGTCACGGCGCAGGTGGTCGCACAGACGGCCCGGGGTAGCGACGACGATTTGCGCGCCGTTGCGGATGGCACGCAGCTGTGGGCCCATCGGGGCACCACCGTACACGGCCACCACGTTCACGCCTGGCATTTGCTTGGCGTAGGTTTCGAAAGCGGTAGCAACTTGCAGCGCCAACTCACGGGTTGGCGCCAGGATCAGGGCTTGCGGTTCGCGCTTGCTCACATCGATCTTGTTGAGGATCGGCAGGGCGAAGGCAGCGGTTTTGCCGGTGCCAGTCTGCGCCTGGCCGATCATGTCGTGACCGGCGAGGATGATCGGGATCGATTGTTGCTGAATGGCGGACGGCTCTTCGTAGCCGGTCGCCAGAACGGCAGCAACAATGTTCGGATTAAGATCGAGAGCGGCGAAGCCGCCGGTTTCCTGGGTCATGGGTCTGCCTCTAAGTGCATCCGCAAAGACCCATGCTGCAAAGCTGCACATGCCTTGAAAGACCGGAAGGTCACCCAGGCAGCTTTGTCGGCGGGGATTTGCGAAAACGATTGAAAAAGAAAACTTGGGAAGGTCCGCCTAGCGGACGTGCAGCCGAAGCTGGACTCGGAGGATTTGCACCACCTGATTTTGAGGCCCGCTAAAAGACCGGCGCGTACTATACCCGAAATAGTGCAAGGACGTGAGGAATATTTTCAGGGTGCGTAGCCAGCATCGGGCCATCAATGCCTTGGGGCTGAATCGATAATTCTTGACTGCCTTCACCGGCCCTATCGCCGGCAGCCTCACCACAACGTGATCAGGTAGCCGGGCGAATCTCGCGAATCAGCCCTTCAAGGCTATACCCCAAGCGCGGCGCCAAGGCCTCGGCCCGGGCCCGCAGCCCATCGATGTCCAGGCTCTGCTCCAGATCCGCCGGTACCAGCAGGATCACATTGCCCTCCTTCACCGGCAACTCCCAGTAATGCCTGTGGTACAGCCCGCGCAGCAACGCCGCACCCAGCGGCTTGCCGTCATCGGTGGCCCACTGGTTGATCACCAGCCAGCCACCCGGGTTGAGCTGCTGCTGGCAGTTCTCCAGAAATTTCCACGCCAGGTGCCCTACCCCTGGCCCATGGTCGGTATACAGGTCGACGAACAGCAAGTCGGCCTTCTCTGCCGTGGGCAACAGCTCCAGGGCGTCGCCGATGCGCACATACAGCCGTGGGTCGTCGTCCAGACCCAGATACTCCATGGCCAGGCGCGGCACGTCCGGGCGCAGCTCGATGGCTTCGATGTCGTCCAGCGGCAGGAACTTCATGCAGGCCTGGGTCAGCGTGCCGGCACCAAGCCCCAGAAACAGCGCGCTCTCGGGCAGTTCATGGCACAACGCGCCGACCAGCATGGCGCGGGTATAGTCATACTCCAGCCAGCTGGGGTCAGCGGTGAACACACAGCTTTGCTCGATGGCATCGCCAAATTCCAGAAAGCGGTAGTCGTCGACTTCGTACACGCTGATGACGCCAAAGGCATCTTCCACCCGTGCCAGTAGCCGCTCTTCCCGTTCCGCCGTCATGTTCAACACCCACCCGCGCAAAAGCGCGCATTGTCCGCCAACGCCCTGGATGCAACAAGCGTGGCGGCAACTGTTACCATGGCCTATAGCCGATAACCTACAAGACCGAGCCCGACATGAACCAACCGTGGAGCCCTGACAGCTGGCGCGCCCTGCCGATCCAGCAGCAACCGACCTACCCCGATGCCGGGCACCTGCTGAAGGTCGAACAGACCTTGGCCAGCTACCCGCCACTGGTGTTCGCGGGCGAGGCGCGCGAGCTGCGCCGGCAGTTTGCCGAGGTAACGGAAGGGCGCGCGTTCCTGTTGCAGGGCGGCGATTGCGCCGAAAGCTTTGCCGAGTTCTCGGCTGCAAAAATCCGCGATACCTTCAAGGTGCTGCTGCAAATGGCCATTGTCATGACCTTTGCCGCCGGTTGCCCGGTGGTCAAGGTCGGGCGCATGGCCGGGCAATTCGCCAAGCCGCGGTCATCGGGCGATGAAACCATCGGCGACATCACCCTGCCCGCCTACCGCGGCGACATCGTCAACGGCATCGGCTTCGACGCGAAAAGCCGCATCCCCGACCCGGACCGCCTGTTGCAGGCCTACCACCAGGCCACCGCCAGCCTCAACCTGCTGCGCGCCTTCGCCCAGGGCGGCTTTGCCGACCTGCATCAGGTGCACAAGTGGAACCTGGACTTCATCGCCAACTCGGCGCTGGCAGACAAGTATCACCAGCTGGCCAATCGCATCGACGAAACCCTGGCGTTCATGCGCGCTTGCGGCCTGGACAGCGCGCCGCAACTGCGCGAAACCAGTTTTTTCACTGCCCACGAAGCACTGTTGCTGAACTATGAAGAAGCCTTCGTGCGTCAGGACAGCCTGACCGGCGACTATTATGACTGCTCGGCGCACATGCTGTGGATCGGCGACCGCACGCGCCAGCTGGACGGCGCCCATGTTGAGTTTCTGCGCGGCGTGCACAACCCGATCGGGGTCAAGGTTGGCCCCAGCATGAACCCCGAGGAGCTGATCCGCCTGATCGACACGCTCAACCCGGCCAACGACCCAGGGCGCCTGAACCTGATCGTGCGCATGGGCGCGAGCAAGGTTGGTGACCACTTGCCTGGGCTGATCCGCACTGTCGAGCGCGAGGGGCGCAAGGTGCTGTGGAGCTCCGACCCGATGCACGGCAACACCATCAAAGCCAGCAGCGGCTACAAAACCCGCGATTTTGCGCAGATCCTGGACGAGGTGAAGCAGTTCTTCCAGGTACACCAGGCCGAAGGCAGCCATGCCGGCGGTATCCATATCGAGATGACCGGGCAAAACGTTACCGAATGCATCGGCGGTGCGCGGCCGATCACTGAGGATGCGCTGTCTGACCGGTATCACACACATTGTGATCCGCGGATGAATGCCGATCAGTCGCTTGAGTTGGCATTCCTCATCGCCGAAACCCTCAAGCAAGTACGGCGCTGAGCGCGTTTCGCTTTCCGCTTTCCGCTTTTGATTTTGCTTCTAAGCGCGCGATAGTTCAGGCGACACAGGTTGCGACTTCAGGAGGCTGAGCGAAGGGCATGCGGAGGGAGGTGACGGGCATGGATGCCCGTCAAGCGCTGAGGCCCCATGGATGGGGCCTTCGGCGCGTACTCCCGGGAGCATGCCCGTAGTGAGGGAACCCCGGAGCGCAGCGCAGGGGCCGGATGATGGGAGCGCAGCGTTTTTTGGTTACTTTTTGTCGCGTTTGACAAAAAGTGACTCGCCGTAAGGGCGAAAAGGTGAGTCAGCGTCGCCCTCGCAAACGGCCTATGCGCGTCATCAAAACCAGCGCTTTCCGCTTTTTGCTTTTTGCTTTTTGCTTTTTGCTTCTCGCTTTTCGCTTTTCGCCTCAAGGCGTGCGCATCAACATCACGGTCAACATTCATTTGCAAAGGCGGCGCGCAATCACCTTTCCGCCCTTACGGCGGGTCACTTTTTGTCAAACGCGACAAAAAGTAACCAAAAAACGCTGGCTCCCATCATCCGGCCCCTACGCTACGCTCCGGGGTCCCCTCGCTACGGGCATGCTCCCGGGAGTACGCGCCGAAGGCCCCATCCATGGGGCCTCAGCGCTTGACGGGCATCCATGCCCGTCACCTCCCTCCGCATGCCCTTCGCTCGGCCTACTGAAGTCGCAATCTGTGTCGCCTGAACTATCGCGCGCTTAAAAGCAAAAGCAAAAGCAAAAGCAATAGCAGCGGCAGCGGCAGCGGCAGCGGCAAAGCAAAAACGGTCGCCAGACCTGGCGTTACTTACGTAGTGGGTCATCCCAGAAATGCCGGTCGGCTTCTTGCTGGATATCCGCCCGGCTCAATCCCAGATCGTGCAGGGTCGCATCACTGAGGCGGGCCAGTTCCTGCCGTTGGCGGTACAGCTGCAGCCAGCGCGCAAGGCGCTGCAGGGTCGCATGCCACAGGTGGTTCAGGGTAAAGGCAGGTTGCTGGATGCTGCTGACATGACCTTTCATCGTGAAGCCCTCCGTGTTGATGGCCTCAGTTTCACGCCAGGCTTAAGATCAATCCAACGAATGTTTCTGATGCGATGCATCTCGGAGATTGATGCAATGTCCCTTTATCAGAGCCTCGATGCGGACGTGCT
Source organism: Pseudomonas sp. DCB_BI (assembly GCF_026240995.1). Classification (NCBI taxonomy): domain Bacteria; kingdom Pseudomonadati; phylum Pseudomonadota; class Gammaproteobacteria; order Pseudomonadales; family Pseudomonadaceae; genus Pseudomonas; species Pseudomonas sp. DCB_BI. The sequence continues at coordinate 46,501 of NZ_JAPFCG010000023.1, read as the reverse complement.
GCGTACCTTCGTCGCCATCGCCGAGCAAGGTGGCTTTACCCGCGCCGGCGAAGTGGTCAACCGCACCCAGTCGGCGGTGAGCATGCAGATGAAACGGCTGGAAGAAGATATTCTGCAGCGCCGGCTGTTCGAACGCGACGGCCGCCAGGTCCGGCTGACGGCCGAAGGCCAGGTGCTGCTGGGCTATGCCAGGCGCATCCTCAAGCTGCATGGCGAAGTGTTCAATACCCTGCGCATGCCGCACATGGTCGGGCTGGTGCGCATCGGCACGCCAGACGACTATGCCATGCGCTTTCTGCCCAGCATCCTGTCGAGCTTTGCCCAGGCATACCCGCTGATACAGGTGGAAGTGCATTGCGACTCGTCCAAGCAGCTGATGCTGCGCCAGGACCTGGACTTGACCATCGTCACCCGCGAGCCTGGCAACGAAATCGGCCAGTTGCTGCGCCAGGAGCGCTTGGTGTGGGCTGCCGCCGAAGGCTTCTGCCCCCAGGAGCAACGGCCGATGCCGGTGGCACTGTTCAATACCGACTGTTTCTGCCGCGCCTGGACCTGCAATGCGCTGGAGGCTCAGGGCATCGACTACCGCATTGCCTACACCAGCCCCAGCCTGGCAGCGATCTTTGCCATCGTTACGGCGGGGTTGGCGGTGACGGCGCAGTTGCAGAGCCTGATTGGCGGGAACATTCGGATTCTGGGCGAAAGCGAAGGCTTGCCGCAGTTGCCCATGGCCAATGTGATGCTGGTGCGCAGTACGCATAACCCCTCGCCAATTACCGACTGCATGGCCGATTACATCATTGAAGGTTTCCAGTAGGCCAAACGCACCCCATCACCTGCAGGGGCAGCCTTGTGCTGCGAATGGGCCGCAAAGCGGCCCCACACATTCAAAGCTCAAAACCGAGCATGACCGCGCACACCACCAAAAACACGCAGAACATCGCGCGCAACACCTTCTCGGGCAACGCATGGGCCAATTTCACCCCCCAGCTGATACTGAGCAAGCCACCCACCGCCAAAGGCAGCCCTACACCCCAGTCAACACTGTGATGCGCCCCATACGTCACCAGGGTGACCAGCGTACTGGGTGCCGCCAGCGCCAACGAAAGGCCTTGCGCCACCACCTGCGTCGTGCCAAATACGCTGGTCAGGATCGGCGTAGCGACCACCGCCCCGCCCACCCCGAACAAGCCGCCCATAGTGCCGGCAAAGCTGCCAAGCACACCCAGCCACGGCCAGGCATAGCGCATCTCGGCACTGGCCGGCGCCGCCTTCATGAACATGCGCGCCACATTCCACACCGCCAGGGCTACCAGGAAGCCGACAAAGCCCAGGCGCATGGAATGCGCATCCAGCCCCACCGCCCAGATAGACCCCAGCCAGGCAAACACAAAGCTGCACAGCGACAGCGGCACGGCATGGCGCAGCTCGATGCGGTTGCGCTGGTGATAGCGCCACAGCGCCAGCAGCACATTCGGCACCACCATCACCAGCGCCGTACCCTGCGCCAATTGCTGGTCCAGACCAAAAAGCACGCCCAACGCCGGAATCGCGATCAGCCCACCGCCAATGCCGAACAAGCCCCCCATGGTGCCCAGGGCTGCGCCCAGCACGATATACAACAACCACTCGATCATCAGGGCCTCGTCCGCCTGTACAAATAATGCGAGCATGCTAACGATTGTACGCTGGCGGGGAAACGCACAGCAGCGCACAATGGCTATGCGTTTTTCGCAAAAGCCAGGCAGCCATGAGCCCCGATACCCTGACCGATCAGTTGAGCCTGTTCCTCGACGTGCTGGAAACCGGCAGTTTTTCTGCCGCCGCCCGCCGCCATCCGCTGACGCCCTCTGCCGTGGCCCGGCGCATCGACAACCTGGAAAGCGCAGTCGGCAGCCGGCTGTTCACCCGCAGTACCCATGCCGTGCGTGCCACACCGGCAGGCAACGCCTTTGCCGAGCGGGCCAGGCGCATCATCGAGGAACTGCGCCTGGCGCGCGCCGAGGCGGTATCGTTGAGCAATGCCCCGGAGGGGTTGATCCGCATCGACGCGCCCGCCGCGTTCGGCCGCCGCCACCTGGCCCCGGCCATCGCCGACTTTCTGGTGGCCTACCCGGGCCTGGACGTGCAACTGCGCCTGATCGACAGCTTCGTCGACCTGCATGGCAGCCACCTCGGCGAGGTCGATCTGGTGCTGCGCGCTGGCCCGTTGGCAGATACCCGCCTGGTCGCTACGCCGCTGGCCTACATGGTGCGCATCGCCTGCGCCAGCCCGGCCTACCTGGCCAGCCGTGGCATCCCCACCTGCCCCAGCGAATTGCCCGGGCACGATGGGCTGGACTGGGATGGCCTGGCGCCACCGTTCGCCTGGCGCTTCAACGTGGCCGGGCAAACCCGGCTGTACCGACCCACGCGCATGCGCATGGCCGCCAACAACGCCGAAACCTTGCTGTTCGGCGCTCTCGCCGGCCTGGGTATAGCTCACCTGCCCACCTGGCTGATCAGCGAATACCTGCTACGTGGCGAGCTGGTGCCGTTGTTTTGCGACGGCGGCCTGCCCAAAGCCGAGACCAGTGGCATCTATGCACTACGCCTGGAACATGAAACGAACTCTCGCAGCCGTTTGCTGCTCGAATTCCTCAAGAGCCGCTTCAGCCCGATTCCACCTTGGGACCTGGCCTTGCGCAATGAACTGCGTGAGCTACACACGCACTAATGATCAGCATGCCAGAATTTCCCTTTGATCACTTTCAAGGACCTGCATGAACGCCGACACCCAAGTTTCCTGTGACGAGCTGCTGCTGGACAACCAGGTCTGCTTTGCCCTGCATTCCACCTCGTTGCTGATGACCAAGGTCTACAAACCGCTGTTGCAGGCACTGGGGCTGACTTACCCCCAGTACTTGGCCATGCTCGTGCTCTGGGAGCGCGACGGCCTGACTGTGGGTGAGATCAGCCAACACCTGCTGACTGACCCGGGCTCGCTCACCCCGCTGCTCAAACGCCTGGAAAGCGAAGGCCTGCTGCAACGCAACCGCAGCCGCGAAGACGAACGGGTGGTGCTGGTGCAACTGACCGACAAGGGCCGTGCGCTGCAGCAACAAGCCAGGGAAGTGCCGCAATGCATCCTCAAGGCCAGCGGACGCAGCCTTGAACAGTTGCAGCAATTGCAGGCCGACTTGCTGAAGCTGCGCGAAAGCCTGCAAAAAAACCTCTGATGACTATGCTGGGCAATGGCCGCTCGGCCAGAAGGTGAAAATTTATCTTGCGCGCTAACTAATCGCGCGCTAATTTAAATCCCACACCAACCCGCGCCTCCCTGCAGACGGGAGCGCACAGCACATTAGCGAGGCTCAAGATGCAAAAGGTGACTCCGCTGTACATCGCAGAAGCTACCTCCACCGGTGGGCGCGACGGCAAATCACGCTCCAGCGACGGCAAGCTGGAAGTCAAGCTCAGCACCCCCAAAGAGCTGGGCGGTGCAGGCGGTGACGGCACCAACCCCGAGCAGCTGTTCGCCGCCGGTTACTCGGCCTGCTTCATCGGCGCCTTGAAGTTCGTGGCCGGGCAAGAGAAGAAAGCCCTGCCGGCAGATGCCTCGATCACCGCCAAGGTCGGCATCGGCCAGATCCCGGGTGGTTTCGGCCTGGACATCGACCTGCACATCAGCCTGCCGGGCCTGGTCGAGGCCGATGCCAAAGGGCTGGTGGAAAAGGCGCATCAGGTTTGCCCGTATTCCAATGCCACCCGCGGTAATGTGGATGTGCGCCTGCACGTAACCGTTTAAGCCGCGAAGGCTTGCGCTTGCTTGAGTGGGAGCGTTGAGTATTGGCTTAACCTCAGGCACAAAAAAACCCGGCGAGGCCGGGTTTTTTTGTGGGCATTGCAAGAAGAATTACTTCTTGGAACGGCCTTTGAAGCTGTTGTCGCGAGTGTCGATGTCGATCCACTCGTCGATCTGGATGAAGTCGGCAACCGAAATCTCGGTACCGTTCGCCAGCTTGGCAGGCTTCATGACTTTGCCGGAGGTGTCACCGCGAGCAGCGTTCTCGGTGTAGACAACTTTACGGCTGATGGTGGTCGGCAGTTCAACCGATACCAGGCGGCCTTCGAAGAACACGGCTTCGCAGACGTCTTCCATGCCTTCTTCGATGTACGGCAGAACGGCTTCGATGTCTTCGGCGTTCAGCTCGTACATGGTGTAGTCGGTGGTGTCCATGAAGGTGTACTCGTCACCATTGATGAACGACAGGGTCGCTTCTTTGCGATCCAGGATCACGTCGTCCAGCTTGTCGTCCGCACCGTATACGGTTTCGGTCTTGTAGCCGGTCAGCAGGTTCTTCAGCTTGGTCTTCATGATCGCGCTGTTACGGCCCGACTTGGTGAACTCAGCTTTTTGAACCAGCCACGGGTCGTTGTCGATCCGCAGTACGGTACCGGGTTTCAGTTCTTTACCAGTTTTCATTACGAAGTATCCGAATCTGGATGGATTTATAAAAATCGAGGCCGCATATCATAGCCAATTTCGGTAAAACTGTACCAGCGTCATGGCAAGGTCCGGCTGAGCGGCCTGTCGCGCGGCCCAAAGCCGGGCATGTTGCTGCAGTTGCGGCCAATGCTGGCGGGCCGCCTGCCAGGCCTGGGCCATGTCCGAATCCATGTTCCAGGCGCGCCACAGGCCCATGAGTGCGGCGTCGGCATCGCCTGACAAGCCCCGTCGATAATGCGCCAGGAACGCTTCCAGCTTTTCCCAGTGGGCGTTCTCGTCCTGCACGTAGATATGCCACAACATCGGCTGCGCGGCCCATTGCGCACGCACAAAGGAGTCTTCGCCACGCACCGCGTTGAAATCGCAGCTCCACAGCAAGCGGTCGAAGTCGTCCTGGCTGACGAAAGGCAGCACCTGTACGGTCAGCGTACCGCGCTTACGCACATCCCCCACTTGCAATGGCGCCTCGCCAAGCCACTGGCTGAGGCCGGCGACGATACGGCCTTGCGGCACCAGCAGGTGACAAGGTTGATCCCCTGAGGCCAAGGCATCGAGCCAGTTGGCCAATTGTGGGTTTTCATAAGCGAACAACGAAATCAGCAATGCCCCGTGCTCGGGGCTTACGCCCAAGCCTTGCAGAAACGCCTGCCGTGCATCGGCCGAGTGCTGGAACGCGTCACGCCGGGCCAGCAGCTCACCCTCACGCAGCAGGCCACCGGTTTTATCGGTAAAGCCCGGGAAGAAAAACACCTTGCGCAGGCCATTGGGCTGCGGCGATGGCAGGCCATGGCAGCCTTCCACCCAGTCCTCGGCACTGAGGTATTCAAGGTTGAGCCACAGCGGCGGCCGCGGGCAGGCACGCATGGCCTCGACATAGGCGTTGGGCAACTGGCAGGCAAAGGCACCGATCACCACGTCGGCAGGCGCCACCGGCAGCCACGCCGCCGGCCACTGCCGCACCTCCACACCTTGCTGCCATTGCTGCGCGGCAGCGGCATGGGCGCCGGGGCACATGGGCGTGAAGGCGTTCAGGTCATCCACCCACAGGCGCACCGCCAGGCCATGCTCGGCCACCAGCTGGCGGGCCAGGCGCCAGGTAACGCCGATATCGCCGTAGTTGTCGACGACGCTGCAGAAGATGTCCCAGGTGGCTTTCATGCGCCGCTCCCCTTTACCTGCGGAAAAACGCGGATTCTGCCCGACAGCATGCGACAATGCACCCTGCCCCACCCTGCCAAGGAGGTTGCCATGCGCCGCACCCGTGAACTGAAGATCACCCTGAAGCCGCTGCAGTTGGTCCTGTGTGTTGCCTTCGGCCTCTGGCTTGGCGCCGTGGCCATCGCCCTGAGCCTGTGGCTGGCCCTGCAACTGTGGCCCGCCCAGGTAGCGCCCATTGCCCAGGCTGTGGCGCCAGCCCTGGTAAAACCGGCAACGCCAGTGGCGCAGCCGCAGGATGCGCAAGCGGAGATGTTCGAACGCTACCAACACATCCTGCACAGACAGGAACAGCAGCAAGCCGCCGAGGCAGCCCAAGGCAACCCGCGCAACCTCAACAACCCCAAGTGCCAGTTCTGGCTGCAACAGAACCGCACTGCACCCACTGACAAAAGCCAGGCCAACGTGCTGGAGTTCTGTTACTGACCATGGACAAGCCCCACCTGCTGGCGCAGATCGTCGCCACCCTCGAGCATGACCTGGACGTGCTGACCCGGGCGGCGCAAACCGCCTACGAAGCTGCCACCGCGGAAGAAAACATCGCCGAGAACAAATACGACACCCTGGGCCTGGAAGCCTCCTACCTGGCCACCGGCCAGGCGCGGCGCAGTGCCGAGATACGCCAGGCGGTGCTGATTTACCAGCAACTGCTGCTGCGCGCCTACGACCCTGCGCGCGGGGTGCAGGTGAGCAACCTGGTGACGCTGGAGGATGAAGCTGGCGAGCGACGCCGAGTGTTCCTGGGGCCCGAGGCAGCGGGGTTGAAGATTGGTGACGGCGACGAGCTGGTCACGGTAATTACCCCTCGTTCACCGCTGGGGCAGCTGTTGCTGGGCAAGCGGGTCGACGACGAGGTGAGCCTCGGGATGCAGATACTGTTCATTGTTGATGCTGCCTGAACCGGCCTCTTCGCGGGCACGCCCGCTCCCACAAGGCCCCCACTGTCTTCAGGGCTGTGATATCCCTGTGGAAGCGGGCGGGCCCGCGAAAGGGTCGGCACTGGCAATAATTCGCTAAAGGGCCTGCAAGGCATCGAACCGCCCCGCCAGCCCCTGCTCGGCAAACTGCTCCACCACAAAATCGATAAACGCCCGGGTCTTGCCGGGCATCAGCTTGTGCTCGGCGAAATACAGGCTGATATGCCCATCGTCCACATACCAGTCCGGCAGTACCCGCTGGAGCCGCCCGCCCTGCAAATAGGGCACTGCAAACGGCAGGCTCACCAGCGCAATCCCCAGCCCCTGCTCGGCCACCGCACACGCGGCATCCGAATCGCTCATGGTCATCGCCTGGCGTAACTGTAGCGGCTGCTGCGCCTGCCAGCGGCTGGTCAACGGCCACGAACGCACCCGCCCGGTCTGGGGTGAGCGAATCAGGATGCCGTCATGCCGCTGCAACACCTGCGGGTCTTCAATCTGCGCATGCCGCTGCAGGTACGACGGTGCCGCCACCAATACCCGGTGGGCCGGTGTCAGCTTGCGCGCGACGACCCCCGGCGGCAGCTCGAAACCACCCCCGATCGCCGCATCGAAGCCTTGGCCGATCAGGTCGACCTGGCGGTTGTCAAAATGCCAGTCCGGGGTAATCGCCGGGTAGCGGCGCAAGAACTCACCCAGCAGAGGCAACACATACAAACGCCCGAACACCGTGCCCATACTCACCCGCAGCAGCCCGGCCGGCTGCCCTTCGGCGCTGGCCAGGTTGGCCACGGCGTACTGGATGGTGCGGAAGCTGTCACTGACTTCACCCAGAAAACGCTGCCCCGCCTCGGTCAAGGTCAGCTTGCGCGTACTACGCTGGAACAACCGCACGCCCAGGCGCGACTCCAACTGGGCAACATGCTTGCCCACGGCGGCGGGGGTAATGCGCAAGCGCCTGGCAGCCTCGGCGAAGCTGCCGACCTCGGCACTGCGGATGAAGCATTCCAACGCGTTGAACGATTCCATGGCCATGATTGGCAACCAAAGGTTTACTCTGCTGATAGTGATTGCCATCTTATCAGCAGGTAATCGAGCGCCGATACTGCGCCCATCCAAGGCATTTCGGCCTGGCTTCCAGCAGGAGATCAGCATGTCCAAGCAACTTACACTCGAAGGCAAAGTGGCCCTGGTACAGGGCGGTTCCCGCGGTATTGGTGCGGCCATCGTGCGGCGCCTGGCACGCGAAGGCGCACAGGTGGGCTTCACCTATGTCAGTTCTGCCGGTCCGGCAGAGGAGCTGGCACGGGAAATCAACGAAAACGGCGGCAAGGCCCTGGCCCTGCGCGCCGACAGCGCCGACGCCGCCGCCGTACAACTGGCCGTGGATGACACCGTAAAGGCCTTCGGCCGGCTGGATATCCTGGTCAACAACGCTGGCGTACTGGCGGTGGCGCCACTGACCGAATTCGACCTCGCCGACTTCGACCGTACCCTGGCGGTGAACGTGCGCAGCGTGTTCGTCGCCAGCCAGGCCGCTGCACGCTACATGGGCCAAGGCGGGCGCATCATCAACATTGGCAGCACCAACGCCGAGCGCATGCCGTTCGCCGGTGGCGCGCCTTATGCCATGAGCAAGTCGGCGCTGGTTGGCCTGACCCGCGGCATGGCGCGTGACCTGGGGCCGCAGGGCATTACCGTGAACAACGTGCAGCCAGGGCCGGTGGACACCGACATGAACCCGGCCAGCGGCGAGTTTGCCGAAAGCCTGATTCCGCTGATGGCGATCGGGCGGTATGGCGAGGCGGATGAGATTGCCAGCTTCGTGGCTTACCTGGCGGGGCCGGAGGCTGGCTATATCACAGGGGCCAGCCTGACTGTGGATGGTGGGTTTGCGGCCTGATTGACGGGCTGCCTGTACCGGCCCTTTCGCGGGCAAGCCCGCTCCCACAGGCCCCCACAGGTCCAGGGCTGCAGTGAGCCTGTGGGGCGGGTTTACCCGAGACGCTTGCGCGGGCTCACCCGTTACCTCACTCAGAAAGGCCCTGGCAGCCGGCGCGCCACCATCGATCTATCCGCTTTCAAGAGGGATAAATTGAAAACGCTACATTGGCGTCATCCCTGACACTTCCTGATAATTACCCCCCATTCACTCCTGCCGCCACGAGAACCTAATGAACACCCCCCTCAGCCGCGCCCTGATCCTGCTGATGGCAACCGCCACCGGCCTGGCGGTGGCCAGCAACTACTACGCCCAACCGCTGTTGCACAGCATCGCCCAACAGTTCGGCCTGAGCACCGCCAGCGCCGGCAGCATCGTGATTGCCGCGCAGCTCAGCTACGGCGCCGGCCTGTTGCTGCTGGCACCGCTAGGCGATCTGTTCGAGCAGCGCCGGCTGATCACCGTGATGACCGTCATTTCCACCGTTGGCCTGGTCATCAGCGCCTGCGCACCCAGCCTGCCCTGGCTGATCCTTGGCACGGCGCTGACCGGGCTGTTCTCGGTGGTGGCGCAAATTCTCGTGCCGATGGCCGCGACCCTGAGTGAACCGCATCAGCGCGGGCGGGCGGTTGGCACGCTGATGAGCGGCCTGCTGCTGGGTATCCTGCTGGCGCGCACCGCTGCCGGCTTCATGGCCGAGCTGGGCGGCTGGCGCAGCATCTACGTGCTGGCCGCTGTGCTGATGGGGATCACTGCCGTGGCGCTGTACCGCAGCCTGCCGCAGCACCACAGCCATGCCGGGCTGAAGTATCCGGCCCTGATCGGCTCGGTGTTTCGGCTGTTCCTCGAAGAGCCGGTACTGCGCCTGCGCTCGCTGCTGGGGCTGCTGGCGTTCAGCCTGTTCGCGTTGTTCTGGACACCGCTGGCATTCCTGCTGGCAAAGGGCCCCTACCACTACTCGGATGCCGTGATCGGCCTGTTTGGCCTGGCCGGTGCCGCGGGTGCGCTGTCGGCCAACTGGGCCGGGCGCCTGGCCGACCGCGGCAAGGGTTCACTGGGCACCACCGTTGGCCTGGTGGTATTGCTGCTGTCGTGGGTGCCGCTGGGGTTTGCCGAACAGTCGCTGCTGGCCTTGCTGCTGGGCGTGCTGATGCTCGACCTGGCGGTGCAACTGGTGCATGTGAGCAACCAGAATGCGGTGATTGCCTTACGACCAGAAGCACGTACGCGACTGAATGCCGGGTATATCACCTGCTACTTCATTGGCGGGGCGCTGGGGTCGCTGCTGGGCACGCAGCTGTTCCAGCGCCAGGGCTGGATGGGCATTGTGGTGGCGGGATTGGTGATTGGAGCCTTGGCGTTGCTGGCCTGGGGGTTGGCCGAGCGCAAGCGCAAGAACGCCTTGCAGGTAGCCTGAAAGTCGTCGCCGTGATTCGCGAGCGCGCCCGCATCAGCCAGGGTGACAACATACCGCACTACCCTCCGTCGCCTTGGCGTTGACTTGCCTGCCCCGGCAGCGCTCAGTAGGCCCTGGTCAAATGCCAATACCTGACAGGACGATTTTATGACAAGACTCACGGTTCAATCCGGCGATTTCTTGCAAGGTGAAGGCGAGTATCGCAATGGATCGCTCACACTCAAGACCCCGCGCAGCCCGTCCCCGGGCGAGCGGATTTCCCTGGCACGTATCAGCGACCTGCGCCTGGCCAGCCTGGAATCCAACCGCAGCCTGGGCACTGCCCTGGGCTGGGGCGTGGCTGGCGCACTGGTGGCCGGGCCGGTAGGGTTGCTGGCCGGGCTGTGGCTGGGCGGCAAGGAAGAAGAAGCGACCTTCCTGGCCACCTTCAAGGACGGCCGCAAGCTGATGGCCGTTACTGATGGCAAGACCTGGTCGAAGATCGATGACAACTGGCGCCAGCATAAGCGGCCAGTCAGGGCAGGCTGACTGAATATCGCCAGGCCTGGATCGTTTTATGTTGAAGGCGGCTGGTAAGATGCCGCCTTTTTTCATGGCCTGTGCCGCGCCTCCAGGAGCCCCACCGCATGCCCCCGGTTCACCCCCGCCTGCCCCTGAGCCTGCTCAGCCTGGGCCTGGCCCTGCATTGCCCCCATGTGCTTGCCGAAGACAGCGTGCTCCTTGACCCGGTGCAGGTTTCCGACACCTACGCCAACGACGGTTACCAGGCGCGCCAGGCCACAGTGGCCGGTTTCCAGCCCGCGCCGCTGCTCGACACCCCGGCCTCGGTCAGCGTGTTCGGCCAGCAACTGCTGGAAGACCGCCAGGTACGCAAGCTCAGCGAAGTGCTGCAAAGCGACGCCTCGGTCGGCGAAAGCTATGCACCCATCGGCTACTACGAAAACTTCAACGTGCGCGGTTTCGAGCTGAACGCTGCCAGCAGCTACCGCATCAACGGCCAGACTATCGCCGGCGAGCAGAATGTTGCCCTGGAAAACAAGCAGCAGGTGGAACTGCTCAAGGGCCTGTCCGGGCTGCAGAGCGGTGTGTCAGAGCCGGGCGGCCTGATCAACTACGTGACCAAGCGCGCCGAAGACGTGCGCAGCATCACCCTATCGACCAACGAACAGGGCGAACGCTACCTGGCCACCGACCTGGGTGGCTGGTTCGGTAGCGAAAGGCAGTTTGGCCTGCGCGCCAACCTGGCCCATGAGGACATCCGCTCTTATGTAGACCATGCAGACGGCAAGCGCGACTTCGCCTCGCTGGCCTTCGACTGGCAGATCAGTGCGGATGCTACCTTGCAACTGGACGCCGAATACCAGCACCGCGAACAACGCTCGGTGCCAGGTTACCAACTGCTTGGCGGCGCCGAACTGCCCCATGGCATCGACCCCAGTGACCGTCTGGCCTATCAGCATTGGGCCAAGCCGGTGCAGAACGACTCGCTGAACCTGGGGGGGCGCTTCGAGTACCGCTTCAACGAGGCCTGGACCGGCACCCTGAGCGCGTCGCGCAGCAAGGTGGTGATCGATGACTACAGTTCGTTCGCCTGGGGTTCGAGCGAAGGCGCGTTCTTCGGCAGCAATGGCGACTACGACATCTACGATTTCCGCAGCCCTGACGACACCCGCCGCACCGACGAGGCACAGGCCATGCTCAACGGGCGCTTCGATGCGCTGGGGGTGGGCCATGAACTGACCGTGGGCAGCAGTGCGCAGCGCCGCACGCTGGACCAGCGCCCGTACTACAACGAATGGCTAGGCACCGGCAACATCTACACCGGGGCCCCGCCCCTCGCCCCGTCTGACAAGCCGGTCGGCGCCAGCGAGCGACGCCTGGACAGCCGGCAGTATGGCCTGTTCGTCAGTGATCGCATCAGCCTCAACGAGCACTGGCAGACCGTGCTGGGCGCCCGTGAAGTGCGCCTGGACGAAAAGACCTGGGACGAGAACGGTGTTGCTGGCCGCCATACCCGTCAGTACGAATTGCTGCCCAATGCTGCGCTCATCTACAAGCCGCAGGCGGATACCACCGTGTATGCCAGCTACTCCAAAGGGCTGTCGGCTGGCGGCACTGCGCCCTGGTTCGCCAGCAATGCTGCGCAGATCCTCGCGCCTACCACTTCACACCAGCTGGAACTGGGCATCAAGCACGACTGGCAGGGCCTGACCCTGAGCGCCGCGTTGTTTCAGATTCGCCAGGCTTACCAGTACGCGCGGCCAGAGGGTGCCGGCACCTTCACCTACGTGCAGCAAGGCCAGCAAAAGAACACCGGGCTGGAACTGGGCGCCAGCGGCTGGGTGACCCCGAAGCTGCAGGTACAGGCCAGTGCGGCAGCCATTCGGGCGCGGGTGCAGAACAGCGGTACCGATGACTATGAAGGCCACCAGGCAATCAATGTGCCCCGGTTCCGCGCGGCGTTGCACGCCGAATACAGCTTGCCAGTAACGGGCCTGGCGCTGCTGGGCGGAGTGCGGTACAGCGCCAGCAAGTATGCGAGCCAAGCGGGTAATGTGGAGGTTGGCGGGTATACCGTGTTCGATCTGGGTAGCCGCTACCGCACGCGGGTCGGTGGTTATGACACGGTGCTGCGGCTGACGGTGGATAACGTGTTCGACAAGCGTTACTGGCGCGATGTAGGGGATTACCTGGGGGATAACTACCTGTTCCAGGTTGCACCGCGTACCGCTCGGCTTTCGGCTTCGGTCAGCTTCTAGATCGCCGGGGCCGCCCCCACAGGAAATCGACCATCCTGTGGGGCACCTGTCTTACTCAATTTCTAGAATCTAGCGCAATCCCTGTGGGAGCGGCTTTAGCCGCGAACACCGGCGCAGCCGGTGCCATCCACCGTGTTGGATGCTTCGCGGGGCAAGCCCGCTCCCACAGGTCCAACCCCGCAGGCTTGAGGCTGATGCAGTACCTGGGGAAACAACTGGCCTGCTCAATTTCTAGAATCTAGCGCAATTGGACTGTGGGAGCGGGCTTGTCCCGCGAACACGGGCGAAGCCCGTGCCATGCACCGTGTTGGATGCTTCGCGGGGCAAGCCCGCTCCCACAGGTACCCCGCAGGCTTGAGGCTGATGCAGTACCTGGGAAACAACTGGCTTGCTCAATACCTCAAAACTGGCGCGATAGGCTGCACAGCAGCCCCCAATGGCACTTGAAAACAAAAAGCCCCCGAGCTTTTCAGCGCGGGGGCTTTTCGTAGAATGTGGCGGTGAAGAAGGGATTTGAACCCTTGATACGATTTCTCGTATACACACTTTCCAGGCGTGCTCCTTCGACCACTCGGACACTTCACCGTTTCTCTTCAAGCCTTGCAGCCTGTCGAGGTGCGCTAATTTAGTGAAAGAGCTTTCCTTTGGCAAGCATTTTTTTCAAATTTTTCATGTATTTGCACCTGGACCCGACTGGACGCTGACCGACCAGTCAGCCTTGCTGCTTTACCTCGCCCATTGCGCTGGGTAACGTCTTCGCCACGCCAACAAAAGGACTCTGCCATGAGCGAGCTGATTACCTACCACGCCGAAGACGGCATCGCCACCCTGACCCTGAACAACGGCAAGGTCAACGCCATCTCGCCGGACGTCATCACGGCCTTCAATGCCGCGCTGGACCGCGCCGCCGAAGAACGGGCGGTGGTGATCATCACGGGGCAGCCGGGCATCCTCTCGGGTGGTTACGACCTGAAGGTGATGACCAGCGGGCCCAAAGAAGCCATCAGCCTGGTCACCGCTGGCTCCACCCTCGCGCGCCGCCTGCTGTCGCATCCGTTCCCGGTCGTGGTCGCCTGCCCGGGCAATGCCGTGGCCAAGGGTGCCTTCCTGCTGCTGTCGGCCGACTATCGCATTGGTGTCGAAGGGCCGTACAAGGTGTGCCTGAACGAAGTGCAGATCGGCATGACCATGCACCACGCAGGCATCGAACTGGCCCGCGACCGCCTGCGCCGCTCGGCCTTCCATCGTTCGGTGATCAATGCCGAGGTGTTCGACCCGCAAGCAGCGGTGGATGCCGGCTTCCTTGACAAGGTGGTGCCGGCCGAGCGGTTGCAGGAAGCGGCGCTGACCGTGGCGCGGGAATTGAAGAAGCTGAACATGCTGGCGCACAAGAACACCAAGCTGAAAGTACGCAAGGGGTTGCTCGAAGCGCTGGACAAGGCGATCGAACTCGACCAGCACCACATGGGTTGACCGCTCGAGCCCTTTCGCGGGCAAGCTCGCGAAAGGGCGCGAACAGTCTCACACACAGGTTTGCCCCAACCAGTGCACACCCGTACACTGCCTGGCGACTGTCTGGTGTGAGTCGTACCATGCTTTATTCGTTGCGCATGTTTCTGCTGGCGCTGCATTTTCTGGCCGTCGGCGCCATCGGCCTGCTCATTGGCCTGTGCCGGCCCTTCAACCCCGACAACAGCCGCGTATTCGCCCGCCTCTATAGCCGCCCGGCCACCTGGCTGATGCGCATCAGGGTCAAGGCCGAAGTCGGCCCGCTGTGGGACCAGCCGCCAGGCTGCGTGATCGTCGCCAACCACCAATCCAACTTTGACCTCTTCGTGCTGGGCCAGGTCGTGCCACAACGCACGGTGGCCATCGGCAAGAAAAGCCTGGGCTGGATCCCGCTGTTCGGCCAACTGTTCTGGCTGGGTGGCAACGTGCTGATCGACCGCAAGAATGCCTACCAGGCGCGCAAGGCCCTGCAGAAAACCACCCGGGTGCTGCAGGACGATACGTCGATCTGGATTTTCCCCGAGGGCACGCGCAACCCCGGCGAGCATCTGTTGGCATTCAAGAAAGGCGCGTTCCACATGGCCATCGAGGCCGGTGTACCGATCGTGCCTGTGTGCGTCAGCCGCTATGCCGGGCGCATGCGCCTGAACAGCTGGCGTCAGCGCACGGTCATCGTGCGCTCGCTGCCGCCGATAGCCACGGCCGGCCTGACCCAGCAGGACCTGCCGGCGCTGATCGAGCAGTGCCGGGGGCAGATGCAGCAGTGCATTGACCGGATGGAAACCGAGCTGGCCTGATCCGGGTTGCTCTTGAGCCGGGTACAGCCCAAGCTGTACACCGTGTTCAACCGGAATAAGCGGGCAACCATGGGTCGAGTCGTGGCGTCAGCGGTGTACAGCGCCGGCAGGAAAGTCACCAACATCAGCATCGACGAAGGCAGCGAGTGGGCGCGCAAGCCGGGGCATTTCGTGTGGATCGGCCTTGAAGAGCCCAACGCCGAGGAACTGGCTAACCTGCAGTGCCAGTTCAACCTGCACGAGCTGGCCATCGAAGACGCGCTGGAAAAACACAGCCGGCCGAAGCTGGAAACCTTCGGCGATGCGCTGTTCATCGTCACTTACTCACCGGTACGCCACGAAGGCAAGCTGGAGTTCATCGAAACCCACATCTTCGCTGGCAACGGCTACATCATCACCTGCCGCAACGGCCACTCCAAATCCTACGCCATGGTGCGCCAGCGCTGCGAGGCGCGGCCTTTGCTGCTGGAGCACGGCGAAGACTTCGTGCTGTACGCCTTGCTCGACTTCGTTACCGAGAACTACCAGCCGGTCAGCGAAGCCATTCATGGCGAGATCGAGGCGCTGGAGCAGAGCGTGCTGGGTGGTTCACTGCAAGAGGACGACATCCGCCGCCTGCACAGCCTGCGCCGCGACATCCTGCGCCTGCGCCGCTACGTGGCACCAATGGTGGAGATCAGCGAGGAACTGCAGCGCCTGAGTTTCCCGTTCATCGACAAGAACATGCGCCCGTATTTTCGTGATGTGCAGATTCACGTGACCCGGCAGATGGAAGACCTGGCGGGCATCCGCGACATCGCCAGCCAGACCATCGAAATCGGCATGTTGCTGGAGTCGTCACGGCAGAGCATCGTGCAGCGCAAGTTTGCGGCATGGGCGGCGATTCTGGCGTTCCCTACGGCGATTGCCGGGGTGTACGGGATGAACTTCCAGAACATGCCGGAGCTGAGCTGGCATTACGGATATTTTGCAGTGCTGGGGGTGATTGCGGCGGGATGTACGGGGCTGTATGCCAGCTTCAAGAAATCGGGTTGGTTGTAAGACTTTTGGGGCCGCCTTGCGGCCCCCTAGCCATTATGCCGCGTCGTGCTTGTTCACAGGCTGCTGGATAAACCGCAACATCCACTCCCCTACCAGATCGCCCTGGTGCTCGGTGGCCAGGCTGGCCACGGCCTTGTGGTACACCTCGTTGCCCAGGTGTTCCTGACGGGCATCGAGCAGAGCCCTGGAATAGTCGTGGACGAACTCCGGGTGGCCCTGGAAGCACAGCACCTGGTCGCGAATATGGTACGCCGCGTTCGGGCAGAAATCGCTCGAGGCAATCACAGTGGCACCTTCCGGCAATTCGGTCACCTGGTCCTGATGGCTGATCAGCAAGGTCAGCTCCGACACTTCCGGGTCCATCCACGGCGCATGCGCCGCCAGCGAATAGCGATGAATGCCCACGCCCCAGCCCTTTTCGGCGCGCTCGGCCTTGCCACCCAGGGTCAATGCCAGCAACTGGTGGCCGAAACACACGCCCAGCAACTTCTCGCCACGCTCGTACAACTTCAGCAGGTAGGCCTTGAGCGTCTGGATCCACGCATCGGTGCCAAACGAATCGGCCTTGCTGCCGGTGACCAGATAGGCGTCGAACACTTCATGCTCGGCGGGGTAGTCGCCGTTCATCACGTTGTACACACAAAATTCGGCGGCGATCGGCTGACGCGAGAACAGCTGCTCGAACATCCTGCCGTAGCCCTGGTATTGCGCCGTCAACTCCGGACGCAGGACATCGGTCTCAAGGATGCAGATGCGTAACGACATAGGAATAGTCCTGAACGACATGGGTGGGAATCTGCTGTAGAGACTGACGCGAAAGGCACGTACAAGCAAGTAGGCTGCACTGACGAACGGTCACATTTCGTCGGCGACCCGCTAGCAGCACTGCCAGTGTCTAACGAGAGCCTGCCAGCGGGCTGGCACATGGCCTCATAACTATAATGAATCAAGAGATCATGCAAATAGAACAAAGGGTTCTCAAATATGGATCCCGCACACCCTACTGTTGGTTGTATATCGAATTACTAGAGGCATGCAGTTCTGGCGTGATGCAACGCCGCTGCGATCGACCCGAAGCGCGACAAGGAAGCCAACGGGTATTCAGGAATAACAACAAGAAGGCGGTCCGCCATGTTCAGACAATCGAAAATTCGCCAAGCTGGGCTCATTTTATTCGCCACCACATTACTGCTGATACTGCCGAACCTGACCCGTTTGTTCGGCTGAGGCGGCGGTGGCGCCGGGGGTAGCGCACAGGTAACCTGCTGGCCTTGATGGTCGGAGAACGCCTATGCGCCGCTGCCTTACCCTGTTTGCATTGCTTTTGAGCCTGCCGCTGTCGGCGGCGCAACTGCAGCTTGAGCTTGGTGCCCAGGCGCGCCAATGGAGCAGCGCCGAACTGCTCAGCCACCCGCAGGCTCGGGTAATCAGCATTGAACAGGATGTTTCCTACAAACGGCCCATGCATTACCGCGCCGTGCCGTTGGCTGCGCTGTTACCCGGCGTAAGTGCCAGCGACCACCTGCAGGCCGTGGCGCTGGATGGCTTTGCGGCAGAGATGCCGGCTGCGCCGCTGCTGCAGCAAGGGCCGGCACGTGCGTGGCTGGCCGTGGAAGACCCGGGCAAACCGTGGCCACCACTGGGCCCTGGCAAACCAGGGGCCGGGCCATTCTACCTGGTGTGGACAGCCCCCCAGGCCAGCGGCATTCGCCCCGAGCAGTGGCCGTTTCAGATTTCGACGATTCGCAAACTCACGCCCGTAGCACAGCGTTTTCCAGCGCTACTGCCGGACCCGAAGTTGACGGCCAGCAGCCCGGTGCACCAGGGTTTTGCGCTGTTCCAGCAGAACTGCCTGGCCTGCCACCGGCTGAATGGGGCCGGGGACGCGCAGGTGGGGCCGGATTTGAATCTGCCACATAACCCGACCGAGTACTTTCAGCCGGCTTACCTGCGCAAATTGATACGAAACCCGCAAAGCTTGCGGCAGTGGCCGCAGGCAAAGATGCCGGGATTTGACGAGCGCGTGTTGAGCGAGCAGGAGCTGGACAGTTTATTGGCCTATCTAAGCCATATGGCTGGGCGCAGGCCCTGAAGAAATGTGCGTTTCTTCGCGGGCGAGCCCGCGAAGAAAGCAGGGTGTAACGGTCAGGCTATGGGTCGCTCGTGCTTGACCCCCCATCCTTCCACCTCCCCCCCATAAGGTGTCACCAACTGCTCGAAGGTCTCTTCAAAATCGCCAATCCCGCCATGGGTGGCGTACATGACTTTGCTCAACTCCAGGTGCCAGGCGCCATCGCCCAGCTCCTTGACCTGGGCATTCAACGATTCCCCGCGAAACTGACCGGCCGCGCGGCGCGCCCCTGCTTCGTCGGGGAAAATGGCATAGAACTCGATGGGGTGGATCTGGGTGAAGTCGAAACCGCCTGCTTTCATCTGGCGCAGGACGTTACTGCTGATGTCGTCGTTCTGGCTGCTCATGAAACGTCCTCCTGAATAATGCTATGGATAGACTTTCCGTGCACTACGCACCTGCCGGCATTTGCCGGGCAGTTCGAGCTGATGCAAGACGCGAATTGAAGCGGTGCCAACCCGCAGAATAGGCAGGCACCTTCCCTCATCCTAGCGCCTGAACAGACGCCACGCAAACGTGTGGGTCAGGGCGCTTCGTCAATGCGGGTGATGGTCACCCCGCTATGCTCCTTGAGCCAGCGGGCGGTCGGGGAAATGGTGCGGTCCTGGAAGTCGTTGAGGTCCAGCTCGTCCATTACCGGGAACAGTTGCGAACGGATGGCCCGCGCGGCTTCCTCTTCGCTGGGGCGGTGCTCAGCCCGCAGCATCATGGTGGACGGTTCGCCTTTTTGATCGGCAAAGGTGACTTCCCACTCTTTCATTGAACAAGTCCTCCCAATCCAGGGACACCAAGGTGTGATGCCTGATTAACTGACCTTGGGGCAGGGAGAATGTTCAGTCTGTGAGGGCCTCTCGCGGGGCAAGCCCGCTCCCACAGCGATATCACCGGCCGGACTGCGATGATAACCCTGTGGGAGCCGGGCTTGCCCCGAGGAATGGGCCGCCAAGCGGCCCTTTTGCAGCCTTACTTCGGCGTGCCGTGCACCACCCCAGCCGTGTTGTCCAGCAGGCTCTTGGTCGCCGTCTGGATATACGCTTCGAGCTTCTTGAGCATTTCCGGCTGGTCCGGGCTTTCGATCAGCTCGGCCTTGAATTCGCTGCCCAGCTGGTAGCGGTACATGCGAGGGGTCATGTCCTTGGACTCGATCAGGATGCGGTCACCCTGCACCAGGCCGACGATCTGCTCGCTGCCAGACGGCTTGATCATGCCCACGCCCTGGTCGCCCTCAGGCAGGTTGAGCAGGTCGCGGCCCCAGCACTGGTGACGCGCCTGGCCACCCAGGCGGCCCATGATGGTCGGCACGATGTCGACCTGGGTGCCCACGGTGTGGTTTACCGCACCGAACTTCTCCTGGATGCCCGGGGCAATCAGCAGCAGCGGTACGTTGAAGCGGCCCAGGTCCAGCTCGGTGACCTGCTGGTGGTTGCCGAAGCCATGGTCGCCCACGATGACGAACAGGGTGTCCTTGAAGTACGGCTCTTTACGTGCCTTCTCGAAGAACTGGCCCAGCGCCCAGTCCGAGTAACGCATGGCGGTCAGGTGCTCATCCAGGCGGCCCTGGCCGGTAACCTTCTCGACCGGCAGGTCTTTCGGCAGCGCATACGGAGTGTGGTTGGACAGGGTCTGCAGCAGCGCGTAGATCGGCTTCTTGCCGTCGTGCTTGGCCAACTCCTCGTTGCCGCGGTCGAACATGTCCTGGTCGGACACGCCCCACGTCGGGTCGGAGAACACCGGGTTGACGAAGTCGTTACGGCCGATGAAGGTGGTCATGCCCTGGTTGCCGAAGAACCCGGACTGGTTGTCCCAGGCAAAGTCGCCGTTGTAGACGTACACATCATCGTAATCACGGGCGCTGAGCAGCGCCGGCAGGCCCGACAGCTTGTGGCCACCTTCCGGGGTCTGCATCAGGTATTCGAAACCTGGCAGGTTGGGGAAGCAGGCCATGGTGGCGAACATGCCTTGGTGGGTATGGGTGCCATTGGAGAAGAAGCGGTCGAACAGCAGGCCTTCCTTGGCCAGCTTGTCGAAGTACGGGGTGATGTTGTTCGGGCTGCCCAGTGCACCGACCGAGTGGCCAGCGAAGCTTTCCATCAGGATCACCACCACGTTCTTGATCGGCAGGGTCCGCTCGGCCGGCGGCAGGAAGTCGCGGCGGATGGCAGCCTCGTCGGCGTCGACCAGGGTGTCATTCGGGGTGAGCAACTGCTTGCGTACGGTTTCGGTCGCCACGCCCTGCTCCAGGACCGGCTTCCAGATGTTGGCGCGGTCCTCGCCGAAGCGGCTCTTGGCAGCGTCGATCAGGGTCAGGGTGCCGTTCAGGCCCAGCTGGTTGACGAAGTTGGAGTCGGTGGTAAAGGCGTCACCCCAGCGCATCGGCGGGCCTTGGCGCAGGGTGCCACGGGCGGCAACCACGGCCACCAGCAGGATCACCATGAACACCGCCAGGCGGTTGTACCACGGCGCAACGCGCTGTTCGCCCTGGCCCCGGGTGATGCGGTCGATGCCTTTGAACAGCAGGCTCAACAGCCAGGTGCCGAAGGCCCAGGCCAGCAGATAGCGCACCACCGGGAAGCCGTACCAGAGCATGCTCATGACGGTTTTCGGGTCTTCCTTGATGTACTGGAACACCAGGCCGTTGAGGCGCTGGTGGAACTCGCGGTAGAAGTCCATCTCCATCAAGCCGAGGAACATCACCACGCTCGAAGCGAGGGTCAGCCAGAAACGGAACACACCACGCCGGGCCATGGCCCAGGGGCTGAGGATGGCCAGCAGCAGCGGAATGCTGAGGTACACCACTACCCGCAGGTCGAATCGCAAGCCGTTGAGGAAGCCCTCGGCGACGGTCGAATAGGGCGTATCGCCGATCATGTCGCTGTTGTAGACCAGCAGTGCCAGGCGCACGAGGCTGAGCATCAGCATGATCACAAGGGCGCTTAGCAGCGTGTAGGCCAGGTGGGATTTCAGGGTCGGCGAGAACGATGCTCGCGCGCCCCGTTGCTTCAGGGCGTCCGTGTTAGCCATGAATGGGAAGGTCCTAGGATTGCGGTTTGCGGAGATGGCGGTGGTGCTAGACCAACGCAGCATTGTGCGGGTGCGGATTCTGTTTAAACCAATGTGAAAATTTTGTCACGGCCCCATTACTGCTTATGTCTGTGACAGCGGTTCGTGGAAGCGGGCTTGCCCCCGAAACTGACGCCGTGGAGGATGGCACGGGCTTCGCCCGTGTTCGCGGGACAAGCCCGCTCCCACAGGGATTGCGCTAGATTCTGGAAATTGAGCAAGCCAGTTGTTTCCCCCAGGTACTGCATCAGCCTCAAGCCCACAGGGATTGCGCCAGATTCTAGAAACTGAGCAAACCAGTTGTTTCCCCAGGTACTGCATCAGCCTCAAGCCACAGGGATTGCACTAGATTCTAGAAACTGAGCAAACCAGTTGTTTCCCCAGGTACCGCACCAGCATCAAGCCCACAGGGATTGCGCCAGATTCTGGAAATTGAGCAAGCCAGTCGCTCCCGAAAGCACTGCACCGGGCTCAGATCCGCACATTGCCCCGCGGCCCGGCGATCGCCCAGATCACCAGCCCCACCACCGGTAGCAGTGCGATCAGCAATATCCACAACACTTTGATGCCCACCTCGCTGCTGCTTTTGATCACATTGAGGATGGCCCAGATATCCAGCGCCAGAATGATCAGCCCGACCAGGCTGTTGAATGTCGACCCCATGCCTAAACTCCTGTCCAGAGGCTTTGCTGCACAGCATAGTCAGCTATCGCGGCAATAGAAGGGAATCCTTGGCGGTTGGTGCAGGTCCCTGAGTAGACTGCCTGCATACATTGATTCGAGGTTCGCATGCCCCCGGCCCACACCCAAAGCGCCCACACCCCCTCACTGCTGAACGCCTGGCGCCAGCAGGTCGTGAACACCCCCTGGCTCAGCGCGGGCCTGGGGCTGAGCCTGTTGGCAGTGATCGTGCTGCTGGCGGCCAGCTTCTGGAACGCTGTGAACGGCGACCATGCCGACAACCTGCACCTGGCCGTGCTGGGCGGCTTGTCCGGCTTTGGCGCTACCGCCCTGGGCGCAGTCCTGGCGGTGGTGCTGCGCGATGTCAGCGCACGCACCCAGGACGTGATGCTCGGTTTTGCCGCTGGGATGATGCTGGCGGCCAGTTCGTTTTCGCTGATTCTGCCTGGCCTGGACGCCGCCCGCGAAATCACCGGCAACGGCCCGGCCGCGGCGTTTACCGTGGTACTGGGCATGGGCCTGGGCGTGCTGCTGATGCTCGGCCTCGACCGCTTCACCCCGCACGAGCACGAAAGTACCGGCCCATGCGGGCCCGAGGCCGAGCGCATCAGCCGGGTGTGGCTGTTCGTTCTGGCGATTACCCTGCACAACTTGCCTGAAGGCATGGCCATTGGCGTGAGCTTCGCCAATGGCGACATGAACATCGGCCTGCCGTTGACCAGTGCCATTGCCATCCAGGACATCCCCGAAGGGCTGGCCGTGGCGCTGGCCCTGCGCGCTACCGGGCTGTCGAACCTGAAGGCGGCGCTGGTGGCGATCGGCTCCGGGCTGATGGAACCGCTGGGGGCGGTGATCGGGCTGGGGATCTCCACCGGCTTCGCCCTCGCCTACCCGATCAGCATGGGCCTGGCGGCGGGGGCGATGATCTTTGTGGTGAGCCACGAGGTAATCCCCGAAACCCACCGCAACGGCCACCAGACAGCGGCGACACTGGGCTTGATGGGCGGGTTTGCGGTGATGATGTTCCTCGACACCGCACTGGGCTGAGGCTGAACACCGGCCCCTGCCACAAGGGCCCTGACAGGCGTTAGATGTGTACAGCGACTTTCAGGGCTTCCAGGGCCGGCTCCACCTTGATGCCCACCTCTGCGCCCAACTCCAGCACCCGCGCCAGGTCATGCTGCCCCACCATCACCATCTGCAGTTCGTCATCCAGCAACTGGCTGAAATTCAGCAGCACATACCCCCCGGCCTCTTTGTTCAGCGCGCCCATCTGTACCTGGATGCGGTTCAGCGCAGTCAGCGGCTCGGTGCGGGCAAGTTGCTTGGGCTTGAGGGTAAACGGCACGCTGTTGTCGAACGACTCGCTGATTTGCTGGAACAGGTCCTGGTAGCTGTCGGCCTGGAACACCACGGTGTCCGGCAGGCTGCCCAGCACCACCCACTCGCCCAGCGGGATAGGGAAGCTGTCGTCGTAGTTGATATCGGGGTTGGCGGCCAGGAAGGCGGCCGGGTCGGCGTAGGCCTGGGCAGCCTCGTCGGCGATGCGCTCGATGTCGGCCTCGCGCATGCAGCCAGCGCCAATAAGGCTGATGAATTCGAGCAACTGAGTTTTCATGAAGGGGGCCTGCGACGGGTGAAAAGTCGCCAAGGATAGCCGCAAATGCCCCCTGGCGGTTAGCCGGCCAGCACTTGCAGCCGCGCGGCAGCATCCACTGCACCCATGGTCTGCGCCGCCATCAGCGCAGTGGCGCCGCGGGCATCCTGGCGCGCCGGGTCGGCCCCCTGGTCCACCAGGTAGTCGAGGATTTCGCAGCGGTTGAACATGGCCGCCAGCATCAGCGCAGTTCGCCCGTCCTGTGCGGCAGCGTCCACCGGCACGCCGTGCTCCAGCAGCAGGCGGATCATCGCCAGGTCACCCTTGAACGCCGCACCAGCAATCGGTAGTTGGCCGTTGTCATTGGCAATCAGTGGGTCGGCGCCTTGCGCCAGCAGTACCCTGACCGCTTCATGGTGGCCGTGGTAGCTGGCCAACATCAGCAGGGTGTCGCCCTTGTGGTTACGCAAATTGGCTGGCAGGCCGCTGGCAAGCAGGCGCCCGAGCATTTCGGCATCGCCCTGGCGGGCACGTTCGAACACTTGCTCGGCAAAGGCGGCGGTCTCGTCATTGGTCATGGTGGCGGGCGCGGTTTGGCTGGACATCGGGAACCTCCTGGCAGAAATGATTGCCCAAGTGTTTGTCAGGCACGCCGATGCGGTCAAAGGTTCAGATTCTATTGCATCGATAGGTAAAGCCCCCACCATGCAAAATGCACTGTGCAAAATGCACGACCATGCAGCCTGCACGATGCCGCTTCTGAAAAAAACACTTAAACCCCTGTTTTTGCTGGAATTTTAAGACCGTAAGGTTCTGGCACGGTCGCTGCAACATTCAACTCACGTCTGCCACATTACAGCCAGGAGTTGATATGGACCTCATTCAGCAAAAGTTCGTCTCGGTATTTTCGGCCTACCAGGTAAATACCCAAGCCCGCCCCGATGGCGGCGTGCTGCTGACCCTGCGCGCTGCTGATGGCAAGGTTACCCGCCGGGTGCTGACCTATGGCCAACTGCACAGTGCCGAGCAGCTGTCGTGGGCGATCAGTGCAATCCGCCGCGACCTGGCCGAGGAGGCCAGTGAACTGCCCGTGATCAACATGCTGCAAAGCCAGCAGCGCTTTGCCCTCCCGACCTACCGCTGAGTTTTGTAACGGCTTGACTGGCCTCCTTGCGGGTGAGCCCGCGAAGAGGCCGGCAATGCGATTACAACTCGTCGATTCCCAGAAACGCCCGTGACGTCACATCCCCGGTAAACCGCGCCTGCACGCCCTGCTCGCTGCCATACAGGCGCAACGCCAGGCAAAACGGCGTCTGACCCAGTTCCACCCAGCGCCGGATCCCGGCCGGCACTACCAGCTGGTCTCCCTTCTCGCACAGCACCGAATACACCCCATCCGCCAAACGCAGGCCTACCTGCGCCCGGCCACTGACCACGGCAAACACCTCGTCGGCGTCATGCACATGCTCATCACGCACATCGACCTGCGTCGGGTCTTCACCGTCACGGTTGAGCACCACGAAGGCCTGGCTGCCATGCGCCGTCATCAGCTGGTCCAGATAAGCACGGCAGGCCTCCAGCACTTCTGCCTGGGCAGTGCCCGGGCGCACCCGCAGCCCATGCTCGGCATGCGCCAGGCGCACGCCGTGCTCGGCGAGGGTGGCGGCAATGTCATCGTGGTGGGTCAGCACCTTGTTCGGCAGGTCCGGGCTGGCGGGGTGAAAAACGCAGAGAATGCTCATCAGGGGCGGGTCCTGGTCGGTTGCGCACAAAGGCCTATGATAACGGCTGCAGCCAAGGCTGCGGCACTGGCCATACCAAAGGTGAAGGTGGGCCCCAGCAGTTTCCAGCTGTAGCCCGAATACAATGCGCCCAGTGCGCCGCCGGTACCCGACAACGCAGCGTACAGGGCCTGGCCCTGGCCTTGCTGGCGGGCGCCGAAACTGGCCTGCACGAAGGCGATGCTGGCTGCGTGGAAGCAGCCGAAGGTGGCCGCGTGCAGCAGCTGGGCGAAGATCAGCACCGCCGGCTCACCGGCCAGGTTGCCCAGCAGCAGCCAGCGCCCGGCCGCCAGCAGGAAACTGGCCAGCAACACCCGCTGCACGCTGAAGCGGGCGAACAGGCGGCTCATCAGCATGAACATCAGCACTTCGGCCACCACGCCCAGGGCCCACAGCAGGCCAATGGCGCCACGGCTGTAGCCCAGGTGCTCCAGGTGCAGGGTGAGAAAGGTGTAATACGGCCCGTGGCTCAGTTGCATCAGCGCCACGCAGGCATAGAAGGCGACTACCCCGGGTGCCCGCAACTGCTGCAGGAAACCACCCGTATTGCTGCGCTCGCCCTGCTCCACCGGCTGGGCATTGGGCACCCACAGGCTGGCAGCGACGATACCGGCCATGATCGTGACCAGCGCCACAGGGTAGATGTCCAGGCTCAGCCACTCGAACAGCCGGCCCAGGCCGACCACCGTAAGGATGAAACCGATCGAGCCCCACAGCCGAACCTGGCTGTACCGGGAGGTCTGCCCGTGCAGGTGGGCCAAGGTAATGACCTCGAACTGGGGCAACACGGCATGCCAGAAAAACGCATGCAGGGCCATCACCAACGCTAGCCAGGCGTAGCTCTTGCCGAAGAAAATCAGCGAAAAGGTGGCCAGGGTACACAGCGCGCCCAGGCGCACGATCAGTAGGCGCTGACCGCTGCGGTCGCCCAGCCAGCCCCACAGGTTGGGGGCAATGCAGCGCATCAGCATAGGGATGGCCACCAGCTCGCCAATGCGCGCCGGGGAGAAGCCCAGGTGGTCGAAGTACAGCGCCAGGAAGGGGGCGGTGGAGCCCAACAGGGCGAAGTAGAAGAGGTAGAAACTGGACAGGCGCCAGTAGGGGATTGCGGGCATGGGTTCAGCCAATCAGGTTGTTTCCTGCACCGGCCTGTTCGCGAACTTGCACGCGAACAGGCCGGTGCAGACGAATCAGAGCTGGCCCAGCACCGGGGTATTCACGTGCACATCGGCATTCTGCGCACGGTGGCGCAGCAGGTGGTCCATCAGCGCAATAGCCATCATCGCCTCGGCGATTGGCGTGGCGCGGATGCCCACGCACGGGTCGTGGCGGCCTTTGGTGATGACGTCCACCGGGTTGCCATCGACGTCGATGGAACGGCCCGGGGTGGTGATGCTGGACGTCGGTTTCAGCGCCAGGTGGGCAACGATCGGCTGCCCCGAGGAGATCCCCCCCAGGATGCCGCCGGCATTGTTGCTGAGGAAGCCTTCCGGGGTCAGTTCGTCACGGTGTTCGGTACCGCGCTGGGCGACACTGGCGAACCCTGCGCCGATTTCAACACCCTTCACGGCGTTGATGCTCATCAGCGCATGGGCCAGTTCGGCATCCAGGCGGTCGAAAATCGGCTCGCCAAGACCAGGCATGACGCCTTCGGCGACCACGGTGATCTTGGCACCTACCGAATCCTGGTCACGGCGCAGCTGGTCCATGTAGGCCTCCAGCTCCGGTACTTTGTCCGGGTCGGGGCTGAAGAAGGCGTTCTGCTCCACCGACTCCCAGGTTTTGAACGGGATTTCGATCGGGCCCAGCTGGCTCATGTAGCCACGCACGGTGATGCCCTGGCTGGCCAGGTACTTCTTGGCGATGGCGCCCGCGGCTACGCGCATGGCGGTTTCGCGGGCCGAGCTGCGGCCGCCGCCGCGGTAGTCGCGGATGCCGTACTTGTGGTGGTAGGTGTAGTCGGCGTGGGCCGGGCGGAACAGGTCCTTGATCGCCGAATAGTCCTTGGACTTCTGGTCGGTGTTGCGGATCAGCAAGCCGATCGAGCAGCCGGTGGTGCGGCCTTCGAACACGCCGGAGAGGATTTCAACCTCGTCAGCCTCCTGGCGCTGGGTGGTGTGCCGGCTGGTGCCGGGCTTGCGCCGGTCAAGGTCGTGCTGCAGGTCGGCGAGGGAAATTTCCAGGCCCGGAGGGCATCCATCGACAATGGCGACCAACGCCGGGCCATGGCTTTCGCCAGCGGTGGTGACAGTGAACAGCTTGCCGTAGGTATTGCCGGACATGGACGCTCCGCGAGATCTGCCTGAAATGGACGAAAGCGGCAGTATACAGATGCTTTGCTCGCCTGTGCTGGCTCTTGACGTGTGCCCGCTCTCACAGCACCGCCACCCGCTGCACAGCCCCAGAACCTTCCCGCAAACATTGGGTCAAATCTCCATCTCCCCATGTAGTAACCACATGATGTCGCGCCTCGTCGCCTTTCTCCTCCTGCTGTGCACCGGCCTGGCCCAGGCAGCAGCCCCTACCGTGCTGCAACGCCCGATCGACCTCGACACCGGCCAAGGCGTGCTGCACGGCAGTTTGCTGCTGCCACAACAAGCCACCCCGCCCCCCGTGGTGCTGATTATCGCCGGCTCCGGCCCTACCGACCGCGACGGCAACAACCCGGCGTCCGGCAGGGTCGACAACCTCAAGCGCCTGGCCCTGCTGCTGGCCGGCGAACACATCGCCAGCGTGCGCTACGACAAGCGCGGTGTGGCCGCCAGCCAGCCGGCGACACCCGACGAGCGTGATCTGACCGTGGAGCGCTACGTGGCCGATGTGGTCGCCTGGAGCCACAAGCTCAAGGCTGACCCGCGCTTCGGCCCGCTGATCCTGATCGGCCACAGCGAAGGCGCGCTGATCGCCAGCCTGGCCGCCGAACAGGCCGGCGCCAGCGCTGTGATCACGCTGGCCGGCAGTGGCCGACCCATGGCTGATGTACTGCGCGAACAGCTGGCCCAACGCCTGCCACCCGCGCAGCTGGCCAGTGGCAGCGCCCTGCTCGACCGCCTGCAGGCCGGGCAGACCAGCCTGGAGGTACCGGCACCACTGCGCCAAGTGTTCCGCCCCAGCGTGCAGCCGTACCTGATATCGCTATTCCAGCAAAACCCGGCAGCCGCCTTTGCCCGCCTGCCCATGCCGGCGCTGATCGTGCAGGGGCGCAACGACGTGCAGGTGGACGTGGCCGATGCCGAGCGCCTGAAAACGGCCAAGCCGGATGCGCAACTGGTACTGATCGACGGCATGAACCATATGCTGCGCATCAGCCCCAAGGACATGAGCCAACAACGCGACAGTTACCTCAACCCCGAATTGCCGCTGGCGCGCGAGTTGGGTGAGCAGATTGTGACGTTCATCCAACATTTGCCATCGGCCTGACCCTCAGGTCTTGGCCAGGACGGCCGATAATTGCGGTATTAGCGGCGCGTTGGGCCTGCTCACGCAGCCCCTGCCGCCTGCCCGTATCCAAGGACAAGCCCTGATGACCACCGCCCCCGTCGCCGCAGAACCGGCCGAAGAACCTCAGCAAAGCCCTGCCCTGCCCTGGGCCGAGCTAACCGCCGAACACTTCCAGTTGCTGCGCCTCGCCGCCCTGCCCATCGACCGCAGTACCGGTGCGCGGCCGCTGCGCTTTGTGCAGTTTGGCTACGCCGAGCGCCACGACAAGGCGCACAGCCTGCTGCGCATGGAAATCACCCTGCCTGGGCAGAAGGTACACAAAGAGCAGAACCGCCTCGACATCCGCGTCGACCATGCCGAACGCCGGGTACGCATTGGCAGCGAACACGGCCTGCAAATTGAGCCGGTCAACCGTGGCATCGGCCGCTTCATGCTGGCCCAGGCCGCGCAATGGTTGCAGCGCAAGTGGTCGCACTACCAGGTAGAGGGCATGGCGCTGCCGAGCAAGGATGCGCTGAACGAGGATTCACGCCTGCGTCGTGACAACTGCCTGCGCGGGGTGGGGATCGAGGTGGAGTACGAGGACAACCAGCACTTGAAGGGCCGCACCGTGGACATGCCGGCAGGCCAGTTGAAGGCGGCCTGGAACAGTGAGCGCTTGCAACGGGTAGAGATCCTGGATGCCGCCCACCTTCTGCAGCAGGCGGACCAGCAGCTGCAGGAAATGGAAGGGCAGCTGCGCGAGCGGGATGAGCGAGTGGCCAAGTACCGGCGCGAAGATGGCGGCTTGCGCTTCACCATTACCTGCCTGGTGGCGTTTGCAATGTTCCAAGCGGGGTTGCTGATCTGGATTGCCACCCGCTGACACCGCGTCGCCTGCTTGCGGGCAAGCTCGCGAATGGGCTGCAAAGCAGCCCCCCTTCGCAATCAGACCCGGGCTTTGAACAACTCCTGATGCCGGCGGCACTGCTCGGCCGTCAGCATGAACACCCCATGCCCGCCGCGCTCGAATTCCAGCCAGGCAAAGTCCACCTCAGGGTATAGCGCCTCGACATGCACCTGGCTGTTGCCCACCTCGACAATCAGCAAGCCCTTGTCCGTCAGGTGGTCGGCCGCTTCGGCCAGCATGCGCCGTACCAGGTCCAGGCCATCATTGCCGCAGGCCAGGCCAAGCTCTGGCTCGTGATGGTATTCGGCCGGCATGTCGTCGAAGTCTTCGGCATCGACATACGGCGGGTTGGACAGGATCAGGTCGAAACGCTGCCCCGGCAAGCCGGCAAAGCCATCGCCCTGCACGGTGTACACGCGGGTGTCCAGGCCGTGGCGCTCGATGTTCTGGTTGGCCACTTCCAGGGCCTGGAACGACAGGTCGGCCAGCACGACTTCGGCCTCGGGGAACACGTCGGCAGCCACGATGCCGATGCAGCCCGAGCCGGTACACAGGTCGAGGATGCGCGCCGGCTCGCTGGCCAACCAGGGTTCGAAGCGCTTTTCGATCAGCTCGCCAATCGGTGAGCGCGGCACCAGCACCCGCTCGTCGACAATGAACGACATACCGCAGAACCACGCCTCACCCAGCAGGTAGGCCGCTGGCACGCGTTCTTCGATACGGCGCTTGAGCAGGTGCTGCAGGCGTACCCGCTCGTCGTCCTCGAGCATGCAGTCCAGGTAGCTGTCGGCCACCTCCCATGGCAGGTGCACCGCGCCCAGCACCAGCAGGCGGGCCTCGTCCCAGGCGTTGTCGGCACCGTGGCCGAAGAACAGGTCGTGCTCGTGGAAGCGGCTGACCGCCCAGCGGATATAGTCGCGCAGCGTGCGCAGACGGGATGTGATCACGGGGTACTCCTAATTCAGACCGGACAAAAGTCTAACAGCCCGGGGCTCACATTTGTTCCATCGGATCGTCTGCGGGCTAGCCACAGGCCAGTAACCATGCCGCTTGCGTTGTCAACCATTCCCATTGGCGCCAATGCAAGGGAGAATAGGTGTACAAAAGCCCTTCCAAGGAGCCCTTGATGTCCGTTCCAACCACGATGTTCCGCCTCACTGGCCGCGACTACCCGCCGGCCAAGCTGAGCCACGCCAGCCTGATCATCATCGATGCGCAAAAGGAGTACCTCAGTGGTCCCCTGCAGCTGTCGGGCATGGACGAGGCCGTGGCCAACATCGCCAGGTTGCTCGACGCCGCGCGCAAAAGCGGCCGTCCGATCATCCATGTTCGCCACCTGGGCACGGTGGGTGGCCGCTTCGACCCACAGGGGCCGGCTGGCCAGTTCATTCCAGGGCTGGAGCCACTGGAAGGCGAAATTGTCATCGAAAAGCGCATGCCCAACGCATTCAAGAACACCAAGCTGCACGAAACGCTGCAGGAGCTGGGCCACCTGGACCTGATTGTCTGCGGTTTCATGAGCCACTCCAGTGTCAGCACTACCGTTCGCCGCGCCAAGGACTATGGTTACCGGTGCACGCTGGTGGAAGACGCTTCGGCAACCCGCGACCTGGCGTTCAAGGACGGGGTGATCCCGGCCGCGCAGATTCACCAGTGCGAAATGGCCGTGATGGCCGACAACTTCGCTTGCGTGGCCCCTACCTCCAGCCTGATCTGAGGCGCTGGCACGACCGCCCGGCAGCCGGGCGGAACCCGATGGGCGGCAGCAGGTCGAATTCCGGATATCCACAGAGGAGAGCGGAATGAAGCTCAAAGGCAGTTTCGACGCCAAGCGCCTGCGCCCGCGCCAACCGCGTAACTGGGGCGCGCGCCTGGCAGCCGGCCTGTCGGCCCTGCTGGCGACCCTGGGCGTGCTGCTGGCCATGGCCGGCGTCGCCGGGCTGCTGGGCAACTACCCTGCCCTGCAGGAACTCAATGCCAACAAACCGTTGTCCGGCATCCTGACCGTGGCCGGCCTGCTGCTGCTGTGGCTGGGCGTACGTTTCTGGCGGCGCAGCCGCATTCGCCTGCGCCGCGGGCGCGAGCTGAACCTGTCCCCCCACCTGATGAAAAAACACGACTGAAACGCTGCTTGCGCGGTGGTTGTGGGGGTAGGTTCACCCGCGAAAGGGCCAGCACAGGCTGCACACCGCCCCACAGTCGCGTAAACTACGCCGCCCACGTGGAGGCACCATGCAAGACGACGATTTTTCCCTGTTCAAGGCCGAAGTGCGCGGCGTGAAGCCGATCCGCCACGACCGCGCCGAAGTCGGCAAGCCCAAGGCCGACCGCCAGCAGCTGGCCGGCCTGCGCCAGGCCGCGACCGTACGCAGTGACAAGGCCCTGGTCATCGACGGCATGTCCGACCAGTTTGTCATCGACGTGGGCGCCGAAGACGAACTGATGTGGCGCCGCGACGGCGTGCAGGAAACCCAGCTGCGCAAGCTCAAGCTGGGGCAGATCCCGTTCGAAGGCAGCCTCGACCTGCACGGCATGACCGTGGAAAAGGCGCGTGAAACCCTGTGGGACTTCATCGCCGAAGCCACCAAGCTCGAAGTCCGCTGCGTGCGCGTGACCCATGGCAAGGCTGCGCGCCTTGATGGCAAGCGCCCGATGATCAAGAGCCACGTCAACACTTGGCTGCGCCAGCACCCGCAAGTGCTCGGTTTTGCCTCGTGCAGCGCCCGCCACGGCGGCACTGGTGCGGTCTATGTGATGCTCAAGCGAACCATGCTCGAAGGCCGCGACGAGTAACGCCGTGCTTGCAGCGCCGCGCGCAGCGCCGTACCCTTCGTTTTTGCGTTTTTTTCCCCACAGGTAGATCCATGTCCCTGGAACAGAACTACACCGAGATCCTCAGCCAGCTGGGCGAGGACGTCTCCCGTGAGGGCCTGCTCGACACGCCCAAGCGGGCTGCAAAGGCGATGAAGTACCTTTGCCGCGGTTATGAGCAAACCCTGGAAGAAGTCACCAACAACGCGTTGTTCAGCTCTGACAACAGCGAAATGGTACTGGTCCGGGACATCGAGCTGTATTCGATGTGCGAACACCACATGCTGCCGTTCATCGGCAAGGCGCACGTGGCCTACCTGCCCAAGGGCAAGGTACTGGGCCTGTCGAAGGTGGCGCGCATCGTCGACATGTTCGCCCGTCGCCTGCAAATTCAGGAAAACCTAAGCCGCCAGGTGGCCGAGGCGATCCAGCAGGTTACCGGTGCCGCCGGCGTGGCCGTGGTTATCGAAGCCAAGCACATGTGCATGATGATGCGCGGCGTCGAAAAACAGAACTCGACCATGATCACTTCGGTGATGCTGGGTGAGTTCCGCGAAAATGCTGCCACTCGTAGCGAGTTCCTCAGCCTGATCAAGTGATTGGCTGCTGACCCCGAGCCGACCCCTGCGGGTCGGCTTTTGCATTTCAGGAGTTGCCCATGATCGTCAAAGCCCTGCGGGTTGGCCTCGGCCAGCTTATCGTGTTCGGTGACTGGATCAGCCGCCCGGCCAAACGCAAGCGCGACGCCGCCGCCCAGGCCCGCGTCGAGCAAGCGGCCAAGGGCCTGGCGCTGTACCAGTTCCATGCCTGCCCATTCTGCGTCAAGACCCGCCGCACCCTGCACCGCCTGAACGTGCCAGTGGCGCTGCGCGATGCCAAGAACGACCCGCTGCACCGTCAGGCCCTGGAAGAAGGCGGCGGTCGGGTGAAAGTGCCGTGCCTGCGTATCGAAGACGCTGGCAAGGTGACCTGGATGTACGAGTCCAAGGCCATCATTGCTTACCTGGATGAGCGGTTTGCGTCGGCCTGACGGTTTGTAGGCATCCTGTTCTGGCCCTTTCGCGGGTAAACCCGCTCCCACAGGCACCCACAGTATTGAGCCCTGTGGTACCCGTGTGGGAGCGGGTTTACCCGCGAAGAAGCCAGTACAGGCTGAAGATAAACCTGGACTATCCCACCATCGGCACATGCCGGGGGTGGCTGCTGACCCGCTCCAGCCAGGCCCTTACCGCCGGGTACTCTGCCAGGTCGAACCCGCCCTGCTGCGCCACATGGGTGTAGGCGTACAACGCCACATCAGCAATCGAATACTGCTCGCCGACCAGATACGGCGTCATCTGCAACTGCCGCTCCATCACCTTCAGCGCCTTGTAGCCACCCTTGTGCAGCTTGCGGTATTCCTCCAGGCGCTCGTCCGGCAAGCCCAGGTAAAACTGGATGAAGCGCGCCACGGCAATGTAGGGCTCGTGGCTGTACTGCTCGAAGAACTGCCACTGCAACACCTGCGTACGCAGCCGCGGCTCGGCGGGCAGGAACTCGCTCCCATCGGCCAGGTAGTTGAGAATGGCATTGGACTCCCACAGGTAGCTGCCGTCTTCCAGCTCCAGCACCGGTACCTTGCCGTTAGGGTTCATCGCCAGAAACTCGGGCGTTTCGGTTTCACCCTTGAGAATGTCCACCGGGTGCCATTCATACGGCCGGCCCAGCAGGCTGAGCATCAGCTTGACCTTGTAGCAGTTGCCCGACTGGTAGTCGCCATAGACCTTGTACATCGCCCCTCCACTGCCAAGCAGTTTTGCAATTGCGCCCAATAGTTGGTGACTGTACGGCTAAATGCAATGGCCGCTGTATGGCAAGGATCAACCTTGCCCGCTGTAGTCTGAAAAAACTGCTTACACCTTTACAAGGATTTTGTTCATGACCGATGCCACTTCCGCACGCCTGCGGCCCTTGGCAGACACCTCGCCGTCGGCGGTGGTGGCCGGCTTTATCGCCATGCTCACCGGCTACACCAGTTCGCTGGTGCTGATGTTCCAGGCCGGCCAGGCGGCCGGGCTGACCACTGCGCAGATTTCGTCGTGGATCTGGGCGCTGTCGATCGGCATGGCGGTGTGCAGCATCGGCCTGTCCCTGCGTTACCGCACGCCGATCACCATTGCCTGGTCCACCCCCGGCGCTGCCCTGCTGATCACCAGCCTGGGTGGGGTCAGCTACGGCGAGGCCATTGGTGCCTACATTACCTGCGCGGTGCTGGTCCTGGTGTGCGGCCTGACCGGCAGTTTCGAGCGCCTGGTCAAGCGTATTCCGGCCTCGCTGGCCTCGGCACTGCTGGCGGGCATCCTGTTCAAGATCGGTAGCGAAATCTTCGTGGCCGCGCAGCACCGTACCCTGCTGGTACTGGGGATGTTCTTCAGCTACCTGCTGGTCAAACGCCTGTCGCCGCGTTACTGCGTGCTGGCCGCGCTGTTGGTGGGTACGGCGTTGTCCGGTGCGTTGGGCCTGCTGGACTTCAGCGGCTTCCACCTGGAAGTGGCCAAGCCGGTGTGGACCACGCCTAGCTTCTCGCTGGCGGCAACCATCAGTATCGGCATTCCGCTGTTCGTGGTGGCGATGACCTCGCAGAACATGCCCGGCGTGGCCGTGCTGCGCGCTGACGGCTATCAGGTGCCGGCCTCGCCGCTGATTTCGGCTACCGGCTTTGCCTCGCTGCTGCTGGCGCCGTTCGGCTCGCACGGGATCAACCTTGCAGCGATCAGCGCGGCGATCTGCACCGGCCCGCATGCCCATGAAGACCCCGGCAAACGCTACACCGCGGCAGTATGGTGCGGGATTTTCTACGGCATTGCCGGGGTGTTCGGCGCCACGTTGGCGGCACTGTTTGCGGCGTTGCCGAAAGAGCTGGTGCTATCGATTGCGGCATTGGCACTGTTCGGTTCGATCATGAACGGGTTGACCGTGGCCATGAGCGAGGCGCGTGAGCGTGAGGCGGCGGTGATTACCTTTATGGTGACCGCTTCGGGGCTGACCTTGTTCTCGATTGGTTCGGCGTTCTGGGGGATTGTGGCGGGGGTGTTGGCTTTGGTGATTCTGGGGCCGCGTAGGGTATGACGGTAGAGTGGTGTCGAGGGTGAGACCGAGCGCCGCCCGCGCGGCGCGCGATCTCAAAACCAACACACATCCCCCGCCAGGCCACCTAAAGCCTGAAATGCCCCACCATCCCCTTCAGGTCAGTACCCAGTTGCGCCAGTTCGATGCTGGAGCGGGCATTGTCCTGCATCGCCAACGCCGCCTGGTCGGCACTGCCGCGGATCTGCGTGACACTGCGGCTGATCTCTTCCGCCACCGAGCTCTGCTGCTCTGCCGCCGCAGCAATCTGCTGGTTCATCTGCTGAATCAATGACACCGCCGCCGCAATGCTGCCCAGCGCACTTTCGGTCTGCAGCGCATCGGCCACGGCCAGGCGCACCAGCTCGGTACTGCCGCGGATCTGCGCCACCGACTGCTGCGCGTTACCGCGCAGGCTGGCCACGAGGGTTTCGATCTGCTCGGTAGACTGCCGGGTACGCCGGGCCAATGCACGCACCTCGTCGGCCACCACGGCAAAGCCACGCCCCTGCTCGCCAGCGCGGGCGGCTTCGATGGCAGCGTTCAGCGCCAGCAGGTTGGTTTGCTCGGCCACGCTCTTGATCACGGCCAGCACGTCACCAATGGTGTGGATCTCGGCGCTGAGGCTGTCGATGCCCGCACTGGCGGTTTCCGCCGCAGCCGCCAGCTGCTCGATGCGCTGCATGCTCTGGCGTACCACCTGCTGGCCAGCGTCTACCTTGTCATCGGCTGCCTGCGCCGCCTGCGCGGCCTCTTCGGCATTACGCGCC
This sequence comes from Pseudomonas sp. DCB_BI, assembly GCF_026240995.1. NCBI lineage: Bacteria > Pseudomonadati > Pseudomonadota > Gammaproteobacteria > Pseudomonadales > Pseudomonadaceae > Pseudomonas > Pseudomonas sp. DCB_BI. The sequence continues at coordinate 10,149 of NZ_JAPFCG010000023.1, read as the reverse complement.
ACATCGTGCACAGTGGCAGTCATCTGCTGCATGGCTGTCGCCACCTGCTCGGTTTCTTCTTTCTGGCTGCCAACCTCGCGGTTGGTCTGCTCGGTCACCGTCGACAACGCCTCGGCATTCCCGGCCAACTGCTCGATGCCCTGCTGCAAACCGCTGACAATGCCGGAAAGCCCGGCAGCCATCTGCTGCATGGCCTGCATCAGCTGCCCCACTTCGTCGCGGCGCGGCGCCTGGGCATCAAAGCTCAGCTCGCCAGCAGCAATGCGCTGGGCACGGGCAATCACGTGCTTGAGCGGGCCCACCACCGCACGGGTAATCAGCCAGGCCGCCAGCACACCTGCGACCAGCGCCAGCACCGTGGCCAGGCCGATGGCAACGGCATTGCGCTGCAGTTCACCCTGCAGGGCCTGCTGCTGGCCGAGATAGGCCTGGTCGACCCGCCCGGTGGCTTGTTCGGCGCTGGCTTGCAACTCTGCCTTCAGGCCCTGCTCGCGGGCCAGCTGGTCGGTGTATTCGTTGAGTTTTTCCGAGAAGCTACCAATGTGCCCGGCCACTTCGCCCAGCACGCTCTGGTAGCCGGCATCGCCGACCGCCCCCTGTAGCTGGCCAACCAGGCTGGCAGCTTCGACGGTTTGGGCAATGCGTTCCTGGCTGACGCCGTCCTCGCCCTTGCGGCTTTTCTCCAGGCGTACCCGGGCTTCATCCATGGCTTGCAGCATCAGCCGCGATACCTGGGCCACCTGCGCGGCCTGTTCCAGAAACTCGCCGCCCTGCTGCCCCTGTGACTGCTTGAGCGTGTAAACGCCATCATCGGCCAAACCGGCTTGCAGCACATCAAGGTTGTTGGCCACGCTGGAAACCGACCAGCTGGCCATGTCCAGCGCCAGCTCCTTGGCCTGCACGGCCTCGACAAACGCCTCGAAGGCCTGGCCGTAGGCAGCAAGGTCGGTTTGTGCCGCCGCCAGCGCTGGCAAGCCCTGGGCGCGGTCGACCAAGCCCTGCAGGCCAGTGCGCAAGGCCTCGACCTGCCGGGGGTCGGAGCGCAGGGCAAACGCCTGCTCGTGCTGGCGCAGGCGCAGCAGGTCGGTATTGAACTGGGCCAGCTGACGCAGACCTTCAAAACGCTGACTTACGCTGTGCAGCGCGGCAATGCCAATGGCCGCCACCGCCAGCGTCAGCAGCAGCACCAGGGCAAAGCCCAGGCCGAGTTTGCGGGCCATGCCCAGGTTGGCCAGCACGCCGTGCTTGGTTGCGCCCATCGCCAATTCCCCTTCTGCCTGCCAGGTTATCCCGAAGACCAAGGGTGGCAACGTTGCCAGCCAGTGAACAAGGGGCTGGCGTCAGAATAGTGTCAAATAGCTATGTGCGTGTCGCTATCAGCTTGGCCGAGGTCGCACTGCGTACTGGAGGACGGGCTGGCCGAGGGAATCCTGCCCGTGGGCGACCGTGCCGACCGCGCACGGAGAGGGCGAGCTGCGAAGCCGGCGGCGCGTTCCCCTCAGATTGCCGTCGCGCCACCATCCACCGTCAGGCAATGCCCGGTGGTGAACGCCGCCCCGTCGCTGCACAGGTACAGCACGGCGCTGGCAATTTCCTCAACCTTGCCAATGCGGCCCACCGGGTGCATGGCGGCAGCGAATTCGGCCTTGCGCGGGTCGGCCTGGTAGGCCCGGCGGAACATGTCGGTGTCGATCACCGCCGGGCACACGGCATTTACCCGGATGCCCTTTTTGGCGTACTCGATCGCCGCCGACTTGGTCAGGCCGATCACCGCATGCTTGGAGGCGCTATAAATGCTCATCTTCGGCGCCGCCCCCAGCCCCGCTACCGACGCGGTATTGACGATTGCCCCGCCCCCCTGGGCCATCAGCAATGGCAACTGGTACTTCATGCACAACCAGACACCCTTCACGTTCACGCCCATGATCGCATCGAACTCGGCCTCACTGCCTTCGGCCAGGCGACTCTGCTCGATCTCGATACCCGCGTTGTTGTAGGCGTAGTCCAGCCGGCCATACGCCGCAATCAGCCGCTCGTGCAGCTGGCGCACCTCAGCGTCGCGGGTAACATCACAGGCAATGAACGACGCTTCACCGCCCGCTGCCCGGATCTGCTCCACGGTCGCCTCGCCACCCACCGGGTCAAGGTCGGCCACCACCACTTTCAAGCCCTCGCGGGCGAACGCCAAGGCGGTCGCCCGGCCAATGCCGGCGGCAGCACCGGTAACCAGGGCTACCTGGCCAGAAAAGGTCATGCTCATCGCGTGCTCCAGTGACGGTAGGGTGGGGTGGGGTGCTGAGCATAGTCAGCCGCCGCTTGGCCGGGCAGCATCATCACACCAACGGTTGGGCTACCATGCTTGTCAGTGATGTTAAGGACCTGCCTACATCAACAAGGTAGATTGAACGCCTGACTCCCTCCACTGCCCACAAGGACCCGCCATGACCCAGACCAACCGCCGCTTCCTGCTGGCCAAGCGCCCCGTCGGCGCCGTGCGCCGTGACGACTTCACGTTCGAGCACGTACCTGCCGAACAGCCCGGCGAAGGCCAGGTGCTAGTGCGCAACCTGTACCTGTCACTGGATCCGGCCATGCGCGGCTGGATGAACGAAGGCAAGTCGTACATCCCGCCCGTGGCCCTTGGCCAGGTGATGCGTGCCCTTGGCGTGGGCGAAGTGGTTGCCTCCAACCACCCCGCCTACACGCCGGGCGACCATGTCAGCGGCGCCCTTGGGGTGCAGGACTACTTCACCGGCGAGCCCCAGGGCCTGCACAAGATCGACCCCAACCTGGCACCGCTGCCGCGCTACCTGTCGGCGCTGGGCATGACCGGCATGACTGCCTACTTCGCCCTGCTTGACGTCGGCCAGCCCAAGGCCGGCGACACCGTGGTGGTTTCCGGCGCGGCCGGCGCGGTGGGCAGCATTGTCGGGCAGATTGCCAAGCTCAAGGGCTGCCGCGTGGTCGGCATTGCCGGCGGTGCCGAGAAGTGCCAGTACCTGGTGGACGAACTGGGCTTTGACGGGGTGATCGACTACAAGGCCGAAGACGTGCTGGCCGGCCTGAAGCGCGAATGCCCGAAAGGCGTGGACGTGTACTTCGATAACGTCGGCGGCGACATCCTCGATGCCGTGCTGACCCGCATCAACTTCAAGGCACGCATTGTGATTTGCGGCGCAATCAGCCAGTACAACAACAAGGAAGCGGTGAAAGGCCCCGCCAACTACCTGTCGCTGCTGGTTAACCGCGCGCGCATGGAAGGCTTTGTGGTGATGGATTACACCAAGGACTACGGCAAGGCCGCGCTGGAAATTGCCGGCTGGCTGGCCAGCGGGCAGGTGAAGAGCAAGGAGGATGTGGTGGACGGGCTGGAGACGTTCCCCGAGACGTTGTTGAAGCTGTTCAGTGGGGAGAACTTTGGCAAGTTGGTGTTGAAGGTTTGATTGGGGGGTGGGTTTGAGGGTGCATGCCTTGCGAGGTGTGACGCCTGTGAGACCGAGCGCCGCCCGCGCGGCGCATCGCGAGCTGCGCTCGCTCCTACGCTTGTTTCGGGCCAGTTATTTCTGGGGGATTTGCGCGCGTACGCCTGGGCGCATGGCGCGATATTGCGTCGTACAAACAAGGCGGTCGCGCGCGCCTGTCACAGGCGTGACTGGCCCGAAAAAAACGTAGGAGCGAGCGCAGCTCGCGATGCGCCGCGCGGGCGGCGCTCGATTTACGCACCACCTCAAACCCCAAGACGGCACCTGGTAGCCTTGATCCCATTTCCCGACGCGCACATCCAACCCTTGCTCTGGTAGCATCCGGCGCGCATCAACATCTTCTTCGCCGGCTCATCCGGCAATCATCGGTAAATCAATAACATGGGCCTTGCAAGCAGCAAAGGTCTAACGGGGGATTAATGGACTTATGGACTGCCTTCCAGGCAATCATCCTGGGAGTAGTTGAAGGGCTCACGGAGTTTCTGCCAATCTCCAGTACCGGGCACCAGATCATCGTTGCCGACTTGATAGATTTCGGCGGTGAACGCGCGATGGCGTTCAACATCATCATCCAGTTGGCGGCGATCCTGGCAGTAGTGTGGGAGTTTCGCGGCAAGATACTGGAAGTGGTGTTCGGCCTGACCAGCCAGCCCACTGCACGGCGCTTCACGGGCAACCTGCTGTTGGCGTTCCTGCCGGCGGTGGTGCTGGGCGTGCTGTTCGCCGACCTGATCCACCACTACCTGTTCAACCCGATCACCGTGGCAACCGCCTTGGTGGTTGGCGGGGTAATCATGCTCTGGGCCGAACGCCGCACCCACCGCGTGGCGGTCGACCACGTTGATGACATGCGCTGGACCCATGCCTTGAAGATCGGCTTCGTCCAATGCCTGGCGATGATCCCAGGCACATCGCGTTCCGGGTCCACCATCATCGGCGGCCTGCTGTTCGGCCTGTCGCGCAAAGCGGCCACCGAGTTCTCGTTCTTCCTGGCGATGCCGACCATGGTCGGCGCAGCAGTGTATTCGGGTTACAAGTACCGTGACCTGTTCCAACCCGGCGACCTGCCGGTATTCGCCATCGGCTTCGTGACCTCGTTCATCTGCGCCATGATCGCCGTACGTGCGCTGCTCAAGTTCATCGCCAACCACAGCTACGCGACGTTCGCCTGGTATCGCATCGCCTTCGGTCTATTCATCCTGGCTACCTGGCAGTTCGGCTGGATCGACTGGTCGACAGCTCAGGGCTCATAGCACGACACAAAAATGAAACAGGGCTGCATCCGCAGCCCTTTTCATTGGTCAGGTTCAGCCGCGTATTTCAGCGACGACCGCAGCCAGCGCTTGCGCCGGGTCCGCCGCCTGGCTGATCGGACGGCCGATCACCAGGTAGTCCGAACCGGCATCCAGTGCCTGGCGCGGGGTGAGGATACGGCGCTGGTCATCCTGCGCACTGCCCGCGGGGCGAATACCCGGGGTCACCAGCTGCAGCGATGGGTGCGCCGCCTTCAGTGCCGGGGCTTCCAGCGCCGAACACACCAAACCGTCCATGCCAGCCTTCTCGGCCAGTGCCGCCAAACGCAGCACCTGCTCTTGCGGGTCAACATCCAGGCCGATACCGGCCAGGTCTTCGCGCTCCATGCTGGTCAAGACCGTCACGCCAATCAGCAACGGCTGCGGGCCGCTGCGCTTGGCCAACTCTTCACGGCAGGCCGCCATCATGCGCAGGCCACCGGAGCAATGCACGTTGACCATCCACACACCCATCTCGGCTGCAGCCTTCACGGCCATGGCGGTGGTATTGGGGATGTCGTGGAACTTGAGGTCCAGGAACACTTCGAAACCCTTGTCGCACAGGGTTTCGACAATACCCGAAGCGCTGCTGGTGAACAGCTCCTTGCCCACCTTTACCCGGCACAGCGCAGGGTCAAGCTGGTCAGCCAGCTTCAGGGCGGCCTCACGGGTAGGGAAATCCAGGGCGACGATCAGGGGCGTCTGGCAGGCGGACATGGCAGGGTCTCTTTGCAAGTCGAAAACGGCGCGCATTGTAAACGATGTGACGCAGGCTTTGGGGCCCGCGGGTCACGGAATTGGCCCGGCACGGGCTGGCTCCTATAATTGAACCATTGGAATGGGCAATTGCTCAAAATTCATACAAGCGCCGCCCATCACCCCGTAAAGGAGAACGACAATGCCCTGGTATGCCTGGCTGATCCTCATCATAGCCCTCGGCTCCATCGTCGGAGGCTTGATGATGCTGCGCGACACGGCAAAAAAACTGCCGCTGACTGAAGAGCAATTGCGCAAGGTGCATGAGCGCAATGCGGAGGCGGATGCCAAGGATGCGCAGGACCGGTAATGATTACTGCAGCACGCCGCTTGGAGTGCTCATTAAGCCAAGGTGCCGGCGACTCACCGGCACTTGGAGTAGGGTGCGACCACGGTTTGACGTTAATGGTCAGCCCGTGACATCGGATTCATCGATCCAGTCCCAACCACCGTTCCTCTAGTCGCGCCAAGGCAGTAATGGGTTGGCCTTGCCCCACTGCTAACTTGAAGTCTCCAGGCCATTCGCCCGCGACGCCAACACGCTCCACCTCCAGACGGCGGATGTATTGCAAACGCCCGTAATCCGTAAGAAGTTCCCCCATTACGCGGGCAATTTCCGAGCGCACAACCTGGGCAGCAAGTACTTGTTTTGCAACCATTTTTCGGTCACTCAACATCAGCCAGCCCTGTTTGCCCAAGCGGGCAAGGTTAATCGCAGCTATTAGCGACATCCCTACACCGACTGCCGCAAAAATGTATTTTTCGTACGCGGCAAGCCAGTAAATCGCCAGGCCAACCAGCGCGGCAATCACAGCTATGAAGCCAACTGCGACGCATACGAAAATCCAAAAGTCTCTTTGAGCGACCTGACGTATCAGGGAGCGTACGGCACGGGTGACAGAAAAGTAGTCGAGCACCAGAACCGACAAAGCCAGACATATCATAAGGTAGTCTAATGGATGATCCGAGCACAAAGAATACAAACAGGCTGGCGACGCTTTATTCACCGGGGTTAATCCAAGAACACTCATAAGCGCCATGACTAGCAATACGATGAATATTATATTTCTTGTCACGAACGGCAAGCTTGCCCAGTACCCGGACCGGAACAAAGACCTGACAATACCTGCGCCATATTTTTCTCCGGCACTTGGGTCAGAAGTGCGAATGATGGTGCCGAGGTCCGCGATTGAAGATATTCGGCCTGCCAGGCAAATGGCCAACGCGTATACGACTGAAGAAGCAAAAACCATAGGTGAAAGCACAAACAACACGGTGGCGGCAACGACCGATACCTGTAGGTTGATGACCCTCCTCCGGGCAATTGCATGTACCCCCTTCAACGCCTCCGACAACGATAAGCCAAGCAGGATACCCTTGCGCGCACGCCAGAACCTCAGATCGGGTATGGCGAACAGATAAGATACGATCACCTTCTCCAGTTCCGGCGCTACACGTGGCAGATGTCGACACGCCCTGAAGGCAGTCTCTTGCAACCAATCATTGCCGCCGGTAAGGGCCAGTGAAAGCATGGGTACTGTTTTGGTCTCGGGCAACAAGCCGGTCGCTTCCAGGCAGATTTTGGCCAGAATCAGGTTGTCACCGCGCTCGACGTGTTCACCGACAAATTGGTGTAACTCAGCCTCAAAAGACTTCACCGCGGCACGTCTGGAACAAAAAGCATCAACCAGGAAACGCAAGCAGTGAATTGCACGCATCCGCTGCGTTTCCACATCGAAGCTAGCTTTGATGTCATACCAACACAATTGGGCGATCCGCTCAGCTTCGTCGGGCTCGCAGATTTGTGCATAGAGCACCAAGGCGTCGCGCCCTCTCGAGTCTGTAGGAATATCTGAAATCGGCGCTTCGTCCGGATTTTCAAGCAACCTTCGGGTTACGAAGTATTCAAGAAAGCGCCGGTGAACAAATGCGAAAGACTGCTCATCGCCCGTAGTAACCCTGGCAATCCGAATGCCCCGCAAGGTAGCGAGCACGACTTCGACCTTTTCTGACGCGAAGTGGCTGCTGATATCCTTTACAGGTGCTTCGAGGCCATACGAAGAAGTAGAGAATACAAACCAGGCGATTTCTGTAGCAAGGCTCATGAACTCGGCGATGGTTACACCCGCCTCTTCGAGCCGTTGTTCGCGCCGCTTAAGCCGTTTTAAAATGTAGCCCTCATAGATCTGCGCCTGATTGTCCGGCAGACCAGCGTTGTCTTTGACCCAGTCGCCAAGCAACGCCATCATGAATGGGTTGCGAACCAGTGGGACGAGATCACGACGTTCACTGAAAAGCTTCACGCCCTTATCCCGTGTGAAGCTGGCAAACCGCGACAAGCCATTCAGCACACTGGCCTCGGAAAGCGGGCGAATTTCCAGGACTTTTTGCGCAAGGAATGACTGCGTAGGACGGCGAAATACGCGAGAAGCCAAAATGCCTTTGGATTCTGGGCGATCCGATATGAATCTGGAAATCACCCGCGACAACGCATCTACCACTTCTTCATCCTGACCCGTGTCGAGCAACTCGGAAATTTCGTCGAATGAGTCGAAAATGAAGAACAACCTGCCCGAGTGCCACAGCCGCACGAAGTAGTCGTTCACGAACCCTTCGAGAAAGTCGTCGTCTTTGGTGATTCTCGCCAGTACAAAGGCCTTCAGATCGCGAAAATCGAAGCTGACCCGCCCGTTGTCATCCACGCGCTTCGGTACCCATTCCCTCAGGTTGATATAGATGGGGATGCGGTTCGTGGCACTCACCTCATCCATCATATCCAGGGCAAGTTTGCGCAACGCCACACTTTTGCCAGCCCCTGGCACCCCCAGCAGCAAGAATGACTGCAGCTTTTTGTCGACCTGAATCGCCTCCTGTAGGTCCAGCACTTTCTTGCGGGTCGCGACGCCGTGGCTGGATAGTACTTCCACCTCTGCTTCCAGCTCCGCATAGTATTCTGGGTTCCAATTGCTTTGCCTATCGAGTGTGACGAGGTCATTGCGCAGAATCGAACAGAACGCCTTCAGCTTTTTCTCAAAGTTTTCCTCGGGAAAGTCGTCTTTCAGTGGGGATGAATCGCTCCCTGCGATCGTCTTGTCACGCGTAAAAAAGAACACCGTCAGTACGACAAGATAGAAAAACACCAGCACCGAAATTGGCGTCGTCACATCAAAGTTGAGATTTTTGACCCATTCCGGCAACCATTCAGGCTGCCGAGAGGCCACCACTGAGGCAACCGCCGAACCCAGTGCAGTCGCCCAACCACCTACGCTTGCAGTCAACGCGATCGCGCCAAGCAAGCAGGCCATGCGAATTTTGTTGATACCGTAGCCTGGGGGCATTACCAACGGCCGAAGGAGCCATATCAGGATGCTAATGAAAATGGCCAAGCCTATGGCTAACGTGCCTGATGCAAAAACCGCCGTGCATACGACGACAATGGATATAACCAGGATCCAGATGACAAATTTATGGCTCTGCGACATCAGAGGTAAGCGTCCTATGCTTGTGGGTCAGTAATCGGACGCGACTATACCGGTGGCCGCGGCGTTGGTCACTTCGCGCAGCCAGGGGCCAGATTATTAGTAATCCGGCCCCTCCCCTGTTACTCCACCATCACCTTTTCCCGGTTACGCTCCAGCAGTGCGTTCCCAATCCCCTTGATCTCCAGCAACTCATCCACCGAAGCAAACGGCCCATTGGCCTCGCGGTAAGCGACGATGGCCTCGGCCTTAGCCTTGCCTATCCCATTCAGCTCCTTCTGCAAAGTCAGCGCATCCGCTTTGTTCAGATCCAGCCGCGGCGCCTCCGCTGCAGGCGCCTGGGCCACTATCGGCACCGGTTCGACCACGGCAGTGGTGCTGGCAGGCGCCGCGCTAAGGGAGAACGACAGGCTGGCGAACAGCGGCAGCAGCAGGTACGACAGAACGTTGTTGCGCATGGGTGAACACTCCTTGGGTTGGTCGTTTTTCAGCAGCCGGTTTCCCTCGGCTGCGTCATCAACCCTAGCGGGGAAACCCTCAGTAAAAAAGCCACCATGTGCGGGCAACGGTAACCAAATAAGTACATAAACATGACAACATCGATGACCCAAAATCTTTGAACATCGGACTTCCCGAGGACCAGCCTGTTGATAATCGCGCCCCAGGATATGGCCGGCAGGATTTCTCCGAACCGCCAATCGTCTATTCACGCCCACGGCCGTCCACATTCCCACATCCCTTGCCGAATATGTCGCAGGTCGAGATTGGGGTTGGGCTGACAGGCGCATGCCTTGGAATGTTTGTCGTTTGTGAGATCGAGCGCCGCCCGCGCGGCGCATCGCGAGCTGCGCTCGCTCCTACGTTTTTTTCGGGCCAATTATTCCTGGGGCATTTGCGCGCGAACGCCTTGGCGCATGGCGCGATATCACGTCGTACAAACAAGGCGGTCGCGCGCGCCTGTCACAGGCGTTACTGGCCCGAAACAAACGTAGATACTCTGTTGGCGGTCAAGCTTTTTTGAGGTGCTCAGCGCTGAACAGCTTGGCCGTATCAAAGGGCTCATCGCCACGCATGCATGCCCAGGCACCTGTCAGGTATTTACGCATGACGGCGGCGATAGCCTGCATTTTCTTCTTCCCT